>DATKVA010000117.1:0-55686 GCA_035530315.1 Rhodanobacter sp. | reverse complement strand
GCGACATGATGGGCCAGACCGACCACCGGATCCGGCGTACGACCCGCAACGCCGTCCGGCGAACGCGCTCGACCGCCACGGCTAACGGCCAGGCCAATGCCGGCATGGATGCCAACGCATCGGCCCACGCCAGCGCTGCCGGCGCGAACGGTAACGCCAACGCCAGCGCGGACAAGAGCGCCGGCCTCGATACCGCCGCCCTGGCCGGCAAGGCGGGACAGGAGGGGCGTGGTGTCGGCGGCGAGGTTCGCGATGCGGCCCACTCGGCAATCCAGTCCTCTGACCGCACCGCCGGCTCGGTGGGCGATGCGGTGAAGGGCATCAACGCCAGCGGCAATGCGAGCGGCAGCGCCAACGCCAACGGCAACGGAAATGCCCGCAGCAACGGTGGCACCAAGGGCAGTACCCGTACCCGTGGCCGCAGCAACGCCAGCCCCAGAAGCCGCGTGAACGCGGGACACTGATCCCACCGCAAGGTGTGTGATAGACGAGCCCCGGAAGTGCACTCCCGGGGCTCGTGTTTTTCGCATGACTGCACACTGACCGTGGACGAACACACCGACTGGCGACGCACCGCCCGTGTCTGCAGCCACCTCGTACCATACCCCCAAGAGAAAACCCCGCCGAGGCGGGATTTTCGTCGATGCAACCGGTGGAACGGACTTAGAAGTCCATGCCGCCCATGCCGCCCATGCCGCCGCCCATGCCGCCGGCGCCATGGTTGTGGCCTTCGTCCTTCTTCGGCACTTCGGCCACGATCGCCTCGGTGGTGATCGCCAGGCCGGCAACCGACGCGGCGTGCTGCAGCGCGGTGCGGGTGACCTTGGTCGGGTCCAGGATGCCCATCTCGACCATGTCGCCAAACTCGCCGGTGGCGGCGTTGTAGCCGAAGTTGCCCTTGCCTTCCTTGACCTTGTTGAGGATCACGGACGGCTCTTCGCCGGCATTGGCGACGATCGCACGCAGCGGCGCTTCCAGCGCACGGCGGGTGATCGCGATGCCCAGATCCTGATCGGTATTGTCGCCCTTCAGGCCTTCGACCGCCTTCAGCGCGCGGATCAGCGCCACGCCACCGCCCGGGACCACGCCTTCTTCGACGGCTGCACGGGTGGCGTGCAGGGCGTCTTCGACGCGGGCCTTCTTCTCCTTCATTTCGAGTTCGGTGCCGGCACCGACCTTGATCACGGCAACACCGCCGGCCAGCTTGGCCACGCGCTCCTGCAGCTTCTCGCGGTCGTAGTCGGATGAGGTCTCCTCGATCTGCGCCTTGATCTGGCTGATGCGCGACTGGATCTTCTGCGCTTCGCCGGCACCGTCGATGATCGTGGTGTTTTCCTTGGTGATGACGATGCGCTTGGCGCGACCCAGATCGGCGATCGTGGTCTTCTCCAGCGACAGGCCCACTTCCTCGGACACGACCTGGCCGTTGGTCAGCACCGCGATGTCTTCCAGGATCGCCTTGCGACGGTCACCGAAGCCTGGCGCCTTGACGGCGGCGACCTTGACGATGCCGCGGATGGTGTTGACCACCAGCGTGGCCAGCGCCTCGCCCTCGACTTCCTCGGCCACGATCAGCAGCGGCTTGCCGGCCTTGGCGACGGCCTCGAGCACGGGCAGCAGCTCGCGCACGTTCGACACTTTCTTGTCGTGGATCAGGATGTACGGATCGTCCAGCTCGACCTGCTGGCTGGTCTGGTTGTTGATGAAGTACGGCGACAGGTAGCCGCGATCGAACTGCATGCCCTCGACCACGTCGAGCTCGTTCTCCAGGCCGGAACCTTCCTCGACGGTGATCACGCCTTCCTTGCCGACCTTCTTCATCGCGGTGGCGATGATGTCGCCGATGTTGACATCGGAGTTGGCCGAGATCGTGCCGACCTGGGCGATTTCCTTGTCGTTCGCGGTGGGGTTGGACAGCTTCTTCAGCTCGCCGACGGCGGCGTTGACCGCCTTGTCGATGCCGCGCTTCAGATCCATCGGATTCATGCCGGCGGCGACGGCCTTGAGGCCTTCCTGGATAAACGCCTGCGCCAGCACGGTGGCGGTGGTGGTGCCGTCACCGGCCACGTCGGAGGTCTTGGACGCGGCTTCCTTGACGATCTGCGCGCCGAGGTTCTCATACTTGTCGGCCAGCTCGATCTCCTTGGCGACGGACACGCCGTCCTTGGTGATCGTGGGGGCGCCGAAGCTCTTCTCGAGCACGACGTTGCGGCCCTTCGGGCCCAAGGTGACCTTGACCGCGTTGGCCAGGGTGTTGACGCCCTTCAACATGCGGGCGCGGGCGTCTTCGCCGAAACGTACTTCTTTAGCTGCCATGATTTTTTTGCCTCAAAAAAATTAAATTAGGTATGGAACACGTCGCGAGAGCCGAACAAGAAGGAGCCGAAGGCGACTGGCGTGCGCGCTTTTGATTCGCGCTCAGCCAATCGGGCCCCCACCAATCAGCCTTCGATCACGGCCACGATGTCGTCTTCCTTCAGGAACACGAGTTCTTCGCCGTCGATCTTGATTTCCTGGCCGGCGTACTTGCCGAACAGCACCACGTCGCCGGCCTTCAGCGACATCGGGCGCACCTTGCCATCGCTCATGATCAGGCCGGTGCCGGCGGCGACGACCTTGCCGCGGGTGGGCTTTTCGGTGGCGCTGTCGGGGATGACGATGCCACCGGCGGAAACGCGCTCCTCTTCCAGGCGCTTGACGATGACGCGATCATGCAACGGACGCAGTGTGCTCATGGATGACTCCCATTTGTTTGAGGGGGAACAAGGCTTTCGAGACCCGGATCTGCGGTCTTGTTAGCACTCATGGTAAACGAGTGCCAATTTTAGCGATACAGCTTGCCGTTGCAAGAGCTTCGTTCCGGTGACTGCAAGCAAATTGGGCAGATGGGGATGACTTTCAAGGGCCGCACGGTATTCAGGCCCAATCCACCGCCGGTAGGAGCCCGCTTGCGGGCGATGCTCTCTAATATGGTTCAGAACAAGAGCATCGCCCGCGAGCGGGCTCCTACGCGGATGGCGATGCGTCGGCGCTCGGGTAAAGGCATTCGCGCACAAGGTGCGCTCCTGCGCGGTGCGCGATAGGCTGTCGACATGCCCGACACCGTTCTGCTCTGCTACTGCAGCTGCCCCGATGCCGTCAGCGCGCAGACGATTGCCGCGGCGTTGGTCGACGAACGGCTGGCCGCCTGCGTCAGCCGCCTGCCCGGCGCCAGTTCCACTTATCGCTGGCATGGCGTCGTGACCACCGACAGCGAAGAACTGCTGCTGATCAAGACCACCGCCCGATGCTTCGAGGAACTGAAAGCCCGCCTGCTGGTCTTGCACCCCTACGATGTGCCCGAACTGATCGCGGTGCCGGTGCGACACGGACACGCGGCCTATCTGGACTGGGTGCGCGCCAACAGCGCAGGTTGAGCGCAGCTGCCGCCGTGGCAGCTAAGCCATAATGCACGTTCGTCCGCCCCGAGTTCGGGCCCATGGTATAGATGGAGTCATGATGCGATCGCTGTTTGCCGGCCCACCGGCCGCCCGCTTGCCAGCAGCCTGTCGGACTTTGCTCGGCCGGGCTGCGAATCCGCCTATGCGGTCGATATTCCCGCCTCGACCAGCAAAGCCCGCCAGGTTGCTGGTCTGGCTGAGCCTGCTGTTATGCACGCTGCCGGTTTTCGCGCAGAACACCCGCGACCTGCTGCCCGTCACTGACGCATACCAGCTCAGTGCCGATGCCACCACTCCGGGCGTATTGAAACTGCACTGGACGATCGCGCCGGACTACTACCTCTATCGCGGCCGCATGAAGTTCATGGCCGGCAATGGCGTGACGCTGGGAGTGGCGCAGCTTCCCGACGGCAAGAAGCACCACGACCCCTATATCGGCGACGTGGAGATCTATCACCACGCCGTCGATGCCAGCGTGCCGTACACGCTGGCGGCCGGTACTACCCGGCTGAAAGTGAGCGTGCAGTTCCAGGGCTGCCACGAAGTGGATCCGAAGATCTGCTACCCGCCGCATACCGAACAGCTGGATCTGCCGCTGCCCGCCGGCGCGACGGCAAAATCCGCGGAGGCGGCCCCGCTCGCGCCATCCGGTGGCTCGCTCGGCGCCGCACTGAAAGCCCTGGGCAGCCAACCCGCCAGCACCGCCGATGACGCCGCCCTGCCGCCGGAACAGGCGTTCCGCCTCGAAGCGCTGGCCAGCTCGCCGCATCAACTGCTGCTGCGCTGGACGATGCCCACCGGCTATTACCTGTATCGCGACCGCACCACATTGAAGCTCGAGGACGCCGCCGGTCTCAGCCTGAAGCCCGCATGGCCGGCGGGAACAGCGCATCACGACGAGCATTACGGCGACGTCACCGTGTATTTCAATCAGGTCGACTTGCCGGTGACGGTCGAAGGCGATCTGGCCGGACGGCACCAGTTGCTCCTGCAGGCCAGCTTCCAGGGCTGCCAGCAAGGCGGCCTGTGCTATCCGCTGATGACCCGCACGATCAACATCGACCTCGGCAGCGGTATCGCCAGCTCCGGCACGGCGACGCCTCAACGGCCGCCGCTCGACAGTACGCCCGGCGCCCTGCCGATCAGCCTGATCGCGGCGCTGCTGCTGGCACTGGGCGGCGGTCTGGTACTGAACCTGATGCCCTGCGTGCTGCCGGTCCTGTCGATCAAGGCGGTAAGCGTGCTGGAAAGCGGCGAAAGCCACGCCAGGGCGCGCCGCCACGCCCTGTTCTACACCGCTGGCGTACTCAGCAGTTTCGCGATACTGGGCATGGGCATTCTTGCCTTGCGCGCAGCGGGCCACGCACTGGGCTGGGGTACGCAATTGCAGCAACCGCTGCTGGTCGGCGTGCTGGCGCTGGTGATGCTGGCGGTGGGGCTGTCGATGTCGGGCGTCGTGCAGTTCGGCGCCGGTCTGGGCAATGCGGGCGCAGTGCTGGCGGCCCGCTCCGGCCCGGCCGGGGACTTCTTCACCGGCGTGTTGGCGGTGGTGGTGGCCAGCCCCTGCACCGCGCCGTTCATGGGCAGCGCGCTGGCGTACGCGTTCGCCGCGCCGATGCTTTCCGCGCTGCTGGTGTTTCTGATGCTGGGCCTCGGCCTGTCGCTGCCGTTCCTGCTGATCGGTTTCGTGCCTGCACTGGCGCGGTTGTTGCCGCGGCCCGGGCGCTGGATGGAAACGCTGAAACAGGTGCTGGCATTCCCGATGTATCTGACCGCGGCATGGCTGGTGTGGGTGCTGGCCAACCAGCGTGGCGCCGATGCGGTGGGCCTGGTGCTGGTGGCGATGGTGCTGCTGGCAATGACGCTGTGGTGGTTCGAGCGCAGCCGCTCGCGCGGCTCCTCGAGCCGCGCGCTGGTCGCGCTGCTGGCGCTGGTCACCCTCGTGCCGATGTATCTGCTCGCCCAGGTGCCACGGCCCTCTGCCGTCGCCGTGCCCCGGGATGGCGTGGTGGCGTACAGCCCGCAGAAACTCGCCGCACTGCGTGCCGCGGGCACGCCGGTTTTCATCGACATGACCGCCGACTGGTGCGTCACTTGCAAGGCGAACGAGCACACCGTGCTGGATACGCAGGCATTCCGCGACCTGCTTCAGCGTACCGGCGCGGTCTACATGAAGGGCGACTGGACCGACGTCGACCCGAGCATCGGCGCGTTCCTGCAGCGATACCACTCGCCCGGCGTACCGCTGTACGTGGTGTTTCCCCGCAACGGCGGGCCCGGCAAGCAGCTGTCCACCGTGCTGACTTACTCGCGGGTGCAGCAGGCATTGACGGAAGCGGCGCGTCGATGATGAGCCGCAGCAACTGGTTGATCCTCGTCCTGGCGGTACTGGCTGGTGCGATCGGCGGCTACGTCGCACACCGTAGCCCCCTGTCGGCAACGGCGGACTCGCCCCTGGTCGGTCAACGGTCACCACCACTGAGCTTGCCCGATCTTGACGGCAAGCTGCACCACCTGAGCGACTATCGCGGTCGTCGTGTGCTGCTGAATTTCTGGGCCAGCTGGTGCGGCCCGTGCCTGGACGAAATGCCGGTACTGACCCGGGCGCAGGCCAAGTTCGGCGAACACGGAGTGGTCATCATCGGCATTGCGATGGACGAACCCGGTCGCGTGCGTGCATTTCTGGCGACACATCGGCTGAACTACCCGGTCTGGCTGGGCCATCTCGGCGCGCCGGACAGTTCGCGGCAACTTGGCGATACGCAAGGCGTATTGCCTTACAGTGTGCTGCTCGACGCCGATGGACGCATTCAGGCAACCCACGTCGGCGCCATGCCTGCCGCGCAACTGGAAGCTTGGCTGACGACACCTGCCGAGCAGCCCTGAGCACCGCGTCGACATACGCTTACGCACGGAAACCTTTGCGCTTCTCCGTCAAACATCGCCGATCTGCGGTGAACTGGACAACATTCCCGACTACGTGCAAACTGCGTCGATGCCCGGATGTCCGGACGCAAGCTGGGGGTTTCGTGGCGAAGATCCTGGTCCTGCATGGGCCCAACCTCAATTTGCTGGGCACGCGCGAACCGGCGATCTATGGCCGCGAAACGCTGGCCGACATCAACCAGCAACTGGCCGAACTGGCCCACGCAGCCGGGCATGAACTGGTCTGCTTCCAGTCCAACGCCGAACACGAACTGGTCGGCCGCATCCAGCAGGGGCGCGATGATCGCACCGCGCTGATCCTGTGCAATGCGGGTGCATTCACCCACACCAGCATCGCCCTGCGCGACGCGCTGGCCGCCGTGGCGATCCCGTTCATCGAGGTGCATCTGTCCAACGTGCATGCGCGCGAGCCGTTCCGCCATCATTCGTACCTGTCCGATATCGCGATCGGCGTGATCTGCGGTTTCGGCGCCGACAGCTATCGCCTCGCCCTGGAAGCGGCGTTGCGCCGGCTGCAGGCACCGGCGGCGCCGTAGGCACACGCCCGGCAAGCATGCCCGACCTCTATCCACTTAACATCACGCGAGTCCCTTCGCACAACCCGCACATCCGTGTGCGGACTCTTCAAAATTCAGCCACCAGCGGTGGCATGACTGACAAAAGGCTGATCCGATGGATTTGCGCAAAATCAAGAAACTGATCGATCTGCTGGAAGAATCCAACCTCGCCGAACTGGAGATCAAGGAGGGCGAGGAAGTGGTGCGCCTGTCGCGCGTCCCCAGGAATACCGCGCCGGCGGCTGTCGCCGCCGCGCCCGCCCCTGCACCGATCGCTGGCGCACCGGCACCGGCAGCTGCCGTCGTCGAAACCCCGACGGCCGATGCATTGCCTGCCGGGCACGTGGTGAAAGCCCCGATGGTCGGTACGTACTACGAATCGGCCAGCCCCGGCACGCCAGCGTTCGTCAAGGTCGGCCAGCAGGTCCAGGCCGGCGAGACGCTGGGCATCATCGAGGCGATGAAGATGTTCAACCAGATCGAAGCCGACGTGGCCGGCACCGTGCAGGCCATCCTGGTCAAGAACGGCCAGCCGGTGGAATTCGACGAGCCGATGTTTGTCATTGCCTGATGTTGGGCGGGACCGGGGACGGGGAACCGGGGACCAGGAAAAGCCAAGAGCCGCGCCGCTTTTGCTCTTCCGGTCCCCGGTCCCCGGTCCCCGGTCCCGGCCTCCGGAGTTTTTCCCATGCTAGAAAAAGTCGTCATCGCCAACCGCGGCGAAATCGCCCTGCGCATACTGCGCGCCTGCCACAGTCTGGGCATCAAGACCGTGGCGGTGCACTCCACCGTGGATCGCAACCTGAAACACGTCGGTCTCGCCGACGAGTCGGTGTGCATCGGCCCCGGCCCCTCGGTTGACAGCTATCTCAATATCCCGCGCATCATCGCCGCAGCCGAGATCACCGACGCCGGCGCGATCCATCCCGGTTATGGCTTTCTGTCGGAACGCGCCGACTTCGCCGAACAGGTGGAGCAATCCGGGTTCGTGTTCATCGGCCCGACCGCCGAGGTGATTCGCCTGATGGGCGACAAGGTCGAGGCGATCCGCGCGATGAAGGCGGCCGGCGTGCCGTGCGTCCCCGGTTCGGGCGGACCGCTCGGCGAGGACGTGGACGAAAACGTGCGCATCGCGCGCGAGATCGGTTACCCGGTGATCATCAAGGCAGCCGGCGGCGGCGGCGGCCGCGGCATGCGCGTGGTGCGCACCGAGGCCCATCTGGGCAACGCCGTCAGCATGACCAAGGCCGAAGCCAAGGCCGCGTTCGGCAACGAACAGGTCTACATGGAGAAGTTCCTGGAGAACCCGCGCCACGTGGAGATCCAGGTGCTGGCCGACGGCCAGGGCAACGCGATCCATCTGGGCGAGCGCGACTGCTCGATGCAGCGTCGCCACCAGAAGGTGGTCGAAGAAGCCCCCGCGCCCGGCATCACGCCCGGGCAGCGCGAGCAGATCGGCAAGGTCTGCGTCGACGCCTGCCTGCGCATCGGCTATCGCGGAGCCGGCACGTTCGAGTTCCTGTTCGAGAACGGCCACTTCTATTTCATCGAGATGAACACCCGCATCCAGGTCGAGCACCCGGTGACCGAACTGATCACCGGCATCGACCTGGTGCGTGAGCAGTTGCTGATCGCCGGCGGCGAGAAGCTGTCGATCCGGCAGCAGGACATCGTCATCCACGGCCATGCGATCGAGTGCCGCATCAACGCCGAGGATCCCGAGACGTTCATGCCCAGCCCCGGCACGGTGAAGCGCTTCGAGGCACCCGGCGGCCCCGGCGTGCGCGTCGACACCCACCTGTACGACGGCTACCGCATCCCGCCGAATTACGATTCGATGATCGGCAAGCTGATCGTGCACGGCCCCGACCGCGAGACCGCGATCGCGCGCATGCGCATGGCATTGGCCGAGACGGTGATCGAAGGGGTGAAATGCAACATCCCGTTGCAGCAGCGGATCATGGCCGACGCCGGCTTCCAGCACGGCGGCCAGAACATCCACTATCTGGAAAAGCGGATGGCGGAACAGAAAGAGCCGCACCCCACCGGCAACTGATCCCTCCTCAGGAGCACACCGTGTAGGAGCGGCTTCAGCCGCGATGCTCTTGCTTAGTCTGAGTAAGAGCATCGCGGCTGAAGCCGCTCCCACAGGTTGCGCTCCTGCCACCGAACGAAATCGACCATGCCTTTTCTCGAACTTTCCCTTACTGTCCGCGCCGCACAGCAGCCCGCTGTCGAAGACGCACTGAACGATCTGGGCGCGCTGGCGATCACCCTGCAGGACGCCGACGCACAGACGCCGGACGAACAGGCGATCTTCGAGCCCGGCGTGGGCGAATTACCGCTGTGGCCGACGATCACCCTGAATGCACTGTTCGATGAACACATCGATCGCCGCGGCCTCACCGAGACTCTCGGTGAACTGCTGCCATGGCTCGAACCGGCTCAACTGCAGTTTCGCGAAGTGGCCGACCAGAACTGGGAACGGGTGTGGATGGACCAGTATCAGCCGATGCCGTTCGGCCGGCGCCTGTGGATCTACCCGTGGAACATCGAACCGCCCGCGTGCGGCGAGAACGGCGATGACGCGCCGGTAGTGGTCCGGCTCGATCCGGGCCTGGCCTTCGGCAGCGGCACGCATCCAACCACCGCGCTGTGCCTGGAGTGGTTGGATGGACTCGACCTTGCCGGCAAAACCGTGATCGACTACGGCTGCGGTTCGGGCATTCTGGCGATCGCCGCGCTGAAGCTCGGTGCGGCCAGTGCCGTGGGCATCGACAACGATCCGCAGGCGCTGACTGCCTCGGCCGACAACGCCCAACGCAATGGCGTCGCCGAACGACTGGCGCTGTATCTTCCGCAGGACGCCGTGGCGAAACCTGCCGACGTGTTTCTCGCGAACATCCTCGCCGGCCCATTGCTCGAACTGGCGTCGACGTTTGCTGCCGCCGCCAAGCCACGCGCGCCGTTCGCGATCTCCGGCATCCTTGCCGGCCAGCAGGAAGATCTGCTGCGGCATTACGCGGAATGGTTTGACGAGCTGCGCGTGGATCGCCGCGAGGACTGGGTGCGAATCAGCGGTCGGCGCCGCTGATTGCGTTGACCGGCATGGACTCACTCGCAAACCGGCCGAACAACGATCCGACAGACTGCTAGGCTTGCACCACCTCGCTTGCACACGGCCCGCATGTACACCCAATGTCCCGACTGCCTGACCGTCTTTTCACTGGATGTGGACATCCTGGCGCGGGCGCGTGGCTATGTCGCCTGCGGCTATTGCGGTATCGAATTCGATGCGATGGCAAGCCTGGCCGGACAGTTGCCGGCGGAGCCGTTTCGATTGCTGCCGCCGCAGGTGGCGTCCGATCAACCGCCGTCACTGGAACTGGCGGTCTACCGGCCGCGACCCGACCCACCGGCGGTCGCCGGCGACGACCCGGTGACGGCAGCAGGGGAATCCTCGGTGGACTTCGCGCAGATGGAGTTCGCACCGCGCTTCGTTCGCGAGCGGCAGGCACCCGTGCCCGCACGCGCACATCGACGCCGGCGCCAGCGACACCCGCGCGAGCCCGGTGAGCGTCGTTGGCCCTGGGTCACCGCATGCATCGTGCTGTCGCTGTTGCTCGGAATGCAGCTGGCATGGATCGACCGCGACGCGCTGATCCGCAATCCCGCCGTGGGTGGCTGGCTGCGCAACAATTGCCAACTGCTGCACTGCGAGCTTCCGCTGGTCGCCGCCCCGCAACAACTGCGCCTGCTCGCAAGCAACGTGCAGGCGCACCCCAGCGTGCCCGGTGCATTGATGATCAGCGCCAGCGTGCGCAACGAAGCCGCGTTCGCGCAACCGTACCCGATCGTCACGATCATCTTGTCCAACGCCAGCGGCCGGCGCCTGGCCATGCGCCGGTTGCGCCCGCGCGAATACCTCGACGACGACGAGATTTTGCAACGCGGCATGGCCCCGGGAGCCAGTACCGTGTTGCTGTTCGAGGTGGAGGATCCCGGCGACAAGGCGGTGGCTTTCGAAATCAATTTCGAATAGGACTTAAAATTGTCGACACACGCGGGTAGACTCAGCCCCCTATCGCGCAGGTTGCCACCCGGCATCCGGTCCGCACCGCCATCCGCGTCAACAGTTGCTACCACATGCCGTGGCCAATGCAGCCGCCGCTTCGTCTGTGAGGGGAAATGTCCGTGAACGCCGCAACATTGTCTGCCGACGAGGCCTCAAGGCAGACCTCGTCGCAGCACACTGCCCCCCAGAGTGCCTTGAGCGAATGCGTTACGCACAGCGTGCGTCGTTATCTTGCCGACATCGGCGATACCGAATGCAGCGAAGGCCTGCATGCCCTGGTGCTGCGTGAAGTCGAGAGGCCGCTGCTGCGCGAAGTGCTGGCGTTTCATGACGGCAACCAGAGCCGCGCCGCTTCCGCGCTCGGCATCAACCGCGCCACCTTGCGCAAGAAGCTGGCCGCGCACGGCCTGTTGTAGGCGGCCGACCCGGGCCATTCGCCAGGCATCCGGCCGGTGCGGGAACGGCCTGCGGATCGGACGGCTATAATGAGCGGCTTTCCCCATCTGGAAACTGCTCATGTCCCCATCCAACCCCGCGCCGATCCGCCGGGCACTGCTCAGCGTGTCCGACAAGTCCGGCCTGATCGAGCTGGGCCAGCGACTGGCGGCCTGCGGCGTGGAGCTGCTGTCCACCGGCGGCAGTGCGAAGGCGCTGCGCGAGGCCGGCGTGGCGGTGACGGAGGTAAGCGACGTCACCGGTTTCCCCGAGATCATGGACGGCCGCGTGAAGACGCTGCACCCGAACGTGCACGGCGGGCTGCTCGGTCGCCGCGGCACCGACGACGCGGTGATGGCCGAACTGGGCATCGCGCCGATCGACCTGCTGGTGCTCAACCTGTACCCGTTCGAGGCCACCGTGGCAAAGCCGGGCTGCACGCTCGAGCAGGCGATCGAGAACATCGACATCGGCGGTCCGGCGATGCTGCGTTCCGCGGCAAAGAACTGGAACGACGTCGGCGTACTCACCTCGCCCGACCAGTATGCCGATGCGTTGAACGAGATCGAGACGCACGGCGGCCTGACCCGCGCCACCCGTTTCAAGCTGTCGGTTGCCGCGTTCAACCGCGTCGCCGACTACGACAGTGCGATCAGCGACTATCTTTCCGCGCTCGAACTCGATGACGCACAGGCCGCGATTGCCGGCCACGCCGCCTTCCCGGCGCAGAGCAACCAGCGCTTCGTGAAGTTGATGGATCTGCGCTACGGCGAAAACCCGCATCAGCAGGCGGCGTTCTACCGCGACCTGCATCCGGCGCCGGGCACACTGGCCACGTTCCGCCAGTTGCAGGGCAAGGCGCTGTCGTACAACAACATCGCCGATGCCGATGCCGCATGGGAGTGCGTGCGCCAGTTCGAGGCGCCGGCCTGCGTCATCGTCAAGCACGCCAACCCCTGCGGCGTCGCCGTGGCGGCCGATCCGCTGGCAGCCTACGAGCTGGCCTATGCGACCGACCCGACTTCCGCGTTCGGTGGGATCGTGGCGTTCAATCGCCCGCTCGATGCCGAAACCGCGAAGACGATCCTCAAGCGCCAGTTCGTCGAGGTACTGATCGCGCCGAAGGTCGAAACGGGTGCGGTCGAAGCCGCCGCCGCGAAAGCCAACGTGCGCGTGCTCGAGATTCCACCGGGCGACGGCCACAACACGCACGACCTCAAGCGCGTCGGCTCCGGCCTGCTGATCCAGAGCGCCGACCGGCGCATGGTGGTCCGCGCCGAACTGAAAGTCGTGAGCCGGCGCGCACCCACGTCGCAGGAGCTCGATGACCTGCTGTTTGCCTGGCAGGTGGCGAAATACGTGAAGTCCAACGCGATCGTCTACGCAAAGGATGGGCGCACGATCGGCGTCGGTGCCGGCCAGATGAGCCGTGTCATCAGTGCGAAGATCGCCGGCCTGAAAGCCGAGGAGGCGCGGTTGACCGTGCCGGGGAGCGCGATGGCGAGCGATGCGTTCTTCCCGTTCCGCGACAGCATCGATGCGGCCGCCGCCGCAGGCATCCGGGCAGTGATCCAGCCCGGCGGCTCGATGCGCGACGCCGAGGTCATCGCCGCCGCCGACGAACACGACATGGCGATGGTGTTCACCGGAGTCCGGCACTTCCGGCACTGACCGCGGGCGTCACACTGTCCGGTGGATGGTTCCGGTCCGGCGGCGATCTGCTCACGTCGCGTGAGGGTCGCACATGCCGACACCGGTACTTCACGACGGAGGCTGCGATGCACTACAAACTGTATTACTGGTCAGGCATCCAGGGGCGCGGTGAATTCATCAGGCTGGCGCTGGAGGATGCCGGTGCAAGCTATGACGACGTGGCCCGCGGGCAGGGCGATGACGCGATCGTCAGCTTCCTCGATGGCCGGCATGCCGGTGCACTGCCGTTTGCCCCGCCGTTTCTCCAAGCCGGGCGACTGGTGCTCGCGCAGGTGGCGAACATCCTGCAGTATCTCGGGCCGCCACTGGACCTGGTGGCCGCCAGCGAAAGCCGGCGGCTCTACGCGCATCAGCTGCAGCTGACCATCAGCGACCTGGTCGCCGAAGTGCACGACTCCCATCATCCGATCGCCGGCAGCCTGTATTACGACGACCAGCGCGTCGAGGCGCGGCGGCGGGCGGCTGATCTGCGCGAGAACCGGTTGCCCCGGTTCCTCGGCTACTTCGAGCAGGTGCTGGGGCGCAGCGGCGGTCGGCACGCCCTGCGCGAACACTCCTATGTCGACCTTTCGCTATTCCAGCTGATGGCCGGACTGGACTACGCGTTCCCCCGCGCGATGCGGCGCCTCGGGCGCGACCTCCCACGGCTGCGAGCCCTGGGCAAACGGGTCGCGGAACGGCCGCGCATCGCGGCTTATCTCGACTCTCCGCGGCGACTGGCATTCAACGAGAACGGCATCTTCCGCCATTACCCTGAGCTGGACGATCCGCTCTAGCAGCCTGCCGTGCTTTGGTGGTCGAGGCGAGAATTCGGCTGTGCGAGGGCACACTACGACGCTTCGCCGGCCCATGGTGGTTCCATGGGCCAGGAAGCGGCGGAAATAGGAACCGCACAGACGGATTCGCAGCCCGGCCGACCGAAGTCCGGCAGGCCGCCAAGCCTGTCGGACCGTTCAAAACAACGCAATCACCATCGCCCCGGACACGATCAGCATGCCGCCGATCAGCAGCGGCCAGCTTGGCCGCTCGCCGAGAAACACCAACCCCAGCACGATCGCCAGGGCCACGCTGAGCTTGTCGATCGGCGCCACCTTGCTGACCGGACCAAGCTGCAACGCACGGTAATAGCAAAGCCACGACAGCCCGGTGGCGATACCCGACAGCACCAGGAACAGCCAGCTGTGCAGCGGCAGTCCGGCCGGCCTGGCCCACTCCCGGCGCAGGCTGAGGATGCCGGCAGTGACCAGCAGGATCACGATGGTGCGAATGAAGGTGGCGAGGTTGGAATTGATGCCGGCCACGCCGAGCTTGCCGAACACCGCCGTCAACGCCGCAAACAGCGCCGAGCCCAGCGCGAACAGCAGCCAGCTTTCACGCAGGTGCATGGTCCATCCCCTTGCCCGGGCGTGCCCCCGATGTCGGCAACCCGGCATGCGTCGAGGACGACATGCCGCGAGTGGCCTCAGTGCCCGTCGCTACTGCGTGTAGCTGCAGGTGCAGTCTCCGCGGGTGGCCTGCTCTTGCCCCACTCCAGCACCTTGTACATGACAGGCCCCACCGGCTTTTGGCCGTGCTCATCGACCAGCCGTCCCTGCGGATCGACCGTGTAGATCTGCTGAATGCCGTTCTTGGGCGTCACCACCACCATGTAGACCTGACCATTGCGCCGGTATTCCTGCACATTGATGTCACCTTCCTGGCGCACATGGACATCCGGCAGCGACGCCTTGCGGCCGAGCCGGCTATCGCCGCTCTTCATGGGCGGCAGGGTCAGCGGCGCCTGGCTGGACTTCGGCGTGCCGGTCTGCCCGGACTCGACTGCCGATTTCGCCGGGGACGACACCGCCTTCACGCCCGGATCGTTGATGCCCGGTGGTGGCGGCACGTTCGCGTTCGGCGCCGACGACTGCGCAAAGGCGCTGGAAGCGAGCAGAACGCTGGCGGCAACCAGCAAGGCGGCGATTTTCATGGCGGCAACCTCGATCGGGAAGCAAAGCATAGCAGTGCGCCCGCCGAGCGTTCGTGAAGCGCGTCGATTCGCGCGTGCATGCGAGAATGGTCGGGGTGTGCTGACCTATGCGAAGCAGGCCGCGTTGCCCTGCCGTGGTTGTCAGGTGGTGGCGCGCAGCGCAGGCCATGCTCATTGCATGGTCAAGCTGCGCGCCGCCGCATGGCGGCCACGGTAGGGCAACCCGCAGGGCCGGGTCTGTTTGCCGGCAGTCCCGCGTCATCATTCGGTCGTGTATCGACATACACTTCCTCACTCTTCCTTGTCCCGCCGGCAAACAGCTCCCGGCGCGACCTGCTTCGCATAGGCCAGCCCACCCCATGCCCAAACTCATTCTCATCGACGGCTCCTCCTATCTGTACCGTGCCTTCCATGCGCTGCCGCCGCTGACCAATGCCCGCGGCGAGCCGACCGGCGCACTGTTCGGCGTGGTCAACATGCTGCGCGCGACGTTGAAGGCCAACCCGGACTATCTCGCCTTTGTCAGCGATGCCCCCGGCCCGACCTTCCGCGACGCCTTGTACGAGCAGTACAAGGCGAACCGGCCGCCGATGCCGGACGACTTGCGCGCGCAGGTCGAACCGATGCTGGCGATCGTGGGCGCGCTGGGCTTTCCGATCCTGCGCGTGCCCGGGGTCGAAGGCGACGACGTGATCGGCACGCTCGCCATGCAGGCGCAGGCACTCGGCATCGAGGTGCTGATCTCCACCGGCGACAAGGATATGGCGCAGCTGGTGGGGCCGCACGTCACCCTCATCAACACCATGAGCAACACCGTCACCGACAGCGCCGGGGTGATGGAAAAATTCGGCGTGCGGCCGGAGCAGATCGTCGACTTCCTCGCGCTTACCGGCGACGCCGTCGACAACGTGCCGGGCGTGCCCAAGTGCGGCCCGAAGACCGCCGCCAAGTGGCTGGCCGAATACGCCACGCTGGACGGCGTGATGGCAAATGCCGGGCAGATCGGCGGCAAGATCGGCGAGAGCCTGCGCGCCACGCTGCCACAGCTGCCGCTGTCGCGCGAACTGGTGACGATCAAGACCGATGTGCCGCTGGAATTCGGCCCCACCGACCTAGCCCGGCGCGAGGCGGATACCGCACAGCTGCGCGAGTTGTACACCCGCTACGAGTTCAAGACGGCGCTGAAGGACTTGGACGGAACCTCGGAATCCGTAGGAGCGCACTCTGTGCGCGAAAGCTCTGGCGATAGCTCTGGCGATAGCTCCGAGGTATCGACCCAAGAGCATCGCGCACAGGGTGCGCTCCTACGGGATCCGGGCGAGTACGAACTGGTCACCACTTGGACCTGTTTCGATGGGTGGCTGGAAAAACTGCGCAACGCCGAACTGATCGCGTTCGATACCGAAACCACCAGCGTCGATGCGATGCGTGCGGACATCGTGGGCATCAGTTTCGCGGTGGCGTTGGGCCAGGCCTGCTACATCCCGCTGGGCCACGATTATCCCGGCGCGCCTGGGCAGCTCGACCGCGACAGCGTGCTGGCCGCACTCAAGCCGCTGTTCGAGGACGCTGCCAAGGCCAAGCTCGGCCAGCATGCCAAGTACGACATCAACGTGCTCAGCCATTACGGCATCGCCGTGCAGGGGCTCCGGCACGACAGCATGCTCGAATCCTACGTGTGGAACGCCACCGCCACGCGCCACGACATGGATTCGCTGGCACGCAAGTACCTCGGCTACGAGACGGTCAAGTACGAGCAGGTCACCGGCAAGGGCGCGAAGCAGATCTCGTTCTCGCAGGTGGATCTGGACACCGCCTGCCGCTACGCCGCCGAAGATGCCGACGTTACCCTGCGCCTGCATCACGCGCTGTGGCCCATGTTGCAGAGCGCACCGAAGCTGCGCGGAGTCTACGAAGAGATCGAGATTCCGCTGGTGCCGGTGCTGGCCGCGATGGAACGGCACGGCGTGCTGATCGACGGCGACGAACTGCGCAGACAGAGCCAGCAACTGGGCAAGCGCATGCTGGAACTGCAGCAGCTGGCATACAGCTCGGCAGGGCGCGAGTTCAACCTGGACTCGCCCAAGCAGCTGCAGGCGATCCTGTTCGACGAACTCGGCCTCAAGGCGAAGCTGAAAACCCCGACTGGCCAGCCCTCCACCAACGAGGAGGCACTGGAAGCCATCGCCGACATGCACGAGCTGCCGCGGCTGATCCTGGACTATCGCGGGCTGGCCAAGCTGCGTTCCACGTACACCGACAAGCTGGCCGGCATCGTCAACCCGCGCACCGGTCGCGTGCACACCAGCTATCACCAGGGCGCGGTGGCGACCGGGCGGCTGTCCTCGTCCGACCCGAACCTGCAGAACATCCCGGTACGTACCGAGGAGGGCCGGCGCATCCGCCAGGCCTTCATCGCGCCGCCGGGCTGGAAGGTACTGGCGGCGGATTACTCGCAGATCGAATTGCGCATCATGGCGCACCTGTCCGGCGACGAGGGCCTGCTGCGCGCGTTCCGCGAAGGGGGCGACGTGCATCGCGCCACCGCGGCGGAAGTGTTCGGTGTGCCGCCGGACGAAATCACCACCAATCAGCGCCGCGCCGCCAAGGCGATCAACTTCGGCCTGATGTATGGCATGAGCGCGTTCGGACTGGCTCGCCAGCTCGGCGTCGACCGCGGCGAGGCCAGCGATTACATGGCACGCTATTTCGCGCGCTATCCCGGCGTACGCGCCTACATGGACGCCACGCGCGAGCAGGCGCACCGCGACGGCTACGTCGAAACCCTGTTTGGCCGGCGGCTGTATCTGGAAAATCTCACCTCGCGCAACCAGGGCCTGCGCCAGGGTGCCGAACGCGCGGCGGTGAATGCGCCGATGCAAGGCACCGCGGCCGACATCATCAAGCGCGCAATGATCGCCATGGCCGCCTGGATCGACGGGCGCGACGACGTCCACATGCTGATGCAGGTACACGACGAGCTGGTGTTCGAGGTGCGCGCCGACGCGGTCGACAGCGTGCGTGCCGCGGTCATCGAACGCATGTCCGGTGCAGCGGAACTGGCGGTGCCATTGCTGGTCGATGTGGGGGTGGGCGCGAACTGGGACGAGGCGCACTGAAGCCGCCACCGCCGCCGGGCCTGCAGGCACAACAACCACTTGCAGGTTAATGTTTCATGATATGAACCGGCGATAAATTTGCCCTGCCGCCTGTGCAACTTTCGCCGCATTCGCCGTTCAAAGTTATCGGGTGCACGCAATGGCATCCACGGCTGGCTCACCTCCCTGAGCCGCCAACCGGACGCGAACCTCTCCCCTGGGTTTCGCCTCCACCGACCCCGAAGGCTCCCCCTGGCCTTCGGGGTCTTTTTTTGCGCCCCGCACCTGCGTGTACTTCTTCTGCACATGTACAGGCGGCATACTCGGACACTACCATCGAGGAGGGGTATTCATGCGCGCAGGACTGATCATCGCCGGCATCATCTTGCTGGTCGCCGGCATCTGGGTCATCGCCGGCCATGCCAGCTACCAGGACACCGACACCGTGCTGCAGGTCGGTTCGGCCAAACTCACCGCCACCCAGGACAAAGACATACCGCAGTGGCTGGGCATCGCCGGCATCGTGGTGGGTGGCCTGCTGGCGGTTGGCGGTTTCATCAAGAAGAATTGAGCACCGCCAAAAATTGAGCATCGTCGACGCCCGAAAACCGCCGCATTCGCGGCGGTTTTCGTTGGGCAGCCCGGTACAATCGGCACGATGGATGTCTCGCACCTGATCGACCCGCTCAACGACGCGCAGCGTGAAGCGGTCTGCGCCCCGTCCGGCCATTACCTGATACTGGCCGGCGCCGGTTCCGGCAAGACCCGCGTCCTGACCCACCGCATCGGCTGGCTGACCCAGGTCGAGCGGGTGCCGCCGTGGGCGATCCTCGCCGTCACCTTCACCAACAAAGCCGCCGGCGAGATGCGTACGCGGCTCGATGCGCTGATTCCCGGCGGCACGCAGGGGCTCACCGTAGGCACCTTCCACGGCATTGCCCATCGCCTGCTGCGCCGGCACTGGCGCGAGGCGGGGTTGCCGGAAACCTTCCAGATCCTCGACGCCGACGACCAGCTGCGGCTGGTCAAGCGCGTCGTCGCCGGATTGGGCCTGGACGATGCGAAGTTTCCGCCGCGCCAGGCCAGCTGGCAGATCAACCACTGGAAGGACGAGGGCAAGCGCCCCGACGGCATCGAACACCGCGACCACCCCGTCACGCGCACCTTCGTGCAGATCTACCAGGCCTACGAAGACGCTTGCCGTCGCGCCGGGCTGGTCGATTTCGCCGAACTGCTGCTGCGGGCGCACGAGTTGTGGCTGAGGAACCCGGCGGTGCTGGAGCACTACCAGCAGCGCTGGCGGCATCTGCTGATCGACGAGTTCCAGGACACCAACACGCTGCAATATGCATGGATCCGCGTGCTGGCCGGCGCCACGGGACGGGCGGCTTCCGGTCAAGTGTTCGCCGTCGGCGACGACGACCAGTCGATCTACGGCTGGCGCGGCGCCAAGGTCGAGAACATGCAGCAGTTCCTGCGCGACTTCCCCGGTGCCCGCACGATCAAGCTGGAACAGAACTACCGCTCCACCGCGACCATCCTCAAGGCCGCCAACAGCGTGATCGCGCACAACGGCGGGCGCCTGGGCAAGCAGCTGTGGACCGCCGGCGGCGAAGGCGAACGCATCGCGCTGTACGCGGCCTACAACGAACAGGACGAGGCGCGCTTCGTGATCGAGCGCATCCGCGAGTTCATCGCCGGCCACGACGATTCACCTCCGGGCAGCGCGAAAGACTGCGCGATCCTGTACCGCTCCAACGCACAGTCGCGCAACTTCGAGGAACAGCTGACCCAGCGCAACATCAAGTACCGCGTCTACGGCGGACAGCGGTTCTTCGATCGCGCCGAGGTCAAGGATGCCCTGGCCTTCCTTCGCCTCACCGCGAACCGCCACGACGATGCCGCGTTCGAGCGTGCGGTGAACACGCCGCCGCGCGGCATCGGCGAGCGCACGCTGGACGCGCTGCGCCGTCGCGCACGCGGCGAGAACACCTCGATGTGGGAAGCCGCCTTGACCGAACTGGCCGGCGGCGAACTGGCCGGGCGCGCGAAGAATGCAGTGAGGGCGTTTCTGGCGTTGATCGATCAGATGGCGCGGGATTTTTCGGGACCGGAGACCGGGGACCGGGGACCGGAGGGAGAGCCAAGGCCAAGCGCGCTCGCTCCTGTTTTTACCGGCCCCCCGTCCCCTGTCCCCCAACCCCTCACCCTCGCCGAACAGATCGATCACGCGATCACCCATACCGGCCTGCGCGATTTCTACGAGAAGGACAGCCGCGGCAACGCCGAATCGCGGGTGGAGAACCTGGACGAACTGGTCAACGTCGCCAGCCGCTTCGAACTGACCCCTGACGACATCGAGGCCGGCTTGAGCGAACTGTCGGCGTTCCTGTCGCACGCCGCACTGGAAGCCGGCGAGCACCAGGGCGAGACGTGGGACGACTGCGTGCAGCTGATGACGCTGCATTCGGCCAAGGGACTGGAGTTTCCGGTGGTGTTCCTGGTCGGCATGGAAGAGGGTCTGTTTCCCAGTCAGCGTTCGGTCGATGACGAGGGCCGGCTGGAAGAGGAGCGCCGGCTGGCCTACGTCGGCATCACCCGCGCGCGCGAAAGACTCTTCGTCACCCACGCCGAATCGCGCCGCATGCACGGCACCGAAATGCTGGCACGACCGTCGCGCTTTCTCGGCGAGATGCCGGGCGAACTGATCGACGAAGTGCGCCCGCGCGTGCAGGTCAGCCGCCCGCTCTACAGCGGTGCGGCGCGCCATGGCGCATCCACCGCGCTGGCGGAAGATCTGCCGGTGAAGCTCGGCCAGCGCGTCAGCCACCCCAGCTTCGGCGAAGGCGTGGTGATCAGTGCCGAAGGCAGCGGCGCGCACACGCGCCTGCAGGTGAATTTCGAAGGTGCCGGCAGCAAATGGCTGGTGGCCGCGTATGCCCATCTGACCCCGCTGTAGCCCGGTCCGCAAGGCAGCGAGAAAGGCACTTACCGCGGCGGCGCTTCCTCCGCCGCGTTCACGGTGGCCTTGCGCTCCTGCCGCCCCCAGCCGACCGCAGGGCCGCGCAGCGCCGTCGACACCGATCGCACCACCACGTAGTACATCAGCTGGCGGTAGCCGAAACGCTGCAGCACCAGCCACCACAGCAGGCTCCACTGCTCCTTCTTTTCCATCGCGAAGGCGAGCACGGCGGCAGCCAGGTCCACCGCCATGAACACCGCGTAGAAGATCGCGACCCGGATCAGGTTGTCGGGATCGAACTGGCCGCGGTGCTGCAGGTAATCGAGGCCGGTGGAGATGATCTGCCAGACCAGCAGCAGATCGACCAGCGGCGACACCACCGAGAAGATGATCTGGAACAGCCATACCTGTGGCAGCGCCACCATGCCGAGCGCGCCATAGCGCGGACGGAAGGTGGCATCGCGGTGTTTCCACAGGCATTGCAGGGTGCCGTAGGCCCAGCGGAAGCGCTGACGAGCGAGCCCGCGCATGCTGTCCGGCGCCTCGGTCCAGGCGATCGCTTCGCTGTCGAACAGCGTCTTGTAGCCGGCCTTCTGGATCGCGATGGTCAGGTCCTGGTCCTCGGCCAGGGTTTCGCCCGGGAAGCCGCCGAGCTGTTCCAGCGCCTCGCGGCGCCACGCGCCGACGGCGCCCGGCACCACGGTGATCGCGCCGAGCGCCGCCAGTGCCCGGCGTTCCAGGTTTTGCGCAGTGATGTATTCCAGTGCCTGCCACCAGGTGATCAGGTTGATACGGTTGCCGACCTTGGCATTGCCGGCCACCGCACCGACCCGCGGGTCGGCGAACCAGCGCACCAGACACGGAATGGTATCGGGCTCGAACTGGGTATCGGCGTCCAGCGCCACGATCACCGTGCCGTGCGCTTCGCGCAGTGCGGTGTTGACCGCATGGGCCTTGCCGCCATTGGGGATGGTCAGCAGGCGCACGCGCGGCTCGTTTGCGTAATGCCTGCTGACCACCGCCGAGGTGGCATCGACGGATCCATCGTCGACAACGATGATCTCCAGCTTCGGATAGCGGCTCGCCAGAATCCGCCGGATCGAACCCACGATCACCTTCTCCTCGTTGTAGGCCGGAATCAGCACCGACACCAGCGCCGGATCGTCGCCGATCAATGGCGGCATGCGCCGCCGGTCGCGCATCCAGTTGAGCAGGCCCAGCCCGCCGAGCAACAGCAACCGCGCAATGCCAAGCCAGATCGCGGCTAGGAACAGCGACCGCAGCAGATGCCCGAACCAGCCCAGGGTCAGGAATACCGAGCGGTCGGCCAGTCGCGACAGCGAGCCCGGCGGCAACGGCGGCATGCCCTGGTCGCGGGTCAGTCCGGCCAGCGTGGACACGGTGACGAACTGGTAGCCCTGCGCGCGCAGGCCATCGATGATGCGCGGCAGCGCTTCCACCGTGTTGGCGCGATTGCCGCCGCCATCGTGCAGCAGCACCACCTGACCGTGCCGGTCGGAACCGGTGGCGGTCGCCTGGGTCAGCACCCGGCTGACGATCAGGTCCGCCGGCGGGCGCTGCCAGTCGTCCGGATCGATGTGCAGCCCCACCGCGATGTAGCCCATCTTCTGCGCCAGCTGGATCGGCACCAGTTCGTCGGCGGTGGTCGGTTCGGCATCGCCGAAGTACGGCGCGCGGAACAAGCGCATCGAGCGACCGGTCAGCGCCTCGAACAGGCGCTGGGTGGCATTGAGTTCCAGCGCCGTGATGGCCGGCGAGGTGTCGCCGAGATTGGGATGGGTGAAGGTGTGGTTGCCGACGTCGTGGCCCTCGTCGACCATGCGCTGCACCAGTCGCGGCGACGACTCGGCATTCTCGCCGATGATGAAGAACGTGGCCGGCACGTGCTTCGCCTTGAGGATGTCGAGGATCTGCGGCGTCCACTGCGGATCCGGGCCATCGTCGAAGGTCAGCGCGATCTTGTGCGGCAGCGTGCCCACGCGCTGGATCACGTAGGACGTGGGCAGGCTGGTGTAGCTCTCGTCGTCGATGTCGCCGGTGCCCTTTTCGACCTCGAAGGTGCGCGCGCCGGGCGCCGGCTGCGAGGCGATCTGCAGCACCTCGCCCTCGCCCTCGATGTCGATGTCCTCACCCTGGCCGATCCGGCGCAGCTGCGCCGGCGCCGCGGCGTCGTAGTCGCGCCCCATCAGCGGCCAGATCGACGGATCCTCCGAACCCAGCCGCCACACGGCGTAGCCATAGGGCTTGTAGGCATCGGCGGCGTGGATCTGGTTGTACGCGGTCACGCCGTCGAGAAACCAGACCTGATGCACGGTGCCGTTGTCCTCGCTGTAGGAGAAATGCGGGTTCTGCGTATCCGCGTCGAAGCTGATATCGGCCTGCGCGTCCGCCGCGCGATCCATGGTGTCCTGGAAGGTGAGCGCCTCGGCGTTCTGCCCGCGCGACCAGTCGTAGCCGTAGCTGCCGATCGCGATGATGGTCTGGTCCGGATCGAGCACCTTCATGCGCTTGTCGAGCGTGTCCTCGAACCAGGTTTCGCCGGCGATGCTGCCCGGGTCCTTGCCGGCCCAATGTTCGTCGTAGGCCATCAGCAACTCGAAATCGACGATATCGGCGTAGGCGGCATAGTCCCAGGTCGCATCGTCGAACGGCACCGACAACACGATCGCCCAGCCGTGCGGCGCGAACGCGTCGGACAGCTCCGACAGGAACGCCTGCAGGTTTTTCTGCGCGCTCTCGGGTACCTCCTCGAAGTCGACCGTCAGGCCCTGGAACTTGTTGGCCGCGAGGAAAGCGACGATCTGCGCGATGCGCGCCTGCCGCATGGCAGGATCCGCCAGCAGGCGCGCGAGGCCCGGGCCGTCCCAGACGCTGTCCGCCGCGTTCTGCAGCAGCGGCAGGATCGGCGTCGACGGCTTGACCTGGCGGATCAGGTCGAACGCCCTGGGGTCGACACTGGTTTTCAGTGCCATCTGCGGTCCACTCAGGCTCATCCAGGTGGGGATGACCCAATCCAGCGTGGGCAGCGCGCGCTTCAGCGAGGCGTAACTGCCGTCATCCCAGTTGACGTAGAAGCCGATCGCCAATGCCCGGCCGGCCGGTTTGGCCAGCGCGGGCGGCCGGAGCTTCGACGGGTTGCTGTGTGGCTTGCGTATGCGATGGGCGTGCAGCAGGTTCTGTCTGGCCAGCACTTCCGCCGCCAACCGCGCCGCCGGTTTCAGCAGCGCCGGCACCGCCGCCACCGAATGCAGACCCTTGCCGCGGCCACCCAGCTTCAATCCGGCCATGCTCGGCCCGATCAACAGGCTTGCCGCGAACGCCACCACGAACAACGTGCTGACGACGCCCGCCAGCAGCCCGAGCCGCGAGATATGGCTGGCCCGTCGACCGGTGGGGTCGAAGAAAATCGGTTTCTTTTGCATGCCGGAGTTTATTCGACGAATGTCCCTGATGGGCCAGTTTGTCGGGTGGCTGGTGAACCCCGATTGAGCGGCCGGCGATCGCTCCGGATGCAGGCGAACAGTCTGCGTGTCTCAGGCGTGGCATCGGCGTCGACGAAGCCCGTCGAACGCACCCGTTTCGAACGGGCGCGCGACGATGCCCGACCCATGCCTCCTGCGCGATGCGAATGCCAGCTGAACACCGGACCGTGACAGGCGCAATCTACGGCCGCTCATGCGGTCAGAGGCTTGACGCCAGCTGCATCAACGACCCGCTTGCCCATGAGTCAAACCCAGCCACTCGACAACGACATCTGCGTGCACATCTTCACCGCGTCGGCTGCGATGGTCGGTGTGTGCCTGACGGTGATCGGGATCATCCGGGTGGTGATTGTGCTGCGCAAGGCGGATCTGTTCGTGGATGACCTGTTGGCGGGGGATGCGATGCTGTACCTGCTGTCGTGCCTGCTCTCGTACTGGGCGCTTCGCACCCGCAGCATCCGACGCAATCACCGGCTTGAGCGTATCGCCGATGTGGTATTCCTGATCGCGCTGACGCTCACTACGGTCAACGCGGCATTCATCGCGCTGGCGATCTCGGTAGCCTGAGCCGGCCGGCCAGCGCTTTCATTCGCGCAACCTCGGCACGCCATGCTGGTTGCGCTCCTCGATGGCGACGGGACGGGTATCGGGCTGAGCCGCGTGGTTGCCCGGCGGCAACGGAACGATCGCCTCGCCGCGACCGAAAGCCAGCGCGTTGCGATAGCACAGCAGCGCCAAGGCGGTCTCGCCCCGGCCCGCGAAGGTGTCGCCCAGCGCTTCCCACGCGGCCGCCGCGGGAGCCAGCGCCAGCGAGCGCTCGAGCGAACGTTGCGCCTGGCCCCACAACTTGAGTCGCACGCACATGCGGCCGAGCGTAAGCAGCAGGATGGCGTCATTGGGGTGCGCATCGAGCCAGCCTTCAGCGCGCCGCAGGCGGGCCTCGAGATCGTCGCGGCCCAGCGCGCCGTAGGTCTCGATCAGCAACGGCGACCACTCGCGCCGCAGCGCGGATTCCAGCTCGTCCATGGCTGGCAGCACCAGGCCGAAGCCCGCCGCACGCCTGGCATACGCATCGATGATCGCCGGCACCCGCCGTTGCGCCTTCGGCAATTGCGACCACAGCGCGTTGAGAGTGGCACCGTCGGTTGCCGCATTGAGGTTCGCGGTGAGCACCTGCACTTCGAGTGCGGCATAGCCTCGCGTGCCCAGCACGGCGCTTTTCCTCAGCGGTTCGAGCGCCTCGCGGGCACGCCGGGGATCGCCGCTGGCCAGTGCTGCCAGTGCCAGCTCGCGCCAGCCGCCGGGAGTCAGGCTGCCCTTGTCGGCTTCCGGTACCAGCAACGCCAAGGCGTCGGCCGGCTTGCCTTCGCCGCGAAGCATGCGCGCACGCAATACGCGGGCAGCCTGCGGGGCGGCTTGCGATGCCTGGTCAAGCGCCTCCAGCGCCCGGACATGCTCGCCGCGGCGTGAGGCCGCCTCGGCCGCTGCCAGCAAGGCCGGGCCGCGCAGGCTGTCCAGCCGGGCGGCACCATTGAGGTCGCGCTCGGCGTCGCCGTGGCGGCCTTCGATCAAGGCGATCAGGCCATCGCTCAGGCGCTGCTGGCTGATCCGCCGATGCCGCCGTGAAAACGCGCCGAACGGCCAGCGCAGAAAACGCCACAGCACGGCCAGCACGATCCACGCCAGCACCAGCAGCAGCACTGCGGCCACCACCGTGGTCTCCACCCTCCAGCCGCGCATCCGCAACAGCACATAACCGGGATCTACCGCCACCCAATGCCAGCCGAATGCGGCCAGCATCGCGACGCTCACCAGCACCAGGATCCCGCGCCACAACTTCATGGCCTGGTCCTGCCCGCCGCCGTGGCGGCAGCCGCCGGTGCGGCGCCATCGGCACCCTGCTTCAGCGCATGCACGGCTCGCAGATTGCGCAGTTCGTTGAGCGCGGCACCCAGCCGCACCGGTGCCGCCGACGGCAACACGGCAGCCAGATGTTGCAACGTGACGCGCGCTTGCTGCACGGCCGGTGCGTTGTCGTCGAAGCGGGTCGACAGGCTCTCCTCCACGCGCTGCAGTGCGGCCGCATAGGCGTCGCTGTCGTACGCCAGCAGCGCGGCCTGCGCCTGCGCCAGATCGAGCTGGGTCAGTTCGCGGGCAAGGCGCGCGTCGGCGACGGCCAGCGGCGCACCATGGTCGCGCTGCACACTGATCACCCCGGCCAGCGCATGGAGAATGCGTGCCCACACGCCTTGCGGCTGGGCGGCGCCCGGATGGTCCAGCGGTTTCAGCGGCAACGCAGCCAGCTCGCTGCGCAGCTCGGTCAGCTGCCGCAAGGCACTGGCCCGACTGGCCGGCTGGCTCCTGACCAACGCCTCGCGTTCGGCGTCGATGCTCTGGCGCAAGCCGGAGAACGCGCCGTCATTGACCGCGGCCAGGGTCTGGTCGGCCAGTGCATAGGCTGCTGCCGCACCCTGCGCATCATGGAACAGCGTGTAGCGCTCGTTCGCCATGCGCAGCAGCGATTCGGTTTCATCCAGCAGCATCGCGTCGTGACCGGACAGGCTCTTCTCGGCCAGCTTCGCCACCGCGTCCTCGAGATTGCGCGTGCGCTCGTCCTGGCCGAGCAGTTCCTCGCGCAGGGATCGGTTCACCTGGGCCGCATCGCTCAGGCGTTGATCCAGGCTGGCGCTCTGGCCGCTCACGCTGGCCAGGGTGGCCTCCAGAGCGCCCACACGTTGCTGCAGCGCGGTCAGATCCCGGTTGTCCGCGGCGCTGCCCCGCATCTGCTGCCATTGGCGCCAGCTGACGTAGCCGGAAACGCTCACGGCCAGCAGCGACAGCAACAACGCCAGCGCCAGGCTACCGCCACGCGCACGTGGCGCGCGGCTCGCGGGCACGGCGCGAGGCGAGCGTGCTGGATCGGGACGGGTGCCCGCGGACGCGACGGGCTCGTTCGGTTGGTCTGGGTTGCTCATGTGCGCATGCTAGCAGCCTGTGCGCTGCGGTTCGTAGCAAGGTGACGTGAAGGTCAGGTTCCGCGCGTGCCGGGATGCACGGACCAGCCACAGGCCGCCAGCAGATCGGCCGGCAGTGCCGAAACGGCCAGTTTGATGCGGCAAAAACCGGCCTTGCCCGCGGCCGCCACCAGGCGCTCGCTGCTGACCACCGCCGTCGCGGCGCACAGCCGGGCCAGTGCCGGTGGCGGCAGGAGCCGGCCCAGGTTGTGCAGTGCTTCGGCACTGGACAGCAGCACCAGCGCGCTGGCCGGCAACTGCAGCACCGCCTCGACGTGGCGACGATCCAGCCGCGGTGCCGCGCGCCGGTAGACGTGCACCTCCCGCAACTGCGCGCCACGCGCGGCGATGGCCTCGCGCAACAGGCCTCGCCCTCCCGGTGCACCGATCAGGGCTATGCGGCGGTCTTGCAGTTCCTGCAGCGCCGGGTGCTCGAGCATGCCTTCGCTGTCCTGCCGCGATGGCACCAGTGGCGATTCGATCCCATGCTGGCGCAACGCCTGTGCCGTGCCCTGCCCGACCGCCATCACAGCGGCATGGGCACGCAACGGCACCAGGGCAGCGGCAAAACGTACCGCCGCCGGGCTGCTGAAGATCAGCACGTCGTCCGCCAGCGCCGCCTGCAAACCGGCCCGCGCCGACGTCTCGTCGGCCGGACCGTGCACGGCCAGTCCCGGCAACAGAAGCGGCACACCGCCAGCCTTGCGTACCTGTTGTGCCAGGCCTGCCGCCGTACCGGCCGGACGGGTGATCACCACGACTCGACCCTGCAAATCCATGCTATTGATTGAAGATCCCCGCTGCACCTGTGTCCCCCTGCGTCCACTGGCTGCCTTGGCCTCATTGTAGCGGGCGCCTTACACTTGTGGGTCTTACCCTACCCACGGATCCCCGATCAACGTGACCATCACCGACCGACTCACCCAGGCACAGGAGCTGGTCCAGTTCATCCGTGACGAAATTCCGCTGGCCCATGCCATGGATCTGCAACTGGGCAGCTGCGACGACGATACCTTCAGCCTGCTGGCGCCGCTGGCACCGAACGTCAACGACAAAGGTTGTGCCTTCGGCGGCAGCCTGCTCAGCCTGATGACCTTGAGTGGCTGGGGCTTGGTGGAACTGGCGCTGCGCCGGCGCGGCGAGTCCTGCGATGTCTTCGTAGCCGAATCCACGGTGCGCTATCTGGCGCCGTTGTGGCAGGATTTTCACAGCGAGTCGCGGCTGGCCACGGAGGCCAGCTGGGGGACCTTTTTTCGTACCCTGAGCCTGCGTGGCCGGGCCCGTATCGAAGTGGTCAGCGTGGTACCCGGCAGTCATGGCCAGCCGGCCGCCACGCTTGGCGCACGCTACGTCGCCAAGCGGCGCCCTTGAGCTGGCAAAGACTCCGGCCGCCGCTTGCGGCAGAATGGCCGGGCCAATCTTCGGGAGACGAACCATGCGACGCATCCTTGGCATTCTTGCCATGTTGTCCGTGCTGCTGCTGGCCGGCTGCGCTACCCAGAACCGCAGCGACACCCTGACCACCACGCTCACCGCCTACGGCAGCACGTTGCGCTGGGGCAATTTCCAGAGTGCGGCACTTTTCATCGACCCGAAAATCCGCGCCGCGCATCCGCTGAGTGATCTGGATCTGGCGCGCTACAAACAGGTACGGGTGACCGAATACGACAGCGGCAGCGGCCCGGTGCCGCTGGACGATCTCGATGTGCAGCAGACGGCCCGCATCAGTCTGGTCAACATCCATACCCAGACCGAGCGCACGATCATCGACCACCAGACCTGGCACTACGACGAAAAGGTCAAGCACTGGTGGCTGACCAGCGGTCTGCCCGACATCACCCGGGACTGATCAGCCCGCGACGATCGCGGAGGCAGGTGGCGATCGCGCACAGCCCGTATAATCGCCGGTTTACCCGGATCGGCGCAGCCCAGCGCCCGTGGAATGACGATGAACGATTTCTTGCACAAGCTGCCCCAGTTTCTCGGCAATCATCTGGCGCTGTCCGCGCTGTTCGTCATCCTGCTGGTGGCGCTGATCGCAATGCAGCTCGCCGAACTGTTCAGCAAGACCCGGGAGCTCACTCCGGCCGGCCTGACACTGCTGATCAACCGCGAAAACCCGCTGCTGATCGATCTGTCCTCGATCGCCGATTTCGAGAAGATGCACGTACCCGGCGCACGGCACGTGGCGATGAGCCAGTTCGATCCGGAACACAAGGATCTGGCCAAGGCCAGGGATCTGCCGGTGGTGGTGATGGACAAGGACGGCCGCGGCAATTCGATCAAGGCCGCCCAGCGACTGGTCAAGGCCGGCTTCGGCAAGGTGCATACGCTTGGCGGCGGCGTACTGGCCTGGCACCAGGCGCAACTGCCGGTAGCCAAGGGCAAGAAGTAGGAGCGCACCGAAGTGCGCGAATGCTCTCCATCGACGCCGGGCAAAGAGCATCGCGCGCAAGCGCGCTCCTACGGGCCGGGCCTGCCTGCTGTAGGAGCGCACCCTGTGCGCGAATGCTCTTTGCATCGGACCTGACAAAAGCATTCGCGCACTTCGGTGCGCTCCTACGGCGATTCGTTGATGCCCGCGCGTGCGGCAATAATCTGCGCCAGTACGTCGGGCGCGTAGTCGAACGAGTCGTAATACAGGTGCGACTCCGGCAGGCCGGCGTCGAGAAACAGCTGATGTCCGGCGTCGATCATCGCCGGCGGGCCGCTCATGTACAGATCGTGGCCGGACAGATCGGGCTGATCCTCCAGCACCGCCTCATGCACCAGACCGCAACGCAGACCGGCCGACTGCTCCGGATCGGACACCACCGCGTGGAATTGCAGGTTCGGCAGCTCGCGCGCCCAGCGCTCGGCCAGGGGACGCAGGTAGATGTCCCCCGCGCTGCGGGCGCCCCAGTACACCCGCATCGGCCGCCGCGTGCCCAGCGCCATGAAGTGTTCGACGATCGCCTTGACCGGCGCAAAGCCGGTGCCGCCGGCCATGAACACCATCGGCCGTTCGGAATCCTCGCGCGGCACGAACGTACCCAGCGGACCTTCGATGCGCAACCGGTCACCGACCTTGAGGCTGTCGCTGACCCATGAGGTGAATCCGCCGCCGGCCACGTGGCGCACGTGCAGTTCGATCATGCCGTCCGCCTGCGGGCCGTTGGCGATCGAGAACGGCCGGTGTCTGCCATCCTCGAGCAGCACATCCAGATACTGACCCGGTAGCCAGTTGAGCCGGGACTCGCCCTGATCCGGCCGCAGCCGCAAGCCGATCACCGCCGGTGCCAGTTGCCATTTCTCGGCTACCACCACGCCGAGCTGGCGCCGCGCGACGTCGTGCACCGAGGTGATTTCGCGCGCTTCAAGCAGCAAATCGCTGGCCGGCACCGCCTGGCACAGCAGCACCGCATGCTGGGCCCGCGCATCGGCATTCAACGCCAGCGGCGGATTGCGCGGGTACTCGCAGCGCCCCTCCAGCAAGGTCGCCTTGCAGCTGCCGCAGACGCCGGCGCGACAGGAATACGGCAACGCGATGCCCGCACGCTGCGCCGCTTCCAGCACGGTTTCGCCGGCGGCCACCGGAAACTGCCGGCCAGAAGATTTGAGAGTGACCTTGAACACGAGTGCATTGTCGCGGCGATGGCGGCGGACAACAATGCGTGCCCGACCCGCAGGAATCAACCATGAGCATCTGGAAACAAGATCCCGACCTGGCACGCATCAACGCGTGGAGCGCCAACACCATGATGCAGACGCTGGACATCCGCATCAGCGCGATCGGCGAGGACTGGCTGCAGGGCACCATGCCGGTCGATCACCGCACCCATCAGCCGTACGGCCTGCTGCACGGCGGCGCCTCGGTGGTGCTGGCCGAGACCCTGGGCAGCACGGCGGCCATGCTCACCCTGGACCCGGAAAGGGAATTCGCCGTGGGCCTGGACATCAACGCCAACCATATCCGCGGCGTACGCAGCGGCACGGTCACCGGCACCGCGAAGGCGCTGCATCTGGGCCGCACCACGCAAGTGTGGGAAATCCGCATCGAGAGCGAGCAAGGCGCGCTGGTCTGCGTCTCGCGGCTGACCATGGCGGTGGTGCCGGCGCGCGTGGTGGGCGTACGTTGAACGCGGTTTTCCTGCAAAAACCCGCTCCCTCGCCGCAATCCTCTCCCGGAGGGAGAGGATGCAAACGCAAAAGGCGCGGCACTTTATGACAGCCGACACGCCCTACGCCAGGCTCAGCCCCGACCTGGTACTCGACGCCGTCGGCGCCTGCGGCCTGTGGCCGGATGGCCGGCTGCTCGCGCTCAACAGCTACGAAAACCGCGTGTGGCAGGTCGGGCTGGAAGACGGACCGCCGGTGATCGCGAAATTCTACCGGCCCGGGCGCTGGAGCGACGCGGCGATCATGGAGGAACACACCTTTGCGCAGGAACTGGCCGATGCCGAGCTGCCGGTGGTCGCCCCGCTCGCGTTCGGTGGCCACACGCTGCTGCATCACGACGGTTTCCGCTATGCGCTGACACCGCGCCGGGGCGGCCGCGCGCCGTCGCTGGAATCGGTCGAACAACTGCAATGGCTGGGCCGGCTGATCGCACGCATGCATGCGGTCGGCGCACGCCAGCCGTTCGTCCATCGCGGCAAGCTCGATCGCGACACGATGGTGCGACAGCCGATGCAGGCCGTGCTCGGATCGTCGTTGCTGCCTGCTTCGCTGCACGCCCATTATCGCGCCGCCGCAATGCGCCTCGATGCCGCGATCGTGCAGCGGCAGACCGCCATCGGCCCGCTGCGGCAACTGCGCCTGCACGGCGACTGCCACCCCGGCAATGTGCTGTGGACGGATGCCGGCCCGCACTTCGTCGACTTCGACGACGCCCGCAGCGGGCCGGCGGTGCAGGATCTGTGGATGCTCGCCAACGATGATCGGGCGATGGAAGCGGTGCTCGAGGGCTACCAGCAGTTTCGCGATTTCGATCAGGCCGAACTGGCGCTGGTGCCGGTCCTGCGCGCGATGCGCCAGTTGCACTACGCCGGCTGGATCGCCGCCCGCTGGCACGACCCGGCGTTTCCCGCCGCGTTCCCGTTCGCCGCCGAGTCGCGCTGGTGGGAACAGCACATCGCCGACCTGCACGAACTGGCCGACGAACTTGAATGATCCCCGTTCCCCGCAAATGATCCCTGCCCCTGTAGGAGCGCACCTTGTGCGCGATTGCTTTTGTGCCGGCCTCGACAAGAGCATTCGCGCACAAGGTGCGCTCCTACAATGTCCACTTTCCCCTACCGGAGTCCTGCATGCGCCTCATCCTGTTCCGCCTGATCGGCATCCTCGAGATCGCCGGCGGTTTCTACGGCGTCGTCGCGGCGCTGCGCCGATTGCTGCCACTGGGCTCGACCCATGAAAGCGTGATCGCGCTGATCGCCCTGGCACTGTTCGGGTTTGTGCTGGTCGCCGGCGTGCTGCTGATCGACAACAGCGAGCGCGGCGTGCAGATGTCGCGCTGGGCGCAACTGCTGCAGTTGCCGCTGATCGCCACGCCGATATTCAGTTACGCGCTGCACAGCGGTGCGTTCGTCAACGTGTACGCCACGCTGCAGTTCGCAACACGACTGGGCATCGACTGGCACGTCGGCTCGCAGGGATTCCTGCTGGCGGCGGGCGGCCCGGCCGTGTCGCGACTGGGCATCAACCTGTTGGCGTTGCTTTCGTGGCTGGTGCTCAAGCTGCGTTGAAAACGCTTCGCTCGCTCCCCTGCAAGGCCGAACCGTAGGGTGGGCACTGCCCGCCGGCTCCTGCCCTCGCGTCAGCGTGGCAAAGCGGTGGGCAGTACCCGCCCTGAGCATGCAAGGGGAGCTGCCGGACACCAGCTATCATGCGCGGATGAACTCACCCGATCAGCTGCCGCCTGCACCCACCCTGCCCGTCATCCGCCTAAAGTCCGACCGTGCACCGGGGCACCCGTGGGTGTGGTCGGCGCAGGTCCACAAGCCGCAGGCCCGATTGCCGCCGGGCAGCCTGGTCGAGGTGCACGATGCCAGGGGCGGCTTCGCCGGCCGCGGCTTCTGGAACGGCCATGCCCGCATCGCGCTGCGCCTGCTGAGCATCGATGCGGCTGCGACGATCGACGCCGACTGGATCGCCGCACGCATCGACCGTGCGGTACGGCTGCGCCGCGACTGGCTGCAGCTGGAACAGGTCAGCGATGCCTGGCGCGTGGTGCACAGCGAGGGTGACGGTCTCTCGGGCCTGATCGTCGACCGCTACGCCGACATCCTGGTGATCGAATATTTCGCGGCCGGCATGTGGCGCTTCCGCGAGGCGATCCACGCCGCCCTGCTCACGCATTTTCCCGGCGCCCGGCTGTACTGGTTCGCCGAGTCGCATGTGCAGAAGCAGGAGTCGTTCGACTGCCGCAGCCCCGACGTACCCACTGCCGTCGAAGTGCACGAGCACGGCCTGCGATTTCATGCTGCGCCGGGCTCGGGGCACAAGACCGGATTCTTCGCCGACCAGCGCGACAACCGCCGCCGCTTTGCCGAACTGGCGAAGGGCCGGCGCGTGCTCGACCTGTGCTGCAACGCCGGCGGCTTCGCGGTCCACGCGATGGCGGCCGGCGCGCGCGAGGCGGTCGGCGTGGATCTGGATGCCGGTATCCTGGAAGTCGCCCGCACCAACGCCGCCGCCAACCGCGTCGCAGTGACGTTCGAACAGTCCGACATCTTCGACTGGGTGCGCGCCGCGGTGGCGCGTGGCGAGCAGTACGACGCGGTGATCCTCGACCCGCCCAAGCTCACCCGCGACCGCAGCAAGGTGATGGAGGCGCTGAAGAAATACTTCGCGATGAACCGCATGGCACTGGACATCATCCCGCCCGGCGGCCTGCTGCTGACCTGCTCGTGCACCGGTCTGGTCGGCGAAAGCGAATTCCTGGAAATGCTGCGCCGGGTGGCGCTCAACGCCGGCCGCGAGATCCAGGTGCTGCAAGTCAGCGGCGCCGGCGCCGACCACCCGTTCCGCACCGACGTGCCGGAAGGGCGTTATCTCAAGGCGGTGTTCTGCCGGGTGGATTGATCCCACCCCGAGTCCGTCGCAGCGCTTGATACGCTAGCGCGTAAACTGAAGATTCGTCGCCAGGAACGCGCCATGTCTGTCACCGAACTGCTTTTGATTGTCCTCATCGTCGTTGTGCTCGTGGTCATCGCGCTTCAAGCGGCGATCCTTTTGCGCGGACGCGATGGCTATCGGTCGGACGATTCCGCACAGGCGCAAACCGACGCCGAGACCAGGTTGCGCGAGGTTTCATCCCAGCTCGCGTACGCCCAAGCTCAGGCCGAACGCGCGCAGGCGCTCGAGCAGGAGCTGAAAGCTGCGATGGAGGAGGTTTCCTCGAGACGTGCCGATCTGGCCGGCACATCCAGCCAGCGCGATGCGGCGGAAAAGGCACTGAGGGCGGCGAACGAGCAGATCGTCGCGCTGACCACCGCCAACAGGAGCCTCGCCGGGGAAAAAAGCACGCTGCTCGAATCCAATGCCCGCCTTGAACAGGAAGTGAAATCCGCGAAGCAGCGGGAAATCGACACCAGCAAGCTGCTCGCTGATGCGAAGGAGGAAATGGCCAAGGAGTTCCGATTGATGGCCAGCACGCTGCTCGAAGAAAAAGGCGCCAAGCTCAACGAGCAGCAGAAAAACACGCTGTCGGATCTGCTGCTCCCCTTCAGCAAGACACTGGACGATTTCAAGGGCAAGGTCGAGGCCACGCGCGAAGCCGATCTCACCGCCCGCGAGGGCTTGATCGCGCAAATCCGTCACCTCACCGAACTGAACCAGGACATCGGCGCCAAGGCCCAGTCCCTCACCAACGCCCTGCGCGGCGAAAGCAAGACGCGCGGCATGTGGGGTGAAGCCGTACTGCAACGCATCCTCGAACTGGCTGGACTGCGCGAGGGCATCGAGTTTCGCACGCAGGTGAGCCACCAGAATGAAGAGGCCGACGGACGGCTCATTCCCGACGTCGTGCTGGACCTCCCGCAGGACCGGGCCATCGTGATCGATGCGAAGGTGTCGCTGGTCGCCTACGAACGATTCGTCGGCGCCGGTGACGACGATCTCGCCCGGCTGGCCGCGCTGGAAGAACACTCCGCATCCATCAAGCGGCACATCAAGGATCTGTCGAACAAGAACTACCCGTCGCTGTACAACCTCAAGAGCGTCGATTTCACGCTGCTGTTCGTTCCGATCGAGAGCGCGCTGATGGCAGCCAGCGAGGCCGATTCCGGTCTTGCCCAGTACGCGCTCGAACGGCACGTCGCCCTAGTTTCACCCAACACGTTGTTCACCGTGCTGCGTACCATCGAGTATATCTGGCGCGTCGAGAAGACGACGCGCAGCATGGAAGAAATCGTCAAGCGCGGCGGCTTGATGTACGACGCCGCCGTGCGTTTCAGCGAACACGTCGTCGCCATCGGCGATGCGCTGGCCAAGGCCACGTCGGCGACCCAGGCGGCCGAAAGGGCGTTGAGCAATCCGAGAAACGGTCTGGTTCGCCAGGCTGAGCGACTTCGCGACCTTGGCATCAAGTCGAACCGATCCATGCCCAAGAAACTCTCGTCTGCCGAAGAGCCCGCAGACGACACCAGTGCGGGGCAAGGTCCGGATGGCCCGGTGCTGATCGGTGATGACGATAGCGACGCCTGATCGGCTTTACACATATTCGCCAGCGTGCGCTCGACGCAAACGCTAAACTGCATTGTTTGCAAGCCGGAGGCATCCGCATGAGCGATCAACGCAACCCGAACGACGTCACCCAGGAGCAGGCCGAGCAAGCCGTGCGGACCTTGCTGCGCTGGTCCGGCGAAGACCCGGCCCGCGAGGGCCTGCTGGATACGCCCAAGCGGGTGGTCGAGGCCTACCGCGACTGGTTCGGCGGTTATGCGATCGATCCGGGCGACTACCTGCGGCGCACCTTCGAGGAGGTGGCCGGCTACGACGAGATGGTGGTGCTGCGCGACATCGAGTTCGAGAGCCATTGCGAGCACCACATGGCGCCGATCATCGGCCGTGCTCATGTCGGCTACATGCCGACCAACCGCGTGGTCGGGATCAGCAAACTGGCCCGCGTGGTCGACGCATTCGCGCGGCGCTTCCAGGTGCAGGAGAAACTCACCGCGCAGATCGCCCAGTGCATCCAGGAGGCCCTGCAGCCGGCCGGCGTGGCGGTGGTGATCGATGCCAGCCACGAATGCATGACCACCCGTGGCGTGCACAAGCGCGGCGTGTCGATGGTCACCAGCCAGATGCTCGGCGCGTTCCGCGACGACGCCCGTACCCGCATGGAGTTCCTGCAGTTCATCGGCATCCACGGCGGGGCACGCTGAGCGTGTACCGGCAGGGTTCCGTGCTGCTCGCGCTGCTGCTGCTGGCGCCGCTGGCCGCATCCGCGCAGAGCACGCGAACGGAGTACCTGCAGGGGTTCGACCGCAACGGCGATGGCCGCGTGAGCGAGGCCGAATACGTGGCCTGGATGAGCCGGGGTTTCCAGCTCATGGACCGCAATGGCGACGGCGTGCTGGGAACCGATGAGCTGCCGGGCAAGCGCGGCAGGCCGATCACCCTGAAGAGCTTCCAGGACAACCTGCGGCGCGAGTTCCACAAACTCGACCGTCGCCACCACGGCTACCTCAATGCACGGGAATTGACCGCGCCACCAAGCTGAATCCGTCCCCGATGCCTTTCACGACCTCGGATGTCTTTCATGCCCTCGTAGGAGCGCACCCTGTGCGCGAATGCTCTCGTCGCGTACGGCAAAAAGCATTCGCGCACAGGGTGCGCTCGACGAAGGCGCGGATCGGCGGTGGGCTACGCCGAAATCGCCAGCCGCTCGGAGCGGTACAGCTGGATCGTCGCCAGCACCGCGAGCAGTGCCGCCGCCAGGCTGCCGGCCAGACACAGGCCGATCTGCTGTCCGCTGATGCCGTCGCCGCGCAGCAACTGCATGATGCCCAGGTTCTGGCCCAGCAGCGGCACCGCGTACATCCATGCCTGTGCCTTGATCGGCAGGATCGCCAGCACCAGGCTGGGGATGATCGGCACCAGCATCAGCAGCGAGAGATAGGTCTGCGCTTCGCGATAACTCTTCGCGAACGCCGCCACCATCGACTGCAAGGCGCCCAGCAGCAGCACCAGCGGCAACATCAGCAGCAGCACGCAGCTGCCGAAATGCAGGCCCAGGTCCAATTCCATGCCGATCTTCTCGGCGGGAATGAAGCGGCCGACCACGGCAAACGCCAGCAGCGTGATCAGCAGGCTGGCGGTGGAAAACGTACAGATCGCCGCCAGCTTGCCGGCAAAGATTTTCCAGCGCGGTACCGGGTTCGCGAACAGCGGTTCCAGCGATTGCCGCTCGCGTTCGCCGGCGGTGAGGTCGATCGCCAGATACATGCCACCCATGAAGATCGTGATCACGAAAAAGTACGGCAACATCGCAAACATCAGCACCGCACGCGACTGCGGTGTCGCCTGGTCGCGCCGGGCCACCTGCAGCGGCCACGCCGTGCTGGGCGACAGCCCGCGCGCCACCAGTCGCATCGCGCCTTGCTGGCGGGCGTAAGCTTCGATCAGCTGGCTCACCCGTTCCACCGCTGTGTTCGCATCGCGCTGCGAGGAGTCGTAGATCAGCTCGACCTGCACCGGCTCGCCCTTGCGCCACGCCTTGCCGTAATCGGCAGCAATACGCAGCACCACGTCGGCGTCCTGCTTGCGCACGGCCCGCTCCGGGTCGGCCACCGGCGCGCCCGGCACCACCCCGCCGGCCTTCAGCGCATCGAGCAGATTCGGCGCGTACTGCGCCCCGATCACCGGCACCGGCAACGGCTTCTCGGCCTTGTCCAGCTCGCGATTGAGGGTGACGTTGAGCAACAGCACCAGCAGGATCGGCCCCAGCAGCGGGCCGGTGAGAAAGGCGCTGGTCAGGGTGCGGCGATCGCGCAGGTTTTCCTTCACCTCCTTCAGGAACACCGTGAGGAACGCACTGCGCCGGGCTTTCCCGCTGGCGGCGCTCATGCGGCCAGGCCTTCGTCGGTGCCGATGATCTTCACGAACGCATCCTCCAGGTTGTGCTCGCCGGTTGACTCGCGCAGCGCATCGGGCGATGCGTCGGCCACCACGCGGCCATGCGCGATCACCACGATGCGGTCGCACAGCGCCGCCACCTCCTGCATGATGTGGCTGGAAAACAGCACGCAGCGTCCTTCCGCCTTCAGCCGGGCCATGAACTGGCGCAAGGCGCGCGTCGCCATCACGTCCAGGCCGTTGGTCGGCTCGTCGAGGATCACGTTGCGCGGGTCGTGCACCAGGGCGCGGGCGATCGCGGTCTTCACCCGCTCGCCTTGCGAAAAACCCTCGGCGCGGCGGTTGGCGATGTCCTCCATCCCCAGTGCCTTGATCAACGCGTCGCGGCGGCTCGCCAGCAACGCTTCGGGCAAGCCGTGCAGCCGCGCGAAGTAGTCGATGTTCTCGCCGGCGGTCAGCCGCTTGTAAAGGCCACGCGCATCCGGCAGCACGCCGAGCCGGCGGCGCACACCCAGCGGATCGACTGCCGCGTCGATGCCGTCCACCAGCACCTGGCCGCGGTCCGGCGCCATCAGCGTGTAGAGCATGCGCAACGTGGTGGTCTTGCCGGCGCCGTTGGGGCCGAGCAGGCCGGTGATCTCGCCGTCACGGGCAATGAAACTGACGCCGTCGACGGCTTGCACCGTACCGAACGCCTTGTGCAGATCCTTCACCTCGATCATGGCGCCGCTCCTTAAGGGGTTGAACCGTTGAAATCGATGAAGATCGGGGTGGGCCGCAGCCGGTCCAGACAGCTCGCATCCAGCGTCTTCGGGTCGAGATGCTCGACGAAGTGCTGGATCAGCCGCGGCGCGCAACCGGCGGCCATCACGCTGTGGCCCTGACCCTTGAGCACCAGCACGCGTGCATTCGGCAGGCCTTTGGCCACTTGCGCGGCATAGCGCGGCGGGGTCACCGGATCGTACTGCCCGGCCAGCAGCAGCACCGGCTTGTCCGTTTGCAGCGGCTGGTGAAAATCCGCCGGGCGCGTACCCTTCGGCCACACCGAGCAGATCGCCTTGAACGCATCGATCATGTGCGTGCCCAGGATCGTGTCGGCATCCTGCGGGCGCGGCGTCAGCAGGTCGGCGTCCTCGCTGCAGATCACCGAGTACTGCATGCCGCTGCCCATCAGGTCGGCCAGATCGCCGGACAGGATCCTGGCCTGACCCAGCAGCGGGCCGACATCGCCATGCGCCGCCGCATCGATCGACAGTGGCAGCAGCGCGGCGGTGGTCGGCGTGTAGGCAAACATCCTTACCACGCTGGCCAGCGAGTTTTCGTCCAGCACTCGCTTGACCGTTCGGTAGCTTTCCGGGTCGCGAAACGAAACCTGATGGGGGTTGGCACGCAACGCATCGCGCAGCTGGTACAAGGTCTGATCCGGATCGCCGAAACGCTGCCTGCAGGCCGGCTCGGCGGTGCAGCGGGCGAACTGCGCCTTCAGTGCATCGTGCAGATTGCGGGCAAAGTCCTCGCCCAGCACCAGCGGGTTCGGCACCACGCTGTCCAGCACCACGCTGCGTACCGCCTGCGGGTAATGCATCAGGTACTGCTGCGCCATCCGCGTGCCGTACGACACCCCGATCAGGTCGAACCGGGGCGCGCCGAGCATCTTGCGTACGTCCTCCAGATCCTGCACCGCCACGGTGGTGGTGTAGTAGCGTGGATCGGCATGACCGCTGACCTGCTTGAGGCAATCGGCGGCGGCAGCCTTCAGCTTGTCGGCATCGAAGCTGTCCGCATCGTCCACTCCCGCCGCCTCATCGGAGTCCTTGCAGGTGAGCGCATTCGAGCCGCCGGTACCGCGCTGATCGAGCAGCAGTACATCGCGATGCGCGCGCAGCGGTTGCAACACCGAAGCCACCGTGGCGGCCTCGTCGGTCGCTGCCTGACCGGGGCCGCCGGCGAGAAACACCAGCATGTCCTTGCTCGCCACCTGCGCACGGGAACGCAGCACCGCCAGCTTCAGGGTGATCTTGCGGCTGTGCGGATCGGCGCGGTTTTCCGGCACCTGCGGCGATGCGCACCACGCCGCCGTGCTCAATCCGCTGTGCGGCTGGCCCAGCTCGCAGGCAGTCAGCGTCAGCGCGCCCAGTTTCCAGGTCCGCGCTGCAACCGCCGGCAGCGGCCTGGTGACGGCGGCGGACGCTGCGGCCGGCGTTGTCGCCGCCGGCGTGGATGAATCCTTTGCGTGGAAATGGTTCCAGGCCAGCACCCCCACCACCACGACAACCGCACCCATGCGGGCGATGGTACGTCCCTTCAATGCCATGCCTTTCACTCCTGGCCCGGTACAAAAATCGATTCGATCGAGCGGCCGAACAGCCGCGCGATCCGGAACGCCAGCGGCAGGCTCGGATCGTACTTGCCCGTCTCGATCGCATTGACGGTCTGCCGCGACACCTCCAGCCGCTCGGCCAGATCCGCCTGCGACCAGCCTTGTTCGCTACGCAGTTCGCGCACGTGGTTATGCATGGGCGTCCCTCGGCATCCGCCGCAGCTGCAGCCTCACGGTCGCGCCCGTTCGCTCCCGCCACGCTTCCGCTCGTGCCATCGCGGGCCGGAATTCACCCTGGCAAGGCTGATGGATTGGACGAGTCACCGTCTTTCCCCGCTCGTGGTGGTTGACGATTGCCGGGGCCGGCCCGGCTTGGACAGCTCCGCTATAGCGACTCATGTCAAACAGACTTGACATTGAGCTTAAGCGGGACCTCAACCAATATCAAGCATCCTTGACATTTTGTTCGATTTCATCCCGATGAAGTCATACCATTAGATGACGATTATGTAATTTTTTCGTTAAAAGAGTGACGCAGTTGGCAATTTCAATGCCATAATTTGTCAGCGATGGCCTACAAGGCATGTCTGTTCAGCGACTCCTGCATGGAAAGCGGCCCATCGGAACCCCCTTGTGAGGCCAATGTAAACGTTGCGCATGATTGTTGGCATACGGCTTGCTTTTGGTTCACAGGCAAGAAATGAACAAGGGAATCGGCGGGGATCGCAAGCCAGTCCACCCAGCAGCGCGTTGAAATCAGTCCACCATCCACAGCACAGAAATTACAGGAACCACGCATGAAAAAGACTCTTCTCTCCGCTGCCATGATTGCCGGACTTGGCATGGCAGCATTCGCCCCTCTTAGCGCCCAGGCAGCTAGCAGCGGCACCATCAACTTCACCGGCAGGGTGCTCGCTGATACGTGCACGATCACGGTCAATAACCTTTCGACCAGCTTAGTTACTTTGCCGCAGGTATCGGCGACAGTGTTTGGTTCCACGGTCGGTACCGTGGCTGGCGCGACCTCGTTCCCCATTGCTCTCACAGGTTGCGACACCAATACAAAGAACGCGCAGATAGCCTTCACTGGCGGCAACATTGACAACTCCACCGGCGACTTGGCAAACGCGACCAGCGGCGGCTCGAATGTCGAGATTCGACTGCTGAACAGCTCCAGTCAGGTCATCAACACCAGCACCCAGGCCAATGCTCCCGCGATCGCCGTCGCCAGCGGCACTGGTTCCACCACGCTCACGGCTGAGTACGTTTCGACCAATGCGGCAACCTCGGCAGGTCTGGTCACCTCGTCCGTTGGCTTCACGCTGACCTATCAGTAAGTGTCAACAGGGAGTGCCGCGACCCTGAGACATAGTCACGGCATTCCCTGTCGGTAGCCGCGGCACACTGATCTCCAACGGGATACTTCGATGAAGAGCCTTATCTGCGCCGTGCGCGCAGGTCTGATAGCGCTATCCCTGATCGCCAGTGCCGCGCATGCCAGCGTCGTGATCAGCGGTACCCGCGTGGTGTTTCCGGCGCAGGACGGCGAAGTCACCGTGCGTCTGAGCAACCAGGGCGATCGGCCTGCGTTGGTCGAAGCCTGGATCGACCACGGCAACCCCCAGTCCACCCCGGACAAGGTCGACGTGCCGTTCCTGATCACGCCGCCGCTGTTCCGGATGGAGGCGCACAAGGATCAGAGCCTGCGCATCATCGCGACCCAGGCACACCTACCTGCCGATCACGAATCGCTGTTCTGGCTGAATGTACTGGAAGTGCCGCCCAAGCCGACCGGAGCCGAGGCTGCGGGCAAGAACCTGCTGCAGTTCGCAATCCGTTCGCGACTGAAGCTTTTCTATCGACCGGATCATCTGCCGGGCGATCCGCTGAAGGCACCGGAACAGGTCACCTGGAATGCCGTTACCGACGGCCAGGGTTATGCACTGGAAGTACACAACCCCACGCCCTATTACATCACTTTCACCCAATTGTCTCTGGACGTAGACGGCAAGCACTATACGGCAAATACCGGCATGGTCGATCCGCTCGGCACCCTGCGTCTGCCCGTAAAGGGGCTGCTCAAGACTCCGCCGGCCGGCACGCCAGTCGCGTATGGCACCATCAATGACTACGGCGCGATGACCTTGAACAAGGGCACCGTGACGCCATGAACGAAATACTCGCCACACGCCCGGCGGCACGGCCGCGCAGGCATGTGGCGTACCGCCGGGTTTTCTTGTGCGCGGGTATTGCTGCCGCGCTGAACGGCTGGATCAGCACAACGCTGGCAACCCCCCTGCCCGCATCGGGCGCCGCCGACGCCGCACCGGATGCCAGTGGCGCGGACGCCAGTTTCGACCGCAGCCTGCTGTCCGGCGCCGGCAGGAACACCACCGACATCTCGCGCTTCGAGCACGGTAATCCGGTATTGCCAGGCACTTACAACACCGACGTCTATCTCAACGCCGCCTGGGTCGGTCGCGTCGACGTACGCTTCGCCGCTGTCGGAGATGCCAGCGCCACACCGTGCGTGGATCGCAAAATGCTCGACCTGCTGGGTCTGCACCCGCAGAAGCTGTCCGCCGGGATCGCAGCGAAGCTGCAGGATCCGGCGGCCTGCGTGAGCATCGACAGCGTGATTCCCGGCGCCAGCATGACGTTCGACATGGCCGCACTGCGGCTGGATACCAGCGTGCCGCAGGCCTATCTGGGCCAGATGCCACGCGGTTACGTCAGCCCCGAGTACTGGGATGCCGGGGTGCCGGCGGCCTTGCTCAACTACAATTTCAACAGCTACCACGCCAGCAGTCGGGGACTGAGCCAGACCACGTCGTACCTGGGCCTGAATGCCGGTGTCAATTTCGGGCCGTGGCATATCCGGCAAGATTCCAACGTCAACTGGCAATCGGCGACGGCGGGCGCACCAGCACGCCGCCAGTGGCACAACATCGACAGCTATGTGCAGCGCGACCTGCCATCGCTGCGTGCGCAGCTGACCATCGGCGACACCTTTACCGACGGTCAGGTGTTCGACAGTTTCGGCCTGCGCGGCGTGCAGCTGGCCACCGATGACCGCATGCTGCCGGACTCGCTGCGCGGTTATGCCCCGGTCGTGCGCGGCGTGGCCAATACCAATGCCAAGGTGACCATCCGCCAGAACGGCGTGCAGATCTACCAGACCACGGTGGCGCCCGGCCCGTTCACGATCAACGATCTCTACCCGACCGGTTACGGCGGCAGCCTGGATGTGACCGTGACCGAGGCGGACGGCCGCACACGCACCTTCTCGGTACCCTATGCCTCGGTGGCGCAACTGCTGCGGCCCGGCAGAACACGCTTCGACATCGCCGCGGGCCAATTGCGCAATCTTGTCCTCCAGCACCAACCCGATGTCGTGCAAGCCACCGTGCAGCGCGGCTTCAGCAACCTGTTGACCGGCTATGCCGGCATCGAGGGTTCCCAAGGCTATGCTGCGCTGTTGCTGGGCAGCGCGATGAATACGCGTTACGGCGCATTCGCCATGGATATCACCGAAGCGCGCACACGCATCCCCAGTTTTTCCTCGCAATCGGGCCAGAGCCTGCGCATCGGCTACAGCAAGGTGCTGCCCGAAACGAATACTTCGTTGTCGGTCGCCGCCTACCGCTACTCGACCCGCGGCTACCTCAGTCTCACCGACGCCGCGCTGGCCCGCGATTATGCGCGTCGCGGCCTCGATGCCTTCAGCGTCGTGACGCCGGCCGCCGTGACCACGATCGATGGCATCCCCGTCCATACGCTGCTCACACCCGCCCAGCAGGCGGCACTGTCCGGCAACGGGTTCAACCCCGTTCTCGAATCAACCGCGCTGCAACGCCAGCGCAGCCGCTTCAATCTCACGTTGAGCCAGCGTCTGGGCGAACATGGCGGTTCGTTGTATGCCAATACATCGATCACCGATTACTGGAATCGCAGTGGTACCGACACCCAGTTCCAACTGGGCTACAACAATTGGTTCCACCGTTTGAGCTACAGCATCTCGGTCTCGCGCACGCGCGATGCGCTGGGACGCTACGACGACGAGTATTTCGCCAGCTTCAGTCTTCCGCTGGGCGACAGCCAGCATGCCCCCAACTTCAGCCTCAACTTCACGCGTGGTGGGAGCAGTGGGGCACAGGAGCAGTCCACACTCAATGGTTCAGCCGGTGCCGACAACCAGTTCAACTATGGGGCAAGCGCCACACACAGCAATGCCGGCACGGGCAATGCCGGCTCCATCAATGGTGGCTACCGCAGCCCGTATGCAGTGTTCAACGCCAGCTACGGCAACGGCGGTGGCTATTCACAAGCCTCGCTGGGCATGAGCGGCGCCGTGGTGGTGCATCCCGGGGGCATCACCTTCGGCCAGCCGATGGGCGACACGGTCGGCATCGTCTACGTGCCCGGCGCCAAGGGTGCGCACCTGGACAATGCTGCCGGCGCGCGGATCGACCGCTGGGGCTATGCGCTGGTGCCCTACCTCACGCCGTACAACCTCAACACCATCCGGATCGATCCGAAGGGATTGCCGTTGGACGTCCAACTCGACGCCACCAGCACGCAGGTAGTGCCATATGCAGGCGCGGTGGTGATGCTGAAGTTCAAAACCGAGAGCGGTCGCACGATCATCGTGCGTGCGCGACTCAAGAATGGCCAGGCACTACCTTTCGGCGCCCAGGTGTTCAACGAAAAAGGTGTTTCGCTGGGTGTTGCGGGTCAATCGGGCATGATCCTGATGCGTGGCGTCAACAAGGCCGGCAGGCTGACCGCACGTTGGCAGGACGAAGATGGAAGCCCGCATTCCTGTGCGTTTCCCTATGAACTCGCACCGCAAGCGAAGGGCAAGCACATAACGGCCTACGAAGAGATCAATGCAACCTGCACGCCGGAAAGCCCATCGACGAGGAACGGATGATCATGCATGGATATCATTCCCTATTCGATGGTCGTTTCTCGATCGGCAAAAGCGTCCAACCTTCGATACGGACGGAAACTTGGCAAGTGGACATGGCGCATGCCGCTAATGCCTACGACCGCACGACACCGCCAGACCGATGCGACGGATTGCTCAGCGGATTCAACAGTGAAGTGCGCCACCAGCACACCGGTGGTTCCACACATGGATACGGTGGTCATGCTCAAGCTTGTGGACCCGGAGCCGTCGTATGGTCATCGCGCAAGCCATCTTCGGAGTGGCCTGACCCTGCTCATCGGTGCCGAGGTATTCAATGAAAAAGATCTCTTGCCGGGTGTCGCGGCTCAATCGGGAATGGTCATGATGCGTGGTGTCAACCAAGCCGGCAAACTAACCGCACGCTGGTGGAACGAACACGGGCGAGCGCAGCCGTGCTCATTCGACTATCAATTCAAGTCGGAAAGCGGTTACAACCAAGCCGTCAGCTATGATGCAGAGATAAGCGCAATCTGCACAATACCCAGCAATGTCACCCACGTTTCGGGAAGCGGTAGACGTAGAGACAGTCGATTTGCTTTGCATCGTGCGAGACGCATATGCGGTGGGCTGCTGGTCATTGGCCTGCTGCTGCTCACGATGCGTCCTGCGGCGGCAGCCCAAGCACCGGCATGCGTTGCATCGCCAACCTATCCAGCCATCGCCATACCGTCCCCCATAAGCATTGCGCCGGGCGCCAGCAACGGAAAGATAGGCCAGCCATCACCTCCAGTAACGGTGAGTATCGATTGTTATCCAGCATTTCAACAAACACCCAATTACTATGACGATTTCACGGTACAGACGGGCCAACTCGCCGCTCTCGACCTGACCACCGCTCCCCCGGGAGGCGGCATCATGTTCCAAACCAGCGTGCCGGGAATCGATGTGCTACTCACTGCGATGCCGACTCAGGCCAGCAGTGGCAACAACGGCCCTAATGGAACTGTTGGATGGGCCATAGGAACAAGCAATTGCACTTCAAGCGGCCATCATGGCAACGGTAGCTGCAGTCCTAACCCAATTTCTGCCACGTTCATCGCTCAACTGGTCAAGACCGGCCCCGTGTCTCCCGGCACGATCAGCAGTATTCAAATTTTGCAATTTTTCGACTCTGATTTTTCTCCGCCTCCCCCACGGTTCAGCGGCCTGACCAATACTGTCTACACCAGTGCCTCCGCTTCATACGGCACATTGACACTAAACCCCGTGACAGTGTCGATGAGTACCTGCAGTATCTCGGCCAGTTCGAAAAACATCAGCGTCATACTGCCAACAATCGGCACGAACGCATTGCAAAGCACCGGCTCGGTGACGGGTCAGACAGCGTTCAGTATCGAATATTCATGCCCGGCGGGCTGGGCGCTCTATATGACCATGAGCACAGCTACCCCCGGCGCTGCATCAGGAGTGATTCTGTCACCCGCATCCTGCACTTCCGGCGCATCGGCAACCAACATCGGAGTTCAACTGCTGCAAAGCAATCAGCAGCCCGTGCAATTCGATGTTGCGCAGCCTCTTGGCAACTCTCCCAACGGCATCCTCACGATTCCGTACTTCGCCCAGTACTATGCGACGGCAGCACCAGTCGGTGCGGGCGCAGTCTGCGCGACGGCCACCTTCACCATGTCTTACCAATAACCCCACGGAGTAACTCCACGGATGAAGTGACCAATCGACACAGGAAACGCTCGCAGCACTTCACCGGTTATTCAAAGGTTTGAGTGACCAGCCTTGCCTTGATCCCGTCGACACCCGATGCGTTCGCGTAACCGGAAAAATAGCCGAGCAATCGATCATGGGGCAGGGTGGTCGAATCGAGACTGGCTACCGTCACCGAATAGGCTCGGCCGGCATCGGCTGCCGCTCCAGCGTTGCCGCACACAAACTGGCCCGATGTCTGGTTCTGGCCAGGTTGAGCTGTCGTTGCCGCACCGATGTGGGCTTCACTGGCCACGCAGGTGGGTGCCACGACAGCCCCCGAAAATACGATCCGCCCGTTCGCCGCTCTTGCGGTGGAGGTGCCAAAGATCGTGGCCAATATGCAACCAGCTAGCAAGGTGCAGAGCTGACTTGTCATGCCGTTCTCCTTGTACAACCCGTGGAATCACGGGGCACTTAATGTGCTTACGGCCGGCCTCCGGCCGCCTTTACAGGCTCCGCTGACCCAAGTCATGGAGACGTGAAACTGCTCACAATTGGGATGTGAACAAGGCAACTGCATTGCGCAGATGTGATGCGTATCACGGTTCGAATGTGAACGTTATGTCGACGTGTCCAGCCGGCGGGGTCGACCACGGAATTCGTGGTGGTTGAAGGCTCGATGAGCTTTCCTGCCCGTACCGCGGAACGGATGGTGAATCTGTCCTGATGCCTGTATCGGCGCGCCCGCGCCGAACTTGATCAACGCGAGGAGATGTACTTCTCGCGCCGGATCTGCGACACCGGCAGGCCGAATTCCTTCAGCACGGTAAACGCGGCATCGACCATGTTCGGGTTGCCGCACAGGTAGGCAATATCGCGTTCGGGGTGCGGGCCGAGTTCGGCCAGCACGTTCTGCACGTGACCGCTGCGATCGCTCGGGCGAGGGGTGGCGCGCGGCTGGCGGCTCAGGCAGCCGTGGAAGGTGAAGCCGGGATGCCGTTGCGCGAACGCCTCGAACTCCTCGCCGTACAGCAATTCGCCTTCGCTGCGCGCGCCGTAAAGCAGCACCACTTCGCGATCGCCCCCGGCCAGCAGTTTTTCGATCTGCGGCAGCATCGCGCGGTAGGGCGTGACGCCGGTGCCGGTGGCCAGCAGCAGGTAGCGCGGGTGCGTATCGGTCTGCTGCAGGCAGAACCGGCCATACGGCCCGCTGGCCTCGATGACGCCGCCTGTTTCGAGACCGCCCAGCAAGCCGGTCGCCGCACCGCCCTCGACATAGCTCACCGCGATCTCGATGCGCCTGACTTCCACGGCCCCGTTCGGCGCGCTGCCATCGCCCACCGTGGCCACCGAGTAGCTGCGCTTGGTCGCGCTACCGTCGTCGTAATGGAAGTGCACCTGCAGGAACTGGCCCGGCATGAACGCCAGCGGCTGGCCGTCGACGCGCTCGAACACGAGATGCCGCACGGTGGGAGCGATCATGCGGCTGTCGATAAGGCGCAGCTGGAAGTGGTCGGCCATGTAACGGATTCCGTGACAGTGCGTGCACCGGCAGAAACCGGGCGACGGCATCGAGCCCGCTATAATAGGTCCTCTGGGCCGCGGGCCAAACTCCCGCGCAGTCCGCGACCAAGTCCACCGGTTGCTGACGCGCCGAGGCATCCGGCCTCCTCCAGGCTCTCCACCCACCGGCGTCATCCATGACCTCAGCACCTGCACTCGTCGTCGACAACCTGCGCAAGACCTACGGCAATGGCGTGGAGGCCCTCAAGGGCATCAGCCTGACCGTGCAGCCCGGCGATTTTTTCGCCCTGCTCGGTCCCAATGGCGCCGGCAAATCCACCCTGATCGGCATCCTCTCGTCACTGGTGAACTCCACAAGCGGCGACGCGCGGGTGTTCGGCATGTCGGTGAACCGGCAGCGCAGCGAGGCGATGCGGCTGATCGGGCTGGTACCGCAGGAGATCAACTTCAACCAGTTCGAGAAACCCTTCGACATCTGCGTCAACGAGGCCGGTTTCTACGGCATCCCGCGCCGGATCGCCGCCCAGCGCGCCGAGAAATACCTGAAGGAGCTTCGCCTGTGGGACAAGGCCCGGCACCAGGCACGCGAGATGTCCGGCGGCATGAAACGGCGCCTGATGATCGCCCGCGCGATGATGAACGAGCCCAGATTGCTGATCCTCGACGAGCCCACCGCGGGCGTGGACATCGAGATCCGCCGCTCGATGTGGCAGTTCGTCAGCGCCATCAACGCCGCCGGCACCACGGTGATCCTGACCACGCATTACCTCGAGGAAGCCGAGTCGCTGTGCCGCAACATCGCGATCATCGACCACGGCACGATCGTGGAGAACACCAGCATGAAGCGCCTGCTGGCCACGCTGGACGTGGAGACGTTCATCCTGGACGTGCCGGCCGCGCCGGATGCGCTGCCGCAGCTGCCGGGCATCACCCTGCGCCGCACCGACGAGCACACGCTGGAAGTGGAAATGGCACGTTCCCAGGATCTCAACACGCTGTTCGCGGCGCTGTCGGCGCATGGCATCACGGTGACCTCGATGCGCAACAAGACCAACCGACTGGAGGAGTTGTTCGTGCGCCTGGTGGAAAGCACGCGACGAGAGCCGGTGCAGGAGAAAGTCGCATGAGCAACATGGCCGCCAACCTGGTCGCACTGCACACCATCACACGACGCGAAATCGTGCGGATCATCCGCATCTGGACCCAGACCCTGATCCCGCCGGCGATCACCATGACGCTGTACTTCGTGATCTTCGGCAAGCTGATCGGCAGCCGCATCGGCACCATCGAGGGCGGCTTCAGCTACATGCAGTACCTCGTGCCCGGGCTGGTGATGATGAGCATCATCAACAACAGCTACATGAACATCTCCAGCTCGTTCTTCGGCGCCAAGTTCCAGCGCTCGGTGGAGGAGATGCTGGTGGCGCCGATGGCGAACTGGGTGATCCTGCTGGGCTACGTGACCGGCGCGGTGGCACGCGGCCTGGTGGTGGGCGTGCTGGTGCTGATGATCGCGCTGTTCTTCACCTCGCTGCACGTGGCGCATCCCCTGATCGCCCTTGGGTCGGTGGTGCTGGGGGCGACGATCTTCGCGCTGGCCGGCTTCGTCAATGCGATCTACGCCAAGAAGTTCGACGACATCGCGCTGGTGCCGACCTTCGTGCTGGCCCCGCTGACCTACCTGGGCGGCGTGTTCTACTCGATCAAGATGCTCAGCGAGCCGTGGCAGAGCATCTCGCGGATCAACCCGATCCTGTACATGGTCAACGCGTTCCGTTTCGGCGTGCTGGGCATCAGCGACGTGCCGGTGGGCCTGGCGTTCGTGGTGATGCTGGTATTCGTGATCGGGCTGTCGATCATGGCGCTGCAGTTGCTCAGGCGCGGCGTGGGCCTGCGCTCCTGACGGCTGCGCGCGATCCTTTCCCGCGGGAGAGGGTCGCGCCAGGGGCGACGGCTGTTACCGGATGACGCGCTTCACCGCGTCGGCCACCTGCGCCACGCTGAGACCGAAGTGCTCGAACAGCTGCGGTGCCGGGGCCGAGGCGCCGAACGTGGTCATGCCGACCACCTCGCCGTCCAGCCCCACGTACTTGCGCCAGAAATCCGCGGTCGCCGCCTCCACCGCCACGCGGGCGCGGCACCAGAGCGGCAATACGCCTTCACGGTATTCCAGCGGCTGCGCATCGAACACCTCGGCGCACGGCATCGACACCACGCGGACCGCCACGCCCTGTTGCGCCAGTGCACGCATCGCCTCCATCGCCAGTTCCACTTCCGAGCCAGTGGCGATCAGGATCGCCTGAACCCGGGTGTCCAGCGGGTCGGACAGCACGTAGCCGCCGCGTGCGATGTCGGCGAGCTGCTGCGCATCGCGCTGCTGGTGCTTCAGCGTCTGCCGCGAAAAAATCAGGCAGGCCGGCGCACCCTTGCGCTCGATCGCCGCCTTCCACGACGCGGCCGATTCCACCGCGTCGCAGGGACGCCACACGTGATTGTTCGGGATGTAGCGCAGGCTGGCCAGATGCTCCACCGGCTGATGGGTCGGACCGTCCTCGCCCAGGCCGATCGAGTCGTGCGTGTAGACGTGGATCGCATGCGCCGGGATCAGCGCACTCATGCGCACCGCGTTGCGCGCGTAGTCGGAAAACACCAGGAAGGTGGCGTCGTACGGAATGAAGCCGCCGTGCAGGGCGAGGCCGTTGGCGATCGCGGTCATGCCGAACTCGCGCACGCCGTAATACACGTAGTTGCCCTTGCCGTCGGCGCTGTCGCCGTTGGCTGCGTCCAGGCTGCCCTTCCACTTGGTGAGGTTGGAGCCGGCCAGGTCGGCCGAGCCGCCGATCAGTTCCGGCAGCAGCGGGCCGAACGCGTCGAGCGCCATCTGCGAGGCCTTGCGCGAGGCCACGTCCGGTCCCTCGGCCTGCAACCTGGCGATATACGCGACCGACTTCCCGGCCCAGTCGGCGGGCAGCTCGCCGCTCAAGCGGCGCTTGAATTCGGTCGCCAGTTCCGGGTGCGCCACAGCGTACTTCGCGAATGCCGCGTTCCACGCCTGCTCGGCTTCGCTGCCCGCCTTGCGGTGATCCCAGCCGGTATGGATTTGCGTGGGAATCTCGAACGGTGCATGGCACCAGTCCAGCGCGTCGCGCGCGGCGACGATCTCGTCCTTGCCCAGCGGCGCACCATGACTTTCTTCCTTGCCCTGCTTGTGCGGCGCACCGAAACCGATGATGGTCTTGGCGCAGATCAGCGTGGGCCGGTCGCTCTGGCCGGTCGCCTGCGTCAGGGCCCGCTTGATCGCTTCCGCATCATGGCCGTCCACATGACGGATCACGTTCCAGCCATAGGCCTCGAAGCGTGTCGGCGTGTCGTCGGTGAACCAGCCGTGTACCTCGCCGTCGATCGAGATGCCGTTGTCGTCGTAGATCGCCACCAGCTTGCCCAGCCCCCAGGTGCCGGCCAGCGAGGCGACTTCGTGCGAGATGCCTTCCATCAGGCAGCCGTCGCCGAGGAACACGTACGTATGGTGATCGACCACGGCGTGGCCGGGGCGGTTGAATTGCGCCGCCAGCACCTTCTCGGCCAGCGCGAAACCCACCGCGTTGGCCAGGCCCTGTCCCAGCGGGCCGGTGGTGGTTTCCACGCCCGGGGTTTCGCTGGCTTCGGGGTGGCCGGCGGTCTTCGAATGCAGCTGGCGGAAGCGCTTCAGCTGCTCGATCGGCAGGTCGAAGCCGGTCAGGTGCAGCAATGCGTACTGCAGCATCGAACCGTGGCCGTTGGAAAGCACGAAGCGGTCGCGATTGGCCCACCGTGGATTGCCCGGATTGAACTGCAGGAAATCGTTCCACAACACCTCGGCGATGTCGGCCATGCCCATCGGCATGCCCGGGTGACCGGACTTGGCCGCTTCCACGGCATCCATGGCAAGGGCGCGCACGGCGTTGGCGAGTTCGCGGCGGGTGGTCATCGGCAGATCTCCGGCAAGCTTGGCAAAACGCCGATTGTCGCCGATCAGGCGGGCGCTGTCGCCTCGACCGCTGGAGCCGCACGCCGTATTCGGTGCATGCACGTAGCGGGTGGCGAATTAACACAACCTTAATTTCCACGAGCTGGATATGGCTTGGCTTCAGGCTGGAATGCGTCCAATGGCGACGCGTGTTTTTACGCGCAACCGTCTTCACCCATCCCCAGGTGGTGGCGGTTCGTTTGGTATAACAACAGGAGAATCTCCATGAAAAAAACCCTGATCGCCCTTACTCTCGCTACGGCTGGTCTGCTGACCGTTCCCGCCGCGTTTGCGCAAAATTCGCCGTCCGGCAATGGTGGCTGGTTCATCAACGGCAACGTGGGGCGGACCTCGCTCAACCACGGCCCGTACGACGACCACGACACCGGTTACGCCATCAACGGCGGCTATCGCTGGTCGCTCGCGCCGAATTTCGCACTGGGCGCCGAGGTTGGCTACAACGACATGGGCAATATCCACCCGAAGAACATCTTCAACAGCCAGCCGGTGGTGGACCGGAGCAAATCCCAGTTGCATGGCTGGACCGCGGGCGTGAACGGCCACTTCAACATCACCCCGAACTGGTACCTCAGTGCGCGCACCGGCTTGTACAGCTGGACCGGGCACGGCCTCAGCAACGACGTCAATCCGGTCCGCAAGAGTCTGGACGACAACAGTTACTACGCCGGTGCCGGCATGGGTTACGACTTCAGCAACAACGTCAGTGTCGGCCTGAACTACGATCACTACGACGCCAAGAAGCAAAACGTGAATCTGGGCACCAACATGGTCTCGGTCAGCGCCGAGTACCGCTTCTAGGAGTTTGTCGGTTCGATCCTGACGTCAAGACGGGCGCCGAACGGCGCCCGTTTTTCATTACCATAAGGCCCCCGACAACCACGTGACCATCGTGCGACTGAGGCCGGGCGCCGTCGGCGAAGAGCATTCCTCTTCACCCAGCGGGTGGCCTTCATCAAGCCGTAGATGCCGTGCGGCAGTTACAGCGGCGCCGCGCCTTCGCTCAGCAGGGCGTAGTAGCTCTGGTATATCCAGATGCGGTTGCGCTGCTGACCGGTAATTTCATTGAGAAGCCCCAGCCTCTGCAGGGCGTCGATGGCAGAGCGCACGGTGGGCGCGGCTACGCTGAGAGACTTGTGAATGACCGGCGCATCCAGGATTGGACGGCGCACGAACTGCTCGAATACCAGCAATGCATTGCCCGCACGCCGACCCAGGCTGCGCACTTTTTCACGGTCAGCCTCGAACAATGCGAGGATGCGCTGGGCGGTATCCACCGCCTGCTGTGAGGTGGTTTCCACGCCTTCGAGGAAGAACAGCAGCCAGTCCTCCCAATCGCCGGTCCGGCGTACGGCGTCGAGTTGCTTGTAGTACTGCTGGCGGCGAGTCTTGAAGTAGAGGCTCAGGTAGAGCGACGGCTCGCGCAACACACCTTCGGCGCAAAGAAGCAAGGCGATCAGCAAGCGTCCCACGCGGCCATTGCCGTCGTTGAAGGGATGAATGGTCTCGAACTGCACATGCGCCAGTGCCGCCTTGATCAGCGTCGGCATCGCGTTGCGGTCGGCATGCAGGAAAACCTCGAAGTCGCGCAGGCAACCTGCCAGGCGCTCGGGTGGCGGCGGCACGAAACCGGCCAGCGCCGGCGACTTGCCGCCGATCCAGTTCTGGATGGTGCGGAATTCGCCCGGGTCCTTGCTGGCGCCGCGCCCATCGCGCAGCAGTACGCCGTGGATCTCCTGGATCAGCCGCAGCGACAGCGGAAAATCGTCTTCACGCAGGCGCTTCAAGCCATGCTGGAGCGCAGCGACATAGTTGGAGACTTCCTCGACGTCGTTGATCGGCACGCCGGGCGTTTCGGCCAGCTCATAGAGCAACAAGTCGGACAAAGAGGACTGGGTGCCTTCGATTTGCGAGGAGAGCAGCGCCTCCTTGCGAACATATTGATAGAGGAACAACGCCGGGTCGGGCAGCATCAGCGTGATCCCGTCCAGCCGCCCGAGGGCCTGGTTGGCGCGTTCGAGCAGGGCAATCAGCGCCGAACCATAGACGAGAGCGGGTTCCGGCGGCAAAGGATAGGGTACGAAAGCCTTGTAATGGCTGCCGGAAAGGTTGCCCGCCACATACTCTCCCGCCTTTCGTTCCATGACGCCCTCCATTTTCCCAACGCGGCGATTGTAGATTTTTAGGAAACTTTTGGCAATTTAATTTTCTTAAAAATCTTTCGTGTACCGTATTGAGAAAGATTGGCCTCATCTTCCGGGCTTGCCGAGGCGGCACCGCTACAATGGGCGGATGTCCCTTATCCAACTGCAACGCGTCGACTTCAGCATCGGCGGCCCGCTCCTGCTCGAACATGTCGATCTATCGATCGAGGCGAACGAGCGGGTGTGCATCGTCGGCCGCAACGGCGAAGGCAAATCCACCCTGATGAA
>DATKVA010000116.1:0-34623 GCA_035530315.1 Rhodanobacter sp. | reverse complement strand
TTTTTTCCCGCATCGCTGCGGAGCCGGCAAGGATACTGACCGGTACGATCCAGGTAAAGCGTTTATTGACCGATCAGTGTTCGCCTGACTCGTCAGCCACACTCCCCGTTTCACCTTCTCCCTTGATCCGCTGATAGATTTCTTCGCGATGCACGGCGACGGTCTTGGGCGCATTGATGCCGATACGCACCTGATTGCCCTTCACCCCGAGAACGGTAACGGTCACCTCGTCGCCGATCATCAGAGTCTCACCGACCCGACGGGTCAGAATCAACATGATTGCTACTCCATTTTCTGCTGTATTTCATAGACCTGCAGATTGATGAAACCTCACCCCTGAGTCCCACCGTCCGCAGTTCGACGATTGATCCATCGAGGACCCTACCGCCATCCCGGATCAAAGCCAAAACACTTCATGCGCGTCCTGACTGCAACACCACCGTTTCCAATGGCGCAGCGTGACCGGATACTAGCTGAGCATCAGTGTCGCCGCAATTGATGCGACAGGCTTGTCCCAATGGGCTCACAGGCTCGCCACCCAGTCGGGCAAGGCGGCCAGCACGGCAGGCAGGTTCCCGGCATCCGATCCGCCACCTTGCGCCAGATCAGGACGGCCGCCGCCCTTGCCGCCGATCTGCGCGGCGACATGCGCAACCACACTACCCGCCTTGATCCGCCCCAGCGCCTTGCCGTGCACGCCGGCAATCAGCGACACACGGCCCTCAACCGCGCCGGCCAGCAGGATCACGCAGTCGCCCAGTTGCTGCTTGAGCTGGTCCACGCCCTCGCGCAGCGACTTGGCATCGAGGCCTTCGAGCCGCGCGGCCACCACCTTGATGCCGTCGACATCGCGTGCCGAGCCGGCCAGATCGGCGATGGCCGAGCCGGTGGCCTTGCTGCGCAACGAATCCAGTTCGCGTTCGAGTTTCTTCTGACGGTCGAACAGCTGGCGCAATTTCTCCACTGCATCGTCACCACTGCTGGAAAGCAGTTGCGACAGCTCGCCAAGGCGGCGTTCCTCGTCGGCCACCAGGGCCAGCGCACCCGTACCGGTTACCGCTTCGATGCGGCGCACGCCGGAGGCCACGCCGGCTTCGCTGACGATCTTGAACAAGCCGATGTCGCCGGTGCGATCGACATGCGTGCCGCCGCACAGCTCGGTGGAGAAATCGCCGAGCTTGAGCACGCGCACCTCGTCGCCGTACTTCTCGCCGAACAGCGCCATCGCGCCGAACGCGATGGCGTCGTCGTAGGCCATCTCGCGCACCTCGGCGGCCTCGTTGCGGCGCACCTGGGCATTCACCATCGCCTCGACCCGGCCCAGCTCGTCGCGGCTCATCGGCTTGAAGTGCGAGAAGTCGAAACGAAGTCTTTCCGGCGCCACCAGCGAGCCTTTCTGCGTCACGTGCTCGCCCAGCACCTGGCGCAACGCGGCGTGCAGCAGATGCGTGGCCGAGTGATTGAGTACGATCGCCTGCCGGCGGGCAACATCCACGCTGGCATCGACCGCGTCGCCGACGCGCAACGGTTGCGCACCAAGCCAGCGACCGGCGTGGCCGAAGAACACGCCACCCATCTTCAACGTATCGCCGACCTCGAAGTAGCCTGCCGCATTGCGCAGTTCGCCACTGTCGCCGACCTGACCGCCCGACTCCGCGTAGAACGGGGTGCGGTCGAGAATGACCAGGCCCTCCTCGCCGTCGGAAAGTTGGTCGAATTGTTTGCCTGCGCGCACGATGCCGACAACCTTCGCACTGTCATGCTGCAGCGCCCCGTAGCCGAGGAAAGTGGTCGGCTTGAGCTGACTGGCCAGCTCGGCGGGCATCTGCCCTTTCGCCTCGAAACGGCCGGCCGCACGGGCGCGTTCGCGCTGCTCGTTCATGGCCTGCTCGAAGCCGTCCATGTCCACGTCCAGGCCGCGTTCGCGCCCGATGTCGGCGGTCAGATCGACCGGGAACCCGTAGGTGTCGTACAGACGGAACGCATCCGCGCCGGCAATCGTCCTGCCGGATTTTCCGGCGACCTCATCGAACAGGCGCATGCCGTGCTCCAGCGTTTCGCCGAAGCGCTGCTCCTCGGTGCGCAGCGCGTCCTCGACGAATGCCTGCCTGGCGGCGAACTCCGGATAGGCCTCGCCCATTTCCTCGACCAACGGCGCCACCATCTTCCAGAAGAAATCGCCGCGCACGCCCAGCATCCAGCCATGCCGCAAGGCGCGGCGGATGATCCGGCGCAGCACGTAACCGCGACCTTCGTTGGACGGCAGCACGCCGTCGACGATCAGGAACGCGCAGGCACGGATGTGGTCGGCGATCACGCGCAGCGACTTGTTGGCCAGGTCGCCGGTGCCGGTCAGTTCGCCTGCCACGCGGATCAGGTGCGCGAACAGGTCGATCTCGTAGTTGGAATGCACATGCTGCAGGATCGCAGCAAGGCGCTCCAGGCCCATGCCGGTGTCCACGCACGGCGCGGGCAGCGGGCTGAGCGTGCCGTCCGGTGCGCGGTCGAACTGCATGAACACCAGGTTCCAGATCTCGATGTAGCGGTCGCCGTCCTCGTCCGGCGAACCGGGCGGGCCACCGGCGATCTGCGGGCCGTGGTCGTAGAAGATCTCGGTGCACGGGCCGCAGGGCCCGGTATCGGCCATCTGCCAGAAGTTGTCCGAGGCGAACGGCGCGCCCTTGTTGTCGCCGATGCGCACGATGCGCTCGGCCGGTACGCCGATTTCCTCGTGCCAGAGGTCGTAGGCTTCGTCGTCGGTGTGATAGACGGTGACCCACAACTTGTCGGCGGGCAGCTTGAAGACCTCGGTCAGCAGCTCCCACGCATAGGCGATCGCCTCGCGCTTGAAGTAGTCGCCGAACGACCAGTTGCCCAGCATCTCGAAGAAGGTGTGATGGCGTGCGGTGTAGCCGACCTGATCCAGGTCGTTGTGCTTGCCGCCGGCACGCAGGCAGCGTTGCACGTCGGCCGCCCGCACGTAGCCCGGCTTCTCGCTGCCAAGAAACACGTTCTTGAACTGCACCATGCCCGAGTTGGTGAACATCAGGGTCGGGTCGTTCGAGGGCACCAGCGAGCTGGACGGCACGATGGTGTGCCCCTTGCCGCGGAAATAGTCGAGGAAGGCGGAACGGATTTCGGAAGTTTTCATGCGTATCGTGATGGCTGACGTAAGGAGACCACACCGGGGCCGCCACTCGATCGGACCATCCATCATCCGTGAAGCATGGATTTCAGGGGATATCGTCGGCGGCTTCGTCCACGTCGGCGTGGGTGACACTCCGTACTGTGGCGGCCGCAAAGCCGCGACGCAAGAGGAATTGCGCCCGGCGGGCACGCTCGGCGGGGTCCGCGCTGCCCGCGCCGCCATAGCGACGGCGCAGCTGGGCCGCCGCAGAAGCCTCCCAGTCGACCTCGGCTTCCTCCAGCAAGTCGCGGATGCGCGCATCGGCCAGGCCATGGCTTTTCAGTTCGACGCGCAGGCGCATCGGGCCGTAACCCTGGGCGATCCGGCTGCGCAACAACACTTCCGCGAAGCGGTCGTCGTCCTGGTAGTGCTGCTCGCCGAGACGATCGATCGCCGCGCTGGTTTCCTCGCCTTCATAGCCGCCCTGGCGCAGCTTGGTTTTCAGTTCCTTGCGCGAGTGCTCGCGGCGAGCCAGCAGGCCCAGCGCCTTGTCGTAGGCACTGCGCTTCGGCTTGACTGGATCGTCCGGACCGGGACGGCGCTTCATGGCCGCGCAAACGGACATGGCCCGGGCGAGCCGGGCCATGTCCTGTACGGGAGGGTGTCAGCCATCACGACTCACGCTTCCTCGAGCGCCTCTTCGGCCGCGGCGGCGGGCTTGCCGACCGGCACCAGCAGGCGCGCCCGCAGTTCGGCGTCCACCTCGTTGGCGATGGCGGGATTGTCGCGCAGGAACTGGCGCACGTTCTCCTTGCCCTGGCCGATCCGATCGCCCTTGTAGCTGTACCAGGCACCGGACTTGTCGATCAGGTTTTCCTTCACGCCCAGCTCGATGATCTCGCCCTCGCGCGAGGTGCCCTCGCCGTACAGGATCTCGAACTCGGCCTGGCGGAACGGCGGCGCCACCTTGTTCTTGACCACCTTCACGCGGGTTTCCGAACCGATGATCTCGTCGCCCTTCTTCACCGCGCCGATACGGCGGATGTCCAGCCGCACCGAGGCGTAGAACTTCAGCGCGTTGCCGCCGGTGGTGGTCTCGGGGCTGCCGAACATCACGCCGATCTTCATGCGGATCTGGTTGATGAAGATCACAAGGGTGCCGGATTTCTTGATGTTGGCGGTGAGCTTGCGCAGCGCCTGGCTCATCAGGCGGGCATGCAGGCCGACGTGGGAATCACCCATCTCGCCCTCGATTTCCGCCTTCGGCGTCAACGCGGCGACCGAATCGACCACCACCATGTCGACCGCGCCCGAGCGCACCAGCATGTCGGCAATTTCCAGCGCCTGCTCGCCGGTATCCGGCTGCGACACCAGCAGGTCGTCGACCTTGACGCCGAGCTTTTCAGCATAAGTGGGATCGAGCGCGTGTTCGGCGTCGATGAACGCGGCGGTGCCGCCGGCCCGCTGGCAGCTGGCGATCGCCTGCAGCGTCATCGTCGTTTTGCCGGACGACTCCGGGCCGTAGATCTCGACCACGCGGCCGCGCGGCAGACCGCCGACGCCGAGCGCGATATCCAGCCCCAGGGAGCCGGTGGATACCGTTTCGATGGCCTCGTTGACGCGGTCCCCCATGCGCATGATCGCGCCCTTGCCGAACTGCTTTTCGATCTGGCCGAGGGCGGAAGTGAGTGCCTTGCGCTTGTTGTCATCCATCGTCTTGAATTCCGGTTGGGCTTTGATTGGTGAGCATGATGCCCGCATCGCGTCTCACCGACTGCGATCAGGGCGGTCGTCTGCGGCAACGTGAAGTATCCCATACCGGTCAAGCCGGTCTGGCGGCCTGCGGCGCATCATTCCGTCAGCGTTTTGCGCAAGCCGATGAGCGCCGCCGCCACGGTCTGCCGCCTGACCGCCTCGCGATCGCCGGCGAACTGGTACACCTTCGCATGACCGTAACCACCGCGGAGCTTCCAGCCGATCCACACCGTACCGACCGGCTTGCCGGGCGTACCGCCGGATGGCCCGGCGATACCGGTCACCGCCACCGCCGCACCGGCGCCGAAGCGGGCCAGCGCGCCGGAGACCATCTCCAGCACAGCCTCTTCGCTGACCGCGCCGGCGTATTCCAGCGTGCGCGGGTTGACCCCGAGCAGCCCCTCCTTCGCGGCATAGCTGTAGGTCACCACGCCGGCCCCGAACCAGGCCGAGCTGCCCGGCAGGTCGGTCAAGGTCTTGGCGATCCAGCCACCGGTGCAGGATTCGGCCGTCACCAGCATCAGTTTGCGCCGCTGCACCTCGATCGCCACCTCGCCGGCCAGTGCCAGCAACTGGGCATCAGTGGGAACGGATGACGACTCCATGCGAGACTCCCTGACTTGAATGAACGTTGCGCGAGCATGGGGCCTGCCGGACCGTTGGTTGGCCGGGCTCCCGGAGCCACGTTCTACCCGTTCCGCACGATCACGCCAAGACCTTCCACTGCATGAGCCAAGCCGATCCCGCCCAGCATACCCCGTTCATGCGCCAGTACCTGGCCGCCAAGGCCGAGCATCCGGAGGTACTGCTGTTCTTCCGCATGGGCGATTTCTACGAGCTGTTCTATGACGACGCGCGCAAGGCGGCGCGGCTGCTCGACATCACGCTGACCCAGCGCGGGCAGTCCGCGGGCGCGCCGATCCCGATGGCCGGCGTGCCGTATCACGCCGCCGAAAACTACCTGGCGCGGCTGGTCCGTCTCGGCGAATCGGTGGCGATCTGCGAGCAGATCGGCGACCCGGCGCTGGCCAAGGGCATCGTCGAGCGCAAGGTAGTGCGCATCATCACGCCGGGCACGGTCACCGATGCCGCGCTGCTGGAGGATCGCCGCGACAACCTGCTGCTGGCGATAGCGGCCGGCGCACACGGTGCGTACGGGTTGGCCTGGGTCGACCTGTCCAGCGGCCGCTTCCTGCTCAGCGAGGTCCCGAATGCCGAAGCGCTGGCGGCCGAACTGGCGCGCCTGCAGCCGGCCGAGACCCTGGTTGGCGAGGACGTGGCGTGGCCGAAGCTGGTGGGCAACCTGCCCGGCCTGCGCAAGCGCCCGCCGTGGCACTTCGACGGGGATGCGGCACGGCGCGAACTGAACCGCTTCTTCGGCACCCGCGATCTGGGTGGCTTCGGTGTCGACAACCTGCCGCTGGCGATCGCCGCCGCCGGCTGCCTGCTCGGCTACGTCGAGGAAACCCAGAAGAGCGCACTGCCGCACCTCACCGGCATGGCCGTGGAAAGTGCCAGCGAAACCATCGCGCTGGACGCGGCCACCCGCCGCAACCTGGAGCTGGATACCCACCCCAGCGGCCGCACCGAGCACACCCTGTTGGGCGTGCTGGACGAATCCGTGACGCCGATGGGCGCGCGCCTGCTGCGCCGCTGGCTCAACCGCCCATTGCGTTCGCGCGAATTGTTGCGGCATCGGCACCAGGCGATCGGCACGCTGATCGACACCCGCCGTTACGACAGCCTGCGCGAACGGCTGCGCGGCATCGGCGACCTGGAGCGCATCCTGGCCCGCGTGGCGCTGCGTTCGGCACGCCCGCGCGACCTGTCGACCCTGCGCGACGGCCTGATCATCGCCGGTGCGCTCTTCCATGAGCGCGAAGATCAAAAAGCGGCCATCCATGGCCGCACTCTTCAATCTGGTGCGATCATCCCTGATCGCGAAAATCAAGAAGCGACCATCCATGGCCGCACTCTTCAACAAGAGCTCGGCCCGCTGCTGGGCGATCTGGTCGACCGAATTGGCGACCACAGGGAAACCGTCGAGTTGCTGACGTGCGCCATCGTCGAACAGCCACCGGTACTGCTGCGCGACGGCGGTGTGATCGCCGACGGCCACGACGCCGAACTGGATGAGCTGCGCCGCCTGTCCACTCATGCCGACCAGTACCTGGTCGAACTGGAGGAACGCGAGAAGGCCGCCAGCGGCATCAGCACACTCAAGGTCGGCTACAACCGCGTGCATGGCTATTACATCGAGATCAGCAGGGGCCAGGCCGACAAGGCACCCACCCACTACACGCGCCGCCAGACCACCAAGAACGCCGAGCGCTACATCACCGAGGAGCTCAAGAGCTTCGAGGACAAGGTGCTGTCGGCGAAGGAGCGCTCGCTGATGCGCGAGCGTGCATTGTACGAGGTCCTGCTCGATGCGCTGACCGAAAAACTCGAACCGCTGAAGGCCGCCGCTGCGGCGATCGCCGAGCTCGACGTACTCGCCACCCTGGCCGAACGGGCCGAGGCGCTGGACTGGAGTGCGGCCGAACTCACCGACGAGGCCGGCATCCACATCGAGCGCGGCCGCCATCCGGTGGTGGAGAAGGTGCGTGACGAACCGTTCGAACCGAACGACCTGCGCCTGGACGACGATCGCCGCATGCTGGTGATCACCGGCCCCAACATGGGCGGCAAGTCCACCTACATGCGGCAGAACGCGCTGATCGTGCTGCTCGCGCATATCGGCAGCTACGTGCCCGCGGCGCGCGCGGTGATCGGTCCGATCGACCGCATCTTCACCCGCATCGGCGCCGGCGACGACCTGTCGCGCGGGCAGTCCACCTTCATGGTGGAGATGAGCGAAACCGCCAGCATCCTGCACAACGCCACCGAGCACAGCCTGGTGCTGATGGACGAGGTGGGCCGCGGCACCAGCACCTATGACGGCCTCTCGCTGGCGCGCGCCGCCGCCGTGCACCTGGCCACGGCCAGCCGCGCCTGGACGCTGTTCGCCACGCATTACTTCGAGCTGACCGAACTGGCCAACGAATATCCAAGCATCGCCAACGTGCATCTCGATGCCGTGGAATACGGCGAGCAACTGGTGTTCATGCACGCGGTTAAGGACGGCCCGGCCAATCGCAGCTTCGGCCTGCAGGTGGCCGCACTGGCCGGTCTGCCGAAGTCGGTGATCGCCGATGCACGACGCACCCTGGCCGAACTCGAACGCGGCATGCACCAGCATGCCGCCGGGACCCACGCCGGCCCGTCCGAGTCGCCGCAGCTGGGCCTGTTCGCGCCACCGGCGCCGTCGGCCGTGGAGCATGCGCTGGAAGCGATCGACCCGGATGCGCTGACCCCGCGCGAAGCGCTCGATGCGCTGTACCGGCTCAAGTCGTTGATCTGAAGTCCACGCGGCTTCACGCCACGCTTGCGTTCGATCGCTATCCTGAAGCCATGATCGCAGCACCGTCGATAGTGTGCAGCTATCGAAATCATCAAAACAATCAAATTCTTATGGTCACGGCATCGTCCTACCCTGACCTGGTCGCGACATCATCCGCGGCATGGAAGAGCACTCACCCCAACCGAACCGGGTAGCCGGGTGCAAACGACCAGAGGAAGCGAACACATGTCGACCGAAACGAAATGCCCGTTCAATCACGCCGCTGGCGGTGGCATGTCGAACCGTGACTGGTGGCCGAACCAACTCAACCTGAAGATCCTGCGCCAGCACTCGCCGCTATCCGATCCCATGGGTGAGGGTTTCGACTACGCCGAAGCCTTCAAGAGCCTCGACCTGGCGGCGGTGAAAAAGGATCTGCTGGCGCTGATGACTGACTCGCAGGACTGGTGGCCGGCGGACTTCGGTCACTACGGACCGTTCTTCATCCGCATGGCCTGGCACAGTGCCGGCACGTATCGCACCGGTGACGGCCGTGGTGGTGCCGGTGCCGGCCAGCAGCGCTTCGCCCCGCTCAACAGCTGGCCGGACAACGTCAACCTCGACAAGGCGCGCCGGCTGATCTGGCCGATCAAGCAGAAATATGGCCGCAAGATTTCCTGGGCCGACCTGATCATCCTCGCCGGCAACGTCGCGCTGGAGTCGATGGGCTTCAAGACCTTCGGGTTCGCCGGCGGGCGCGAGGATGCCTGGGAACCGGACGAGGTCTACTGGGGTACCGAGACCACCTGGCTGGGCGGCTACAATCGCTACTCCGGCAAGCGGGATCTCGAGAATCCGCTCGCTGCCGTGCAGATGGGTCTGATCTACGTCAACCCGGAAGGCCCCGACGGCAACCCGGACCCGTTCGCGGCAGCCACCGATATCCGCGAGACCTTCGCCCGAATGGCGATGAATGACGAGGAAACCGTCGCGTTGATCGCGGGCGGCCACACCTTCGGCAAGACCCATGGCGCCGGCCCGGCGCCCCATGTGGGGCCGGCGCCCGAAGCCGCCGGCATCGAGGAGCAGGGCCTCGGCTGGAAAAGCAGCTTCGGCACCGGCAAGGGCGGCGACGCGATCTCCAGCGGCCTGGAAGTCACCTGGACCACCACGCCGACGACGTGGAGCAACAACTTCTTCGACAACCTGTTCGGCTACGAATGGGAACTCACCAGGAGCCCGGCCGGCGCGCATCAGTGGACGCCGAAGAACGACGCCGGCGCCGGCACCATTCCCGATGCCCACGACCCGTCGAAGCGTCACGCGCCCAGCATGCTGACCACGGACCTTTCGCTGCGGTTCGACCCGGCCTACGAAAAGATTTCGAGGCGCTTCCACCAGCATCCGGACCAGTTTGCCGACGCGTTCGCCCGGGCGTGGTTCAAGCTGACCCACCGCGACATGGGCCCGCTCGCGCGCTACCTCGGGCCGGAAGTGCCCGCCGAAGAACTCATCTGGCAGGACCCCCTCCCTGCGGTCGACCATGCCTTGATTGACGAAAAGGACATCGCTGCCCTCAAGAGCGGGATCCTGGCCTCGGGCCTGTCCGTCTCGCAACTGGTGTCGACCGCCTGGGCGTCGGCGTCCACCTTCCGTGGCTCCGACAAGCGCGGCGGTGCGAACGGTGCGCGCATCCGTCTCGCCCCGCAGAAGGATTGGGCGGTGAACCAGCCCGAGCGACTGGCGGCCGTGCTGAAAACCTTAGAAGCCATCCAGCGCCAGTTCAACGCTGCGCAGACCGGTGGCAAGCAGGTCTCGCTCGCCGACCTGATCGTGCTGGCCGGCTGCGCCGGCGTCGAGCAGGCGGCGAAGAATGCCGGCCACACCGTAACCGTGCCCTTCACGCCGGGACGCATGGATGCCACGCAGGAACAGACCGATGTCGACGCGTTCGCCGTGCTCGAACCGGTCGCCGACGGCTTCCGCAACTACCTCAAGGGCAAATTCGGCGTATCGGCCGAGGCGTTGCTGGTGGACAAGGCGCAACTGCTGACCCTGACCGCGCCCGAGATGACGGTGCTGGTCGGTGGCATGCGCATGCTGGATACCAGCGTCGGGCAGACCCGGCACGGTGTCTTTACCGGACGACCGGAAGCGCTGAGCAACGACTTCTTCGTGAACCTGCTCGACATGGGCACGGTGTGGAAGGCCGTCTCGAATGCCGAGGACGTGTTCGAAGGGCGCGATCGCCGCACCGGCGAACTCACGTGGACCGGTACCCGCGTCGACCTGGTCTTCGGCTCCAACGCCGAGCTCCGGGCGCTGGCGGAAGTCTATGCAGGCTCCGACGCGCAGCAGAAGTTCGTGCTGGACTTCGTGGCGGCCTGGACCAAGGTGATGAACCTCGATCGCTTCGATCTCGCCTGATCTGCGGGGACGGACCTTGAAGGTGGTCCGTTACTGCCCGATCCGGAACCGGCCGACCGTTATTCGCGCCGCTGCGGATCATCCGGATCATCGTTCAGCGGTATGCTGAATGCCGGCGGGATCATGCTCGGGTCGTCCTTGTCCGGCATCGCGACATCCGGTATCGCATCGAACTCCGCACTGCCCGGGTCAGGCGTGTCGCTGGCGGACTCCAGCGACGGATCACGCGCCGGCAACCGCCCCGACTCGACCAGTTGCTGGATCCGTTGGAACACCTCGGCGCGGCCGAACGGTTTTTTCATGAAGTCATCGGCGCCGTAGCGCTGCACGTAGAACTGCTCGGTCGCCTGCAGATTGCCGCTGATCATCACGATCGGAATGGCGCGCGTCTGCGGGTCGCGGCGCAGCGTGCGCAGCACGGCGAAACCGTTCATGCCGGACATCACGATGTCCAGGAAAATCAACGCCGGCTGCTCGCTGCGTGCCATCGCCAGCGCCGTCTCGCCGTCGCCGGCCTTCAACACGGCATAGCCGTCCTGGCTGAGCATCTTGCCCAGCACGGCACGGATGGTGGCCGAATCGTCCACGACCAGCATGCGCGCACCGCGCGGGGCAAGAACGCGCGGCAATCGATGCCGTCGCTCGCTGCCGCCGAGCAGTCGCCTGAATAGATCGAGCGTCGCCATGAACCGCCTCCCCCTGAGGAATGGCCACTAGTTTCCCGGTAGTCGCGCCATGGATGCAATCCTGAAGCCCCCCGGCCCCGCATCAGCGGGATCGGGGCGACTCAACCGGCATCGCTGCGGAACGGGTTTTTCAACTGCCGCAGCGTGCGCCGATCGTGCTTGCCGGGCCGGGTGGGTGGTCGGAGCGGGCCCGCACCGGTCAGACGACGCTGCTCGCGCGCCGCCTCGCGCGCCCGCTGGCTGGACTCGGTCTCGCGGTACAGCGCCTGCGCCTGCGGTGCCGGGCCACGTTGCCCGGACAGCGCCAACACCGCCACCTCGATCCGCTCCTCGCCCCGACTGATCCTCAGCATGTCGCCGACCCGTACCGCCCGGGCAGCCTTGCAGGGCGCGCCATTCACCGCCACCTTGCCACTACCGAGCGCCTGCTTGGCCAGCGCCCGCGTCTTGAAGAAACGAGCCGCCCACAGCCATACATCGGCGCGTATCTCGTGCAATTCGGAATCGGTGTGCCGTGACATGCCGGCAGCCTATCGGGCTTCGCTGGTGGAGGCGAGCGTTCGCTTGGGCGACATCATTGCTGCAGGCCCTGCCGAGCGATCACCCGCCCAGCCACAGGTTGGCCAGCGGCACCGTGATCAGCGACAGCACGATACCGGCGCCCAGCACGGTATTGGCCAGCGCGGGTTCCAGACCGTACTCGTCGGCAATGATCGCCGCGGACACCATCGGCGCCATTGCAGCCTGCAGCACGCCGACGGTGAGCACTAGCCCCTGCACGCCGGCGGCGATTCCCATCGCCCAGCACAGCAGCGGTGCCAGCAGCAGTTTCCAGCCCAGCCCCAGACTCGCCGCCGTCGCCTGCCGCTGGCCCGGATGAAACTTGAACTGCAGGCCGACCGAGAACAGCGCCAGCGGCGTCAGCGTGGCGCCGATCGGCGCAAACACGCCATTCAGCAGTGCCGGCCAGCCGCCCAGCCAGCCCACGAAGATGCCCATCAGCAGCGCCATGAATGCCGGAAAAGTCAGCATGCGCAAGACGATCGTGCGCAGCTGCGGCGTGCGCCCGGCATAGAGCGAAGCCACCACGATGCCGGCGGACGCCAGCACCGGAAACGCGCCGAGCTGATCGGCTACCACCGCCAGCGCCAGGCCCGCCTTGCCGTGCATGGCCTGGATCAGCGGATAGCCCATGTACGCGGTATTGCCCAGACCGCAGACCAGGATCAGCGCGCCGATGCGCTGCCGCGACCAGCCCAGCCGCGGCCCCAGCAAGGCGAACAGCAGCCACGCACCACCGAAGGTGAGCCACATCGCCACCACCAGAAACCACAGCTGCGGATCGAATCTCAGCCGTGGGATCAGCTCCAGCACCAGCGCCGGCAACGCCACGTTGATCACCCACCAGTTGATCCCGTGCACCATGCCGGCCGGTGGCTTGGCAAGGCGCGCGACGAGCACGCCGAGAATCAGGCAGACAAACAGCAGCAACAGGGCACTCATGAGGCAAGGCACATCCTGGGGGGGGCCGCCCATTAGACGCGATGCAGCCGCCGGCTGGAAGTTGCCGCGGCCGTCCGCGCTTTTTTTGTGGGAGCCGCAACACATGACCGTGCCGGCATGTCATCGCAGCCCGAAACGGTCGGGACGTCTTCGGGGATAATCCACTTCGTTGCCCCCATCGAAGCCCTAGACACCACCATGAGCGACCCCATCCACAGCGTGCACGGACTTGCTGGCGACAGCATGCCGCCGGACTGGCCGCCACTGACCGCCAGCGAGGTCGCGCGCGTGCTGCGCGCGTATCCGCCACTGGGCACGCCGAACCGCATCGGCTGGCACAGTCCGCGCCCGTTGTCGGCCGCCTGCCTGGTCGAGACGACTGCCGGCGTGGTCTTCGTCAAGCGTCATCACCAGCGCGTGCGCTCGACCGCGACCCTGGCCGAGGAGCACCGCTTCATCGCGCACCTGCGCCACGCCGGCGTGCCGATACCCGAGGTAGTGCGCGACGAACACGGAGAGACCGCGATCGCCCGGGGCGATTGGATCTACGAGGTTCATGCGCGCGCCGCCGGCATCGACCTGTATCGCGAAGCCATCTCGTGGTCGGTGCTGCCCCGTCGCGAACACGCGTTCACCGCCGGGCGCATGCTCGCCGTGCTGCACGATGCCGCCGCACCCTACCGCGCCGCCCAGCGCGACACGCATATCCTGGTCGCGCGCAGCGAATTGCTCTGCGCCGCCGATCCGATCGCCGCCCTGCGGGCGCAGCTGCCCGCGCGACCCGGCCTGGCCGACTACCTGCACGACCGCGACTGGACGGGCGATCTCGACCGTCTGCTGAAACCCTGGCATGCCGCCGTGCAACCGCACCTGATGCAACAGCCACGGTTGTGGACCCACAACGATTGGCATGTCTCCAACCTGTGCTGGAGCGGTGACGAAGCGCATGCCGACATCACCGCCGTGCTCGACTTCGGCCTCGCCGCACCCACGTTCGCCCTGTTCGACCTGGCCACCGCGATCGAACGCAACGCGATCGCCTGGCTCGAACTCGATCGCGGCGCCGGCGCCGCGCATGCCGACGTGGCGCTGGCGCTGATCGCCGGCTACGGCGAACGTCGCCCGCTGGACACCGCGCAGCGGCAGCTGCTGGCCGACCTGCTGCCGCTGGTGCACATCGATTTCGCGCTGTCCGAAGTCGAGTACTTCCACGCCATCACCCACTCGCGCCCGAATGCCGACGTTGCCTACGACACCTTCCTGCTCGGTCACGCGGCGTGGTTCGCCACGGCGCCGGGACAGGCCCTGCTGCAGGCCATCCGCGACGGCGCCTGATCCACCCGCCCGCATTTCGTGGTTAAATAGGCATTCTTGAAGCGGGGGTGCCCGGCGTTGCCGGGCTGAGAGAGTCCCTTGGAACCTGATCCGGTTAGCACCGGCGTAGGGAGCTTGCTGAGTCGTCGCGTCCATCCGGGCGTGCGGCTCGCCGTCGCTTCGTCTGCCCCCATGAGACGACGAACGATGACCCTGCCCCGCACCCGCCTTGCCCTTGCCCTGCTGTCCACGCTGGCGCTTGCCCATGCGCCCACCGCGTACGCCGACGATACCGCCGGCAAGTCACATGCCACGCCGCTGGCAGCCGTCCACGTCAAGGCGAACACGGACAAGGGCTACCGCGCCGACAGCTCGCAGATCGATACCTTCGGCAGCTTCGGCAGCGCGCCGCTGCACGACACGCCGGCCGCAGTCAGCGTGATCACCCGCGACCAGATCGACGACCGCCAGCCGCGCACACTCAGCGAGCTGGCCCGCTCCGATGCAGCGCTGGGCGACAACTACGCGCCGGTCGGCTACTACCAGGACATCGCCATCCGCGGCTTCGTTCTGGACCTGGCCACCGGCTATCGCCTCAACGACATGACCATCACCGGCGAGCAGCTGACGCCGCTGGAGGACAAGCAGCGGGTGGAAATCCTCAAGGGCCTGGGCGGGCTGGAGGCCGACGTGGTGGCACCCGGCGGCCTGATCAACTACGTCAGCAAGCGCCCCGCCAACGTGCGCAGTGCCACCGTCGGCACCGACTCGCACGGCTCGCGCTACGCTACGGTGGATATCGGCGGCTGGTTGTCGCCGAGCTTCGGCGTGCGGGTGAACGCGGCGCACGAGGACATGCACTCCTACGTCGAGCACGCCGACGGCCGGCGCAATTTCCTGTCGCTGGCTGCGGACTGGAAGATCAGCCCGAACGCCACGCTGCAGCTGGACACCGACTACCAGACCAGCGGCCAGCGCTCGGTCTCCGGTTACCAGCTGCTGGGCGGCACCACCTTGCCGCCGCATCCCAGCCGCACCCGCATGCTCGGCTTCGAGCCGTGGCAGCAGCCGGTGGGCATCGCCGCCAGCAATACCACCGTGCGCTTCAACTACCGCTTCGACGACGTGTGGAGCGCGCAGCTCTCGGCCGGCCACAGCCGCAGCCGGATCAACGACAACGTGGCCTTCGCCTACGGCTGCTTCTACTCGCCGGCCTGCGCCAGCGGCGCCACGCCGGGCTACTTCTTCGCGCCCAACGGCGACTACGACGTCTACGATTTCCGCAGCCCCGGCGACACCCGCGAAAACGACGAGGCGCGCGCCGTACTCAAGGGCAGCTTCGATACCGGCGCCATCAGCCACGAGATCAGCCTCGGCGCCAGCGCGTTCCGCCGCACCCTCGACCAGCGCCCGTACGTCTACGACTACGTGGGCACCGCCAACATCAGCGAGGTCAACCCGCCCTTCTTCGCGCCCTCGCCGAACCAGGCCGGGCCGTCCGCGCGCACGCTGACCAGCTGGCAGCACTCGCTGTTCGCGCTCGATCGCCTGCATCTGGGGGCGCATTGGCAACTGCTGGCCGGCGGCCGTTTCGTGCGCCTGCACGAGCGTGACTACGACAGCAGCGGGCTGCTCCAGCGCGATACCCGGCTGAGCAAGTTCCTGCCGCAGACGGCGCTGATGTGGCAGCCCATCGCGCCACTGACCGCCTACCTGAGCTTCAGCAAGGGTCTGGCGCTGGGTGGTCAGGCGCCGTACTGGGCATCCAACGGCGGCACCACGCTGGCGCCGCTGCTGTCACGCCAGGTCGAGGCCGGCGTGAAATACGACTGGAGCGACGCGCTCAGCCTCACCGCCGCGCTGTACCGCATCCGCCAGCCCTATCAGTTCGCGCGGCCGGACAGCACCCCCGAGGGCTTCACCTTCGTGCAGAGCGGCCAGGAAGTGCACAGCGGGCTGGAACTCGACGCCGCCGGCCGCGTCAGCCCCAACCTGCGCCTCACCGCCAGCATCAACCTGATCCGTGCCCGCGCGCAGAACACCGGCACACCCAGCTACGAAGGCCACCAGATCGTCAATGTGCCGCGCCTGCGTTCGGCCGTCTATCTGGATTACCGCCTGCCGTTCGCACCGCAGCTGAGCCTGCTCGGCGGCTGGCGCTACGCCAGCACCAACCCCGCCACGCCCAACGGCAAGACCAGCGTACCGGCCTACGACGTGTTCGACGCCGGCCTGCGCTACGAAAGCCGGTGGCACGGCCATGCACTGACCTGGCGGCTGAACGTGGACAACGTGTTCGACCATTTCTACTGGCGCGACACCGGCAGCGCCTATGGCGACAGCTACCTGTTCCCGGGCGCGCCGCGACTGGCACGGCTGTCGCTTACGGTCGGGTTCTGAGATGACCTGGGTCGAACTCGCCGGCGCGCTGCTCAGCGCCTGGGGCGTCTGGCTCACCGCCAGGCGCCAGCCGTGGTGCTGGCCGATCGGGCTGCTGTCGGTGCTGGTCTATTCGTGGATCTTCATCGACGCCAAGCTGTATTCCGATGCGCTGCTGCAGGTCGCATTTGCCGGGTTGATCGTCTACGGCTGGCATCGCTGGCTGCGCAACCTCGGTGAAGACGGACGAGTACGGGTCGCACCGCTGCCCGCCATGGAGGCCACCAGCCACCTCGCGATCGGCGTGGCCGGCGCGCTCGTGCTGGGCTTCGCCATGCACCGCTGGACCGATGCCGCGCTGCCCTGGCTGGACGCCGCACTCACCGCCTTCAGCCTGGTCGCGCAGTGGTGGCAAGGCCGCCGGCACATCGCCGCGTGGTGGCTGTGGATCGTGGTCGACGTAATCTACGTGGGCGAGTACGTCTACAAGCACCTGCTGATCACCTCGGTGCTGTACGCGGGGTTCGTCGTGCTGGCCATCGTCGGCCTGCGCGCCTGGCAAGGCGCCCACCCGCCGATCGGCGAACCCGCAGGGTGATCCCTGGCGGGTTTCGGGCCGAAAATCACCCGGCTCCGGATGCCCCCGTTCGCCCCGCATGCGACAATGCCGCTTTAGACACAGACACCCCCCAACGTAACCATGCCCGTCCCCAACGATGTATTCCGGCGCTTCCAGGAAGAGCTCGCCGCGATCGACCGCAAGGAACATCTGCCCACCGAAAAGCCGATCGGCGACGTGCGGCTGGCGAACGCCCGTGCCGACTTCCTGTCGCTCAGGAAACGTTACGGCCTGAGCGTGGCCGATGTGGTCGCCTTCTTTCCCGAAGAGGAAGGCATTGCCTATCTGCAGCAACTCATCGCCGCCAGCGAAGCCAAACCGATACGCAAGCGCAAGTCCAAAGAAGCCTGAGCGAGCGGGCTGACGGCAGGCGCCGCCCCCGAGACTGCGGAGCCGTGCACCGATGACCATGACCCTGATCGCCATCAACGTTGCGCCGCCCGCCGAGGTCGCGCACGGCGACGGGTCGGTGACGACCGGCATCTTCAAGCAATCGGTGACCGGCCCGGTGACGGTGCGCTGGCTCAACCTCGACGGCGACGGCCAGGCCGATCTGCGCAACCACGGCGGCGCGGACAAGGCGGTCTACGCCTATTCGCTGGATCACTACGCGTACTGGCGTGACGTGCTCGGCCGGGATGCCCTGCCCCATGGGCAGTTCGGCGAAAACCTCACGGTGACCGGGCTGGACGAGGCCGAGTTGTGCGTGGGCGACCAACTGCGCATCGGCGATGCGCGGTTCACCATCACCCAGCCGCGCGTGCCGTGCTTCAAACTCGGTATCCGGCTGGCCGACGCCGGCATGCCGAAACGGTTCGCCCAGTCGCTGCGTACCGGCTTCTACCTGCGCGTGCTGGAGCAAGGCACGATCGAAGCCGGCGACGCCGTGGACGTGGTGGCCCGCGGCCACGGCCGCCTGTCGATCCGCACGCTGTTCGACGCCTACCTGAAACCCGACGACCCGGCCGCACGGTGCATCCTGGCGCGCGCACTGGAAATACCGGAGCTGTCCGCGGCCTGGCGGGCGCACATCACGCAGCGGCTGGCACGCATGGCGTGATGAACGGTCCGGACCATCGTCCGGATCGATCGACGACCGCCGCCCTTTCGGTCGGGCCGCAAACCGGAACGACGATCGTCTTGCCGTCGGGAAACCAGCAGCGATCCAAAGCGCCGACGGCATGGTGGCGACGAGCACCGGCCTCGCCGGCAAAGGCATCGCCGCCGAGCGGCACCAAGTCGCCAGCGCTGGCGCGCGAATTCATCGCGCACGTGCCCGGCCGGGTGTTCCCCCCTCAAAGGTCATACGACAGGGCCGAATACGCCGGGGAAGTGCGCTTAGGTACTTCCAGCCCCTTTAGTCGCCTATGCTTGTTCTGGATATCCGTGACAAGCTCGGCCCGCTCAAGGGCACTCAGGAGGAGTGATGGCAAAACGTAAGGAAAGCGGGATCGAAGTCGTGGCCTCGATGCCATGGCCGGCGGGCATCGTGCTTGGGCTGATCGGCTATTTCGCCGTCCGCTATGGTGTCGGCTGGTATTTCGGCGCAATGAACAACCCCTATTTGTCCGGACTGGGCAAGCTGGCCGCCTCTGGCATCTACGCACCACTGGGCTGGGCGTTACTGATCGGCTGCTGGTTCGCTGCCTTCGCCTCCTTCTTTGGCCGTGCCCGCCGTCGGCGATTGCTCGACGCGCAGTCGGGTGCCAATAGCCTGCGCGACATGAACTGGCGCGAGTTCGAGATGCTTACCGGCGAGGCCTTTCGCCGTCAGGGTTACGCCATCGTCGAAAACGGCCTGGGCGGAGCCGATGGCGGCATCGACCTGATTCTGCGCAAGGACGGCAAAACCATCCTGGTGCAATGCAAACAGTGGCGAAACCAGCGCGTGGACGTAAAAGTTGTGCGAGAGATGTTTGGCGTCCTCGTCCATGAAGGTGCCGACGCCATGAAGATCGTTGCGCTCGGTGATTACACCCCCGATGCACAGCGCTTCGCCCAAGGCAAACCCATCGAACTCGTCGATGGCGGCGCACTGCTCGCCACGGTCAAGTCAGTACAGGCCACGAAGGCACAAATCGTTCGACACATGGACCGGCCTGTCGCCTTTGTTGCCGCGATCGCCGCAAGCCTGTTCGTGATCTTCGAGATATCGGTCAATACAGCCACGATGCAGATGAATCCTGTAATCCAGCCGGCCTACGTGCCTCCAACCGCCATTCTCGCGCCATCCAGACTGCTACCTCGCATGGCGCCGATTCAGTCCGCCCCACAGACAAACTACAGTCAAGTGCCCAAAACGCCCGAGGAGCTGCGGGCGTGGAAACGCAAGAACGCCGAGGCCATGAAAATTCTGGACGGGACCACGCGGGAATTTCAGTAGCGGTAAGCTCCAAAACCTGGATGGGGACTTCGACCAATGGCCTTTTGGTGGGTCAACCACAGACAGACGCGTGACCACGAGGTTCGTGGCGGCTATCTGTGGTCGCCCTACCGCAACACAAATGGCGCCTTCAACCAGACCTACGAGAACATGAAGCTCGTGCGTCCTGGGGATATCGTGTTCTCGTATGCCCACGGACGCATTGGTGCCGTCGGCCGTGTCACGGAAGCCGCCTCGCCCAGCCCCAAGCCGATTGAATTTGGCAACGTGGGCGACTATTGGGCGAACGAGGGTTGGTTGGTCGAGGTGGATTTCAAACAGGCACGCCGTCCGCTGCAGCCAAGTGCCCACATCGAAGCGATCGGCCCAATGCTCCCGGAACGCAACTCACCCCTGCAGAAAAACGGCAACGGCAATCAGGGCTGCTACCTGGCCGGCATCTCCGATGCTCTCGGCCACCTGCTGATGGCGCTGCTGGGCATGCAGCAGGTGCGCGAGATCGATCAGCCCGCTCCGTATCTGATCGACCATGAGCCCAATGCCCAGGTACTGGACGATATCCACCGCATCGAGGCAGACCCGTCGATCCCGGAGACCCAGCGCCTCCAGCTCGCCAAGGCCCGCATCGGCCAAGGCTTCTTCCGCAAACAGGTGATCCTGCTCGACGGCGCCTGCCGCGTGACCGGCGTCACCGACGCCCGCCTGCTGATCGCCAGCCACATCAAACCCTGGCGCGAAGCCAACAACGCCGAACGCCTCAGCGGCTACAACGGCTTGCTGCTCTCGCCCCACATCGATGCCCTGTTCGATGAGCAGTTCATCACCTTCGAAGACGACGGCCGGATGCGGGTGCACCCGTCGCTGTCGCGCGACGTGCTTGATCGATGGTCGATTGATCCTAATAGGCGAATTGAGAAGTTTCGGCCTGAACAGACGCCATTCCTTGCACATCATCGCGAGCTATTTGCTCGAAAGACAATCCGCCAAGTTTGATACGAAGTTTGCTTGGAAAGGCAGGCTCGTGGCTGTGAACGTTAGATCGGAGTAGTTGAAGCATCTCCGGGCACATCAGGGCAGAGCCCTCTCCTACGCCGCCAACACCGCCAACTCGATCCTATACCCCACTGCATTTAGTGCAGACTCCACCTGCTCCAGCTTCGAGCTATGCCGCAGATCAAGCAGGCGATCGACTTGCGGCAGGTGCACGTCGAGCAGGCGGGCCAGATCGGTCTTGCGCAGCCCCTGGGCTTGCATCGCCTGATACAGGCCAATCTTGGCCACCGCCAGCGGCGGCAGGTCGACCAGTCGCTGGCCGCGCTTGCGTTCGCCGGGCACCGGGATGGCGCGGCGATCCTGGATGTACATCTGCAGCGTAGTCTCGATGCCGTCCACGGCTTCGCGCAGCGCTTCGTCCTCGCTGGCACCCACGCTGGAAAACTCCGGCAGGTCCGGACACGTCACCATCACCGCACCCTCGACACGGGTCAGCTTGACCGGGTATTTCATCGTCACTCCTTCGCTTCTGCTTCGTGCGGCGTCGCTCACAGGCCCAGGTCTTTCAGGATCTTTCTGCGCAGCGGCTCGGGTATCTCTTTCGATCCATGCGATGGGAATACTGAAGTTCGCCCCCTGTACCGCGCCATCAGGTGGCTGCCTTTGCCGGGCTCGAAACTCACGCCCTGCCGCCTGAGCCATCGCTGGAACTCGCTGTATTTCATCGCCACATCCCTGTCGGCACGAACTCAGCATAGCAACATTTCTGTTGTAAGCACCATAAATGTTGCATTGATCATTTCCAGCATCGATCCGAGGTCGCCAGACCTTCGCCCGCGCAGCGGGCGCACCCGGTGCGAGCCAGGATGGCCCGCTGCTCTTCCCGGGGCCCCTGTGCGGCGGTGAGCTGAGGTCGACAGGCCGCGCAGCGGCTCGAAAGCTCTTCGTCTGCAAGCCATGCTACAGCGACGAGGCAACGAGGACGAAAGGCGTGGACCCCAGCCTGCGCTGGGGTGACGGATAGGAGCCATTCCCGCGAGTACCGGCCCCTCACCCTCCTTCGACTAGCTCAGGACAGGCCAAGCCTCTCTCCGCAGGGGAGAGGGGGCAAAAAATACCGGCAAGGCGCCCCGCGCCTTACCCCAGCAACACCCGGTTCATCCGCTGCACGAACGCCGCCGGGTCCGGCAATTGCGCGCCGGCCGCGATCTCGGCCTGCTCCAGCAGCAAGGTGGCCAGATCCTTGGCCTTGGCCTCGTCGGCTTCGGCCTCGACGCGCTTCAGCAAGGCATGCTGCGGGTTGATCTCCAGCGTGGGCTTGTTCTCCGGCATGTCGTGGCCGGCTTCGCGCAGCAGGCGGGTCAGGTGCGGGGCCATCTCGTAGTCGCTGAGGGCGAGGCAGGACGGCGAGTCGGTGAGGCGGGCGGACACCTTCACCTCGCCCACGCGATCGCCCAGCAGGTCCTTCAATTTCTTCAGCAACGGCTCGGCGGCCTTGCTGGCTTCTTCCTGCTTCGCCTTGTCGGCCTCGTCCAGCGGCAGCTCACCCTTGGCCACGTTCTGGAGTTTCTTGCCGGCATATTCGCTGAGGCTGCCCAGCATCCACTCGTCGATGCGGTCGGACATCAACAGCACTTCGATGCCCTTGGCCTTGAATGCTTCCAGCTGCGGACTGCCCAGCGCCGCCGCGTAGCTGTCGGCGGTGATGAACCAGATGGTGTCCTGGCCCACCGCCATGCGGCCGATGTAGTCGTCGAACGAGACGGTCTGCGCGCTGCCTTCGCTCGGCGTCAACAAGGTGCCGGTGGAGGCGAAGCGCAACAGCTTGGCGATGCGCTCGCGGTTGTTGGCATCCTCGCTGATGCCTTCCTTGAGCGTGTTGCCGAACGCCTGGTAGAAGGTGGCGAACTTTTCCGGCTCGTCCTTGGCCAGCTTCTCGATCAGGTCGAGCACGCGCTTGACGCAGGCGCCCTTGATGCGCTCGAGCTGGCGGTTCTGCTGCAGCAGTTCGCGGCTGACGTTGAGCGGCAGGTCGTCGGCGTCGACTACGCCGCGCACGAAGCGCAGGTAATTCGGCAGCAGTTCCTCGGCCGCGTCCATGATGAAGACGCGCTTGATGTAGAGCTTGAGACCCTTGCGCTCGTCGCGACCGCCCATCATCAGGTCGAACGGCGGCTGCGAGGGGATGTACAGCAGCGTGGTGAAGCTCTGGCTGCCCTCGACGCGGTTGTGCGTCCACGCCAGTGCGTCGTTGAAATCGTGGCCGAGCGACTTGTAGAAACCCTGGTAGTCGTCGTCGCTGATGTCGGCACGGGGCTTGGCCCACAAGGCGGAGGCGTCGTTGGCAGTTTCCCATTCGAGGGCGGGTGCCTCCTCGCCATCCTTCTTCGGAGTCTCCTTCGGGATGCGGATCGGGAAGGCGACGTGGTCGGAGTACTTGCGGATCAGCGAGCGCAGCTGCCAGCCCTTGAGGAACTCGTCCTCGTCGGCCTTCAGGTGCAGGGTGACCGAGGTGCCGCGCTCGGCCAGCTCGACCGGCTCCAGCGTGTACTCGCCCTTGCCGTCGCTTTCCCACTTCACGCCCTCGCCGGCCGGCGCGTCGGCACGACGGGTGACGACGGTGACCTTGTCGGCCACCACGAAGGCGGAATAGAAGCCCACGCCGAACTGGCCAATCAATCGTGCATCGGCCTTCTGCTCACCGCTCATCGCTTCCAGGAAACGGCGGGTGCCGGAGCTGGCGATGGTGCCGATGTTCGCCACCACCTCGTCGCGGGTCATGCCGATGCCGTTGTCGTGCACGGTGACGGTGCGGGCCGCTTCGTCCCAGCTCACGTCGATGTGCAGCTCGCTGTCGCCGGCGGACAGCCCGGGGTTGGCGATGGACTCGAAGCGCAGCTTGTCGCAGGCATCGGAGGCATTGGAGATCAGCTCGCGCAGGAAGATCTCCTTATGCGAGTACAGCGAGTGCGTGACCAGGTGCAGTACCTGGGCGACTTCGGCTTCGAATTTGCGGGTTTCGGCAGGTGCGTTCATGGGTGGCAACTCTTGTCAGGCTGAAAGAACAAATGGCGGAACAGGCGAGCCGCCGGCAGATGCCGGCCCCTCACCCTGCCTCCCCCCACGCGTCTCCACGAGGGGCGAGGGTGCAATGTGTCGGTCATGCCGCGCGATACCCGTCGGCGCGGCCATGCGCGGGTCACTCCTCCATGCCGGACCGCAAGACGAGTGACCCCGCACCATGCGACGCGACACAGGACGAGGCGAAGCATGGCGCTGGCCACCGGCAGTCACGCGGAAAACCGCGCCCACGGCAGCCAGCAGTTATTCGGGGCGGCGAGCGGGAGTTTCAAGGGGCGCGGCGCGATGCGCATGCCTGTCGGCGGGGATCATCCGACTGATGTTTTCCGCAAACCCTGCCGCAGGCGACGCCAGCCGGCAGCCCATAGAATATCCGCATGACCTATCGCGGCCGCTTCGCCCCTTCCCCCACCGGTCAACTGCATTTCGGTTCGCTGGTGGCGGCCGTCGGCAGCTGGCTGAGCGCGCGGCACGCCGGTGGACAATGGCTGCTGCGGATGGAGGACATCGACCCCACGCGCGAAGTCGCCGGCGCCGCCGCCGGCATTCTCGCCGCGCTGCCGGCCTTCGGCCTGGTGGCCGATGCGCCGCCGCTGTTCCAGTCGCAGCGCCGCAGCGCGTACGCCGCGGCGTTCGAGCAGCTACGCACCGCGGGCATGGCCTTTGCCTGCTGGTGCAGCCGCAGCGAGCTGGCGCTCGACGGCGGCATGCACCGCGATGGGCAATGCATCGCACCGGCCAACCCGGATCGCCCGCCGGCGTGGCGCCTGCGCGTGCCGGATATCACGATCGATTTCCACGACGCGCTGCAAGGCCCGCAGCGCGAACATCTGCGCCAGAGCGTGGGCGATTTCGTGATACGCCGGGCCGATGGCACCTATTCGTACCAGTTGGCCTGTGTGGTGGACGATGCGTTCCAGGGCATCACCGAAGTGGTCCGCGGCCACGACCTGCTCGGCTCCACGGCGCGACAGATCTGGCTGCAACGCTGCCTCGGGCTGCCCACGCCGGCATACCGGCACCTGCCGCTGGTGCTCGATGGCGACGGCCGCAAGCTGTCGAAATCCGGCCAGGCCATGCCGGTCGACCCGGCCAGCCCGTTGCCGGCCTTGCGTCGGGCGCTGGCTTTTCTGCAACTGCCGGTACCCACTGGCATGATCGACGCGCACGGTTTGCTGGCGCAGGCACTGGCCGGTTTCGACCCCGCCCTTTTGCCGCAATGCAGCGGTCGTTCTATTGTCTGAACCGCTATAAAAGAAACCGTGCACCGGCTCGCTGCAACGACGAATTGCAGCACTCATTTGCGATGCTGCCCGGCATGACACGCCCCTCTTGCTTCACCACACAGGAGATTCACAACATGACTCAGCGCACGGCATTGGTTACAGGCGGTACCGGTGGCATCGGTAGCGCAATCATTCGCTACCTGGCCGGCCAGGGTCATCGCGTTGCCACCAATTACCGTGACCCGGCCAAGGCTGAGGCGTGGCATCAGGCGATGGCGAAGGAAGGTATCGACGTGTGCATGGTGCCCGGCGACGTATCCGATCCGGTCGCCTGCGAGGCGATGGTGCGGGCGATCGAGGAAAAATGCGGGCCGATCGAGATCCTGGTCAACAACGCCGGCATCACCCGCGACTCCACCTTCCACAAGATGACTTACCAGCAGTGGATGGATGTGATCAACACGAACTTGAACGCCTGCTTCAACGTCACCCGCCCGGTGATCGAGGGCATGCGCGCACGCAAATGGGGCCGCGTCGTGCAGATCAGCTCGATCAACGGCCAGAAGGGCCAGTACGGCCAGGCCAACTACGCCGCCGCCAAGGCCGGCATGCACGGCTTCACCATCTCGCTGGCGCAGGAGAACGCGAAGTTAGGCATCACCGTCAACACCGTGTCGCCCGGCTACGTCGGCACCGACATGGTGATGGCGGTGCCCGAGGAAGTGCGCGAGAAGATCGTGGCGCAGATCCCGGTGGGCCGCCTCGGCAAGCCGGAGGAAATCGCCCACGCCGTAGCGTTCTTTACCGGCGAACAGGCCAGCTGGATCACCGGCGCCAACCTCGCCATCAACGGCGGTCATTACATGGGCTGGTAAGCCCCGCCCCCGGCGAGAATGCGTAGGAGCCCACCCTGTGGGCGAATGCTCTTGTCGGAATGATCGCGAAGAGCATTCGCCCACAGGGTGGGCTCCTACGGTAACGGTTTCTTCCAGAGCGCCATCTTGCCAACCGCCCTTTACCCGTCGGGGACGCAGTTGCGCTCCATTCCGGCTTGGGCGTATAAGCAACCGGGAAGCACTCATGGAGGAAGTGATCATGGCCGCGTATCACCTTGGCAGGTATCCCCTCTTGTCTGGCCTTGCCGCGATCGGCCTGTGCCTGGCTGCATTCTGCCAGCCGGCATTCGCCCGTCCCGCCCCCGGTACCCCGCAGGCAGCGTCCAGCAGATCATCCGGCGCTTCATCGAGCACCGACACCGTACCCTCTTACAGTTCGGACCCGACCTTCGGCGCCCAGCCGTTCGAGGACTTCAACACCCCGGAGGCCGACGCCCGGCCCGGCGAGTATTACTTCCAGCTTGCCGTTCGCGCGTTCGAGAAAAAGCAATATCGCCACGCGATCGACATGTACAAGGTCGCGGCGTCCTGGGCCTACAAGCCCGCCGAATACAACCTTGGCGTCATGTACTTTCGTGGTCAGGGCATCCCCGCGAACCGCCCGCTGGGCACGGCCTGGATGGTGCTGGCGGCGGAGCGCAACGACCCGCACTACGCGCAGGCCCGTGACCTGATGGTCAGGGCATTGAGCAATGCCGACTTCGCCAAGGCGGATACGCTGTTCGGGCAACTGGTGCCGATCTACGGCGACAAGGTCGCCCTGCACCGGGCCAAGGTCCGCTGGGCGCAGGTGCGCGCGGGCATGACCGGATCGCGTGTGGGTGGCACCGTGGGCATGCTCAGGGTCGGCATGCAAAATGGCGACCATCATCCGCAAAGTGCTTCGGCGGGAGCAGCTTTGCGTCCATTGGCTACGTCAGCTTTTGATATTTTCGGCGGCCACGACATGGACGGCTCGGTGGCCTACCAGCAGTTCCGCCGCAGCGACAATCCCTACGACGTGAAATTCGAGAACAGCCCGATCGGGACTACCTCCATCGGGCCGCTCACTCCTGTCGAGAAGAAGCAGGGCAAGGCCGCATCGAACAAGCCCGACGACACGGTGCACAACCTGTAACCGTCCCTCTCCCGCCCATCGATTTTCGACATTGCCGCAAACTCGGTAGGAGCCCACCCTGTGGGCGAATGCTCTTGTGGGGGAAGCTTTTATGGCGGAGCTTTTGTAGGAGCGGCTTCAGCCGCGATGCTCTTGCTGCAAGACATGAAGAACATCGCGGCTGAAGCCGCGCCCCAAGAGCCATCGCCCACAGGGTGGGCTCCTACGCGAGCAGTTTCTCCAGCACCTTGCCGACGGCCGCGAAGGCGAACGTGCCGGTGACGTGGGTGGCGGCACCCAGCCCGCCGCCGCAGGCGAGGTTCAGCGCATCGCCGCCGGGCGGACGGGTGCCGCAAACCGTGCCGTCGGGCTGCGGGTACTGCACGTTCTGCAGCGAGTACACCGCCGACACGCCGAAGTAGCGCTCCGGATTGCGCGGAAAATTGAAGTCGGCGCGAAGCTTCTTGCGGATCAGGCTGAACATCGCATCGTGCTCGGTGCGCGACAGGTCGCGCACGCGCACCTGGGTGGGGTCGGTGCGCCCGCCGGCCGACCCGACGGTGACGATCGGCAGCTTGCGTCGGCGGCACCAGGCGATCGTTTCCAGCTTCACCCGGAACGCGTCGCAGGCATCGAGCACCACGTCGTAGCCGCGATCAAGCAGTTCGTCCAGCGTGGACGGGGTGAGGAAGCGCTCGATCGCCTCCAGCCGCAAGGTCGGGTTGATCGCGTGCGCACGCGCCGCCATCACGCCGACCTTGGACTTGCCGAACTCGCCGTCCAGCGCATGCAGCTGACGATTGGTGTTGGACACGCAGACCTCGTCGGCGTCGATCAGGGTAAGCCGGCCAATGCCGCTGCGCGCCAGCGCCTCGGCAGCCCAGGAGCCCACGCCGCCGACACCGATCACGCCGACGTGCGCCTGCGCCAGCCGGGCCACGCTGCCGGTGCCATACAGACGCTCCACGCCCTGAAAGCGTTCGGCGGGAAAATGGGTATCGCTCATGCCGGCATGCCGGCGGCGGCGATTCGTGTCTGCGCGAGTGTCATCGGCTTGCCCCTGCGGTGTGGCGTGCATTTTATCGTGGTCGCGTGGAATGAGCGCAGCTCGCAGGTTATGCTCACCGACTTCTCGCCTGCGACGGAACCGGATTGATGCGTGCTGCACTGCTGCTGTTGCTGGGACTGGTGATCGGCGTGATCGGCACCGTCAATATCGTCAATACGTTGAATGCGCGCAATCCGATGCCGCACGCGGTGATGGTGACGATGGATTACCACATGGGCCAGCTGGCCCGCGCGCTGAAAGCCCGGCAGTGCGATGCCGTGAAGATCCGGCAGCACCTCGGACGGCTGCAGTCCACTGCCACCGACATCGTGCCGGTGTTCGACGTCAGCGAAAAGCCGTTCAACGATGCCGCCGGACAATTGCAGGGGAAGATCGAACAGGCGCTGCTGGCTGCGCCAGCCGATTGCACGGCACTGGCCGCGGCGCTGAAGCCGATCGGCGGCGCCTGCAAGAGCTGCCATCAGAAATACCGCTGAGACGAAAAGCCCCCTCCCCAGCCCTCCCCTGCTGCTGCAGGAGAGGGGAAAAAAGGGAGTCAGAAACGAATCTTGCCGCGCCACATCTGCCCGTACATCACCCAGTCGCCGAGCAGGCTGTACAACGGGTACTTGAACGTGGCGGGGCGGTTTTTCTCGTAGACGAAGTGGCCGATCCAGGCAAAGCCGTAACCGGCCAGCGGCGCCAGCCACAGCCAGCGCAACTGCCCGGTCAGCAGCGCCACCAGCACGATCGCGATCACCAGGCTGCTGCCCGCGAAATGCAGGCGCCGGCAACTGCGGTTGCTGTGTTCGCTGAGGTAGTACGGGTAGAACTCGGAGAAATTGGCGAAACCGGACATGGGTAGCTCCGCAACGGGTCGGCCCGATCAGCGTGAACCACTGGCGCGGCCGCTGCAAGCCCGCCAGGCGACACTCACGGCGGCAGCGGAATGAACTCTTCCGTGTCGCCCGGCACCGGATCGAAACGCCGCGCCTGCCAGTCGGCCTTGGCCTGTTCGATGCGCTCGCGCGTGCTCGCCACGAAGTTCCACCACAGGTGACGCTCGCCGTCCAGCGGCGCGCCGCCGAACACCATCAGGCGGCTGGCTGCGCGGGCGCGCAGCGGCGGCGCCGACGGCCCCGCCTGCACCGCCATCTGCGTGGCGGCCAGTTCCAGCTCACCCCAGCCGACCGCACCTTCGGCCACATGGATGCCGCGCTCGACATGCTCCGGCGGCAAGGCCAGTTCCGCACCGGCCGCCATGATTACTTCGAGCAGGAACATCGGGGCGAACACCTTCACCGGCGACGCCAGCCCATAAGCCGTGCCGGCGATCAGCACCGCTTCCACGCCGGGCTGCCGAATGCTCGGCAGGTCGGCCCGTTCGTGATGATGAAACTCCGGTGCGATCTCCGCATCGGCCTGCGGCAACGCCACCCAGATCTGCACGCCGTGCAGGGTCTGGCCGTCGCGACGCGCATCCGGCGGCGTGCGTTCGGAATGCACGATGCCGCGACCGGCGGTCATCCAGTTCACCCCGCCGGGGTGGATGTCGGCCAGGCTGCCAAGACTGTCGCGATGACGGATCGTCCCCTCGAACAACCAGGTGATCGTGGCCAGTCCGATGTGCGGGTGCGGCCGCACATCCATGCCTTTGCCGGGGGCAAAAACGGCTGGCCCGATGTGATCGAAAAACACCAGCGGCCCGACATGCCGCGCCTGCAGCTCGGGCAGCAACCGGCGCACGCCGAAGCCATCGCCGAGATCGTGCAGGTGGCCTTCGATCAGGGTTGGAGCAGTTTTCATCACGAACTCCCTGCGGTTACCAGGCACGCCGATACTGATCCGGCGCATCGATTTTCGCACCCAGCAGTTGAGCCGCGCGGCGCGGGAAATACGGATCGCGCAGGCTTTCGCGGGCGATCAGCACCACGTCGGCTTCACCGTTGGCCACGATGTCGGCTGCCTGCGCGACCTCGGTGATCAGGCCCACGGCGCCGGTGGCGATGCCGGCTTCGCGCCGGATGCGCGCGGCAAACGGTACCTGATAGCCGGGCGCCAGCGGAATGGTGACGTGCGGCAGCAGGCCGCCGCTGGAGACATCGATCAGGTCCACGCCCAGCGGTTTCATCTGCTGCGCCAGCTGCACGCTCTGTTCGATGTTCCAGCCCGCGTCGGCTTCGGCCCAGTCGGTGGCCGAGATGCGCAGCCATACCGGCAGCACGGCCGGCCAGACCTCGCGTACGGCAGTCACCACCTCGCGCACCAGACGCGTGCGGTTCTCGAAATTGCCGCCGTAGCGATCGGTGCGCCGGTTGCTCAACGGCGACAGGAACTGATGCAGCAGATAACCATGCGCCGCATGCAGTTCGATCAGTTCGAAACCGGCCTCCAGCGCACGCTGCGCGGCCGCACGGAAATCCGCGATCACGCCCTGGATGCCCGCGTCGTCCAGCGCCTGCGGCGTAGGCCAGCCGGCATCGAACGGCAACGCCGACGGCGCCACCGTCAGCCAGTCGTCCTGCCCCGCCGGCAGCGGCCCGTGCCCCTGCCATGGCCGTTGTGCGCTGGCCTTGCGCCCGGCATGCGCCAGCTGCACGCCTGCGATCGCGCCCTGCGCGCGGATGAAGCGCACGATCGGCCGCCATGCCTCGACCTGCGCCCGATTCCACAAGCCGGTATCGCCGTGCGAAATGCGGCCCTGCGCCGATACGGCTGTGGCCTCGGCGATCACCGCTGCCGCGCCGCCCACCGCGCGACTGCCCAGGTGCACCAGATGCCAGTCGTCCGGCAGGCCGTCGGTGGCCGAGTATTGGCACATCGGCGAAACCACCAGCCGGTTGCGCAAGGTGAGGCTGCGTTGGACAAACGGGTCAAACAGGTCCATGGGGCGATTCCGGCAGGTATCAGCCCCTTCACATGCAGGCAACCGCCCGCGGTATCAAGCATCCCCGCGTGCGGCGATCCAGGCGGCAATGCGGGTGGCGATCGGCGCCGGGGTTTTCATCCAGCCGAAGTGATTGGCCGGACGACCATGCATATCCTGCGGCGTGACGACGTCCAGCGTCTGCGTGGTCTGTGGCATCTTGCCGAGCAGCCAGTCGAGCGAGGCGGGCGGCACCATCCAGTCGTCGCGCAGGCGCAGCGCCAGCACGGGCAGCTCGAGCGAAGCCAGCTGCTGTTCCAGATCCTGCTGCACGCCGACCGCCGCATAGCGGCCCGTGCGTCCCGTGCGCGCCCAGTCGGCAATCAGGCCGCGCGCCTCGTTGCCGCCAAAACCGATCCGGCGTCCCGGCATGTAGCCCATCACACCGGCCAGCAGCGGAGCGACCGCATAGGCCGCCTTGATCAGCCTGCCATGCCGGAACCGGCGCCAGTACGGCGCACCGCTGGCCACCAGCACCAGGCCGGCATGCTCCTGCGGGTGCAGGCTTGCATACAGCGAACCGAGTTGACCGCCCAGGCTGTGCCCACCGATCCAGTGCAGCGCCTGCGGCCAGCGCTGCCGCACCGTCGTCAGGGCCGCCGGCAAATCATCCTGCAGCAACTCGCGGTAGGCCCAGTTGCAGTCGCGGCCTGCACGCCGATTGCTGGAACCGATGCCGCGCCACTCGTGCAGGGCCACGGCGACACCGCGTACCGCCAGGGCTTCGGCCAACGGCAGGTAATGCCGGGCCGGCACACCCAGCGCCGGCAGCCAGCACAGCAGCTGGCGCCATTCACCGGCCGGATGGACACACAACAGTTCGAAGCGAGAACCATCGCCCACCGACACCGGGAGCACCGATTGCTCGATCGGCGCAGGCGCCGTCGATGCCGGCGGCGGCGATGCTTTTTCATCAGAAGGATCGGACATCGGGACAGGCTAGCGAATCGGTGCCACAACCACAAAGTGCCACTCGGGATGTGGGTGAGCCACCGATGCCCGACAATCGCCGCACCGCTCGCGAGCCACAAAAAAACCCGCGATCATGCGGGTTTCAGAGTGTTTCGGGGACGTTGAGGGACGTCCTGAAACAGTGCAATGGTGCCAAGAGGGGCAACGAAAGCTTAGTACCCATGCGGGCTGCCGGGCACGCTTGCGAATTATACCCCCAAATGTACCCCCAATTTATCGGCGCTTGCCCTCAGTCGCGCAAATTTCTCCGCCTCAGCTATCGCTTTTTTTTAGGGCGGGAAATTGATCGCCTCACGCGCGCGTACTGGTCGCGAAACTCCAGATGCGCCCCGGTCATCGGTTCCACCTGACATTGTGGGGGCGGCTCTCGCCTGACTCCTAGCCGGATCGGGCCAGACTCGCGGGCAGGGTCACATCCCCAGCATCGGCGTGCGGTGTCTGTCGGGGTTTCCTGAATTTGTTACGGTTTGTGCGAACAAAGGGGGACAGCCGGTCTGTAGGCGATGCGCTCCAGAGATTTGCACCCCCTACCCGCCACTTACCTCGTCCAGCCATTCGTGCTGGCTGCGCAGCGGCTCGCCGCCGTGAGTGTATGGAGCTGCCAAGGTTGTCAGCTGCCGCGCATAGTCCATGGGTGTAGGATTGGCCCGGGAATAGAACTAGGGGCAGCGCAATGAAGCGGATAATTGCGGCGTGTGTGATGGTGGTGGCATCAATCTCTTGTCTGCCTGCGTTTGCATTCTGCCCGCAGCGACCAGCAGGGGCGAACAATGACAGCGCGGCCTACTTCCAAGCTACGACGCTGGCCATGCGTCAGATGCAACTCGGTGCTGACGCTGCGCTCACTGTTTCTAGCACAGCCGCCACACCGTTTGATGTGGTGTATGGGTTTAAATCGAACCTAGCAGATACCGAATGCGCAGAGTCGGCCATAGCGCCGTTTGCAGGAAGCTCAAACAAGAATATCGCGCAAAGCGCAACGCTAATGTTGTCGTCGCTGCGGGTATTGCATGCTGGCGGGGAAAGAGCACTCGACCGAATAAACGCTTCACTCGGAAGTGCGCCCCCATCTCAGGCACAAATGGTGAATGAGTCCGCCGATGATGCATTGACAATGAAGGATGCGATAGACAATCTTTTCCTTTCGACAACAATGTCCGCGATGCTCATTAAGACATGTGATCCAGGGGCGCCGCTGTGCTTGCGTTTATCTCTAACCGACCATGAGCGAAACGCGCTTAGCGGGCAATGGGATGTGATCGCGAAAGACCACGCCGCCGACCGATTCGCTAGGTACGCGGACGGCATTGTGAAGTTCCTCCGCGAGCCGAAATTTCTGTCAACACCAGTATTGCAGGAAACGAAGCACAGCCAGTGAACGGGCCGCGTCTAGCGGCTTTATGCATTTCTGGACGGCCGCGCGCACCTGTTTCCCAACATCGCCTAGCAGCCTATAAGGCTCGCATCTTCTGTTCCGAGTCAGTTACGCGGAACGATGCCGACCTTCAGTACCTCGCTTCGTCCAGCCATTCCCGCTGGCCGCGCAACGCTACCGCCATGGCACGAAACAGGGGTCGGTGCCCGCCCTTCCATGCGTTACGGCTTGCCGCTGCCTTTCCTTCGTCCGTTCGCGGGCCGGTGGACTGCTTCCACGGCTGCCATTGCTGAATCGCTGCCGCCTGCCGTGCCCGCCGTTCCGGTGTCCAGCCGTTTGCCATGATCGTACTCCAATAGTTCGTTTGGCTTGTTTTCGATTTGCTCCGCGCGCGCGATGTGGGCGGTTTCGTTGTTCACCTGTTGCGGGCCGTGCGCGATGTTGGCCTGTTTGGCGAATACCGGCGGGTTCTTGATTGCCGCCAGCGTTTCCAGCGTGGCGCGGCACTGGCTCTGCGCACGCAAAGCGAGCTTCAGATAGGTTTCGGCCGCGCCGATGTACTCGCCCATATTCACCGCACCGCGTCGCGCCAGCTCGGCAAACATCGTGTTCAACGCGGCAGCCTGTCCGCCAAGCATCGCCTCGACGCGGGCCAGGTCGCCGCCCTTGATCTTGCCCGCATGGTTGTTCAGGGAGTCCACGACGTCGCCCAGCGAAAGCTCGCCCCATGTTGGCTTGGAAAAATCCATGATGACGGCGGCGACAGGCACGTTAGCCGCCGTCGCCGCGTCCGCTATCAGCGCCTCGCGTGACTTGCCCGACTCTGCGACCACGTTCAACGTGCGGGCTTTTGGTGCCACCGCTGGCGGCTTAGGCTTCTTCATGGGGATTCCTTGTGGAGTGATTGCCGCACGCATGCCGCTGCATCGGCCAGCGCATGCCGTTGCCCACGCCGCAGACGCCCATGCCAGCCTGTGGATTGATCGTGTCCGGGGTGAAGTGTCGGCAGCCCTCACAGGTCACGGATGGGCGCGGGATGTAGCCGCCCGCCTTGCGCACGAAACACCACGGGCAGCCCAGCGCACGCGGCCAACCATCGACCACGGGCAACACCTCGGCAATGGTTGGATGTATCCAGACCGGGCCGCACTGTTCGCAGTGCATCGGCGCGGTATCGCCGGCCGGTACGCGTCCGCCGTGACGGTCGGCGGTATCGGCCAGCATGGACAGGTAGGCGGTAAGCTGGGGATCGTCCAGACCGGCGCACGCGGCAATATCCAAATCGTGCAGCCGGTGAACGTGGGCAACGTCCATGCCCCCGATGGTCGCCAGCGCCAGCAGGTGCCCGCGCATCTGCTTCAGCGTGTCGGCAACGTGTGCCGGATCGGGTGCGATATTTTCAGAATGGCCGTCCGGGTTACTGACAGAACTGACA
>DATKVA010000115.1:0-47368 GCA_035530315.1 Rhodanobacter sp. | reverse complement strand
AGCACCTGTTCGAGGCTGCGCGCGGTGATCTGGGCATAGTCGAGGAACGGTCCCTGCTCCAGCTGACCCTGCACGTCGACGATGCGATCGAACTCGCCCCCGCGCAGCGGCCTGCCCGCATCGACGCAATCCGCTTCCATTCCGCTGCGCCAGTCGAGCACGGTGCCGAAGATGTCGAAGGTGATCAGTGCAGGAGTGGTGGGCATGGCGGGGCATGGCGTTGATGACGGATCGAATGGCTGGAAACATACCGGAAACGTCGGGCCTCACTCTAGTGGCCAACAAGCCCACGGAGTGAAGGAATGCTCGAGCAGGTGTGCGCGCTCGGCCTTGCGGAATCCATCGGCCACCGGGTGATTCCGCGCGACCGGAATACTGTCGAAGAGCAGAGCTTTCGTCCTCCTGCGGAGGGCGAGGTACTTTCTCTAGCGTGCCCGAGAGAAAGTAACCAAAGAGAGGGGTACCCCGCTTCCGCGCTTTCCGGGCCTCCTGCCCGGAAAGTCCGCGTGCGGGCTCCGGGGTTTGTCGTCAGGGCATCCTGCCCTGACGCCAAACTGGCCGGCATCCCTGCCGGCCACCCTGCGGGCTTTCCTCCACCCGCCCGCCGCTGCAGAGGGGCCCCTGGTAGAGCAGCGCGCATCCTGCGCACACTTTTCAGCAGAGCCAGATCAAGAGCCCCCTCACCCCAACCCTCTCCCCGGCAAAGCCGGGGAGAGGGAGCAAAGCGATAGGCGCTCGCTCTTCAGCTCTTCAGCTCTTCAGCTCTTCAGCTCTTCAGCTCTTCAGCTCTTTCGCCTTCGCAGCCGCGCAGCGGCTGCACACCGAGTGCGGGCCAGGATGGCCCGCTGCTCTACCGGGGCCCCTGTGCGGCGGTGAGTCGGGGACGACAGGCCGCGAAGCGGGCATCGGCAGGGATGCCGATGCCTTTTCGCCCGGACAGGAGTCCGGTCGAAAAGCCAAGCCCCGGCTCACGGACTTGCCGGGCAGGATGCCCGGCAAGCGCCAAGCGGGGTGGCCTTCTCTTTTGGTTAGTTTTCTCTTGGCCACGCAAGAGAAAAGTAACTCGCGCGCCGAAGGCGCACGAAAGCTCTGCTACTGACGAGCAGCGCAGCTCGCTCAAGCCTGCCCAGCCACCCGCAACACCAGCTTCCCCCGATGACTCCCATCGAACAACCGATTGAGCACCACCGGCGCGTTCTCCAACCCCTCGGCAACCGTTTCCTCCGTCTTCAACTTCCCCTCCCGAATCCACCCCACAATCGCCCCCACTGCCTCCTTGGTCTTGGTGTAATCGAGCACCAGGAAGCCCTGCATGCGCAGCCGCTTCATGATGAAGGGGCTGAAGTCATCACTCGGCTTCTCACCGCTGTTGTAGCCGGAGATCAGCCCGCACAGCGCGATGCGACCGCCGATGACCATGCGTGACAGCACCGCGCGCATCACCTCACCGCCCACGTTCTCGAAGTTCACGTGCACGCCATCGGGGGTGGCGGCCTTGAGCTGCTGCTTGAAGTCGGCGGCCTTGTAGTCGACGGCGGCATCGAAGCCGAGTTCGTCCATGAGGTAGCGGCACTTGTCGGCGCCGCCGGCGATGCCGACCACGCGGGCGCCCCGGATCTTGCCGATCTGTCCGGCGATCGAGCCCACCGAGCCGGCGGCGGCGGAGACCACCAGGGTTTCGCCGGGCTGCACCGGGGCGATGTCGGTCATGCCGTAGTAGGCGGTGACGCCGCTCATGCCGGCGGCGCCGAGCAAGGTCGGCAGCCCGATGCCGGGATCGGCGGGAAGGCGCACGTAGCCTTTGGCGCTTTCGTGCAGCACCAGATAGTCCTGCCAGCCGGTGATGCCCTGCACCAGGTCACCCTCGGCATAGTGCGAGGAGCGCGACTTGACCACACGACCCAGGCCGAGCGCGCGCATCACCTCGCCGATCGCCACCGGCGGCAGGTATTGCGGGATGTCGCGCATCCACACGCGGTTGGTCGGGTCTATCGAGATGTACAGCACGCGCACCAGCACCTCGCCGTCATTCAGTTCGGGCACGGGCTGCTCGACGAGGTCGAAATCCTCGCGCTGGACCAGGCCTTCGGGGCGGGTTTTCAGGCGCAGTTGGCGGTTGATGAGGGACATGGGGGATCTCCGGGAATGGGGAATGGGGAATGGGGAATGGGGAATGGGGAATGGGGAATGGGGAATGGGGAATGGGGAATGGGGAATGGGGAATGGGGAGAATCGTCATTCCAGCGAACGCTGGAATCCAGTGCCTTGATGAGGGCTCAGAGGCGCTGGATCCCAGCGTTCGCTGGGATGACGGCAAGGGTGATTGGCGGTCATGGATCAGACGGCCGAGGCGCCGCCGTCGACGCGGATTTCGGCGGCGGTGATGTAGCGGCTCTCGTCGGAGGCGAGGTAAAGCGCGGCGTAGGCCACGTCGTCGACCTCGCCCAGGCGCTTCAGCGGAATGCCGCGGGTGAGTTTGCGCAGCGCCTCCTGCTCGCCAAGCTGTTCGAAAAACGGCTCGACGATGCCGGTGCGGATGAAGGCGGGGTGGATCGAGTTGCAGCGCACGTCGACCTGCTGGCGCGCGCAATCGACCGCGATCGACTTGCTCAGCGCGGCGACCGCGGCCTTGGAGGTGTTGTAGACGCTGTAGTCGGGGTCGGCCTTGAACGCAGCCAGCGAGGAGATGTTGATGATCGACGCCGGCTGCTGCTGCTTGAGCAGCGGCAGCGCGTACTTGCAGCCGAGATACACGGCGTCGACGTTGACGCCCATGACCCGCGCCCACTCCTTCGGCGTGAGGTTCTCGACGCCGCCGAGCGCACCGATGCCGGCGTTGTTGACCAGCACCGACAGCCCGCCCATCGCCGCGTCGGCCTCGGCCAGCACGGCCTGCCAGCGCGCCTCGTCGCGCACGTTCTGCTGCGCGGCCCACGCCACGGTACGGCCGTGTTCGGCATTGATCGCGGCGGTGACGGTGCGCACCGCCGCCTCGTCGATGTCGGTGAGGAACACCTTGGCGCCGTGTCGCGCCAGCATGCGTGCGATGGCGGCGCCGAGGCCGCCAGCCGCGCCGGTGACCAACGCCTTCTTGCCGGCGACGCGTTGTGCGGAAATTTCGGTCATGACGGGTCTCCGCGCCTGCAGCAGGCGCCTGTGGGGGTGGGTCAGACGGACAGGTAACCGCCGTCGACGTTCAGCGCCGCGCCGGTGGTGTAGGACGACGCGGCCGAGGCGAAATACAGCGCGGCGCCGGCCATCTCGGACGGCTGCGCCACGCGGCGCATCGGCACGTGCGCCATGGCCTGTTTGAGGATCGCCGGCGTATGCACCAGCACCGAGGCGAACTTGGTGTCGGTCAGCCCCGGCAGCAGCGCGTTGCAGCGCACGCCGGACTCGGCGCATTCCACCGCGAACGCCTTGGTCATCGAGATCACCGCCGCCTTGGTGATCGAGTAGATGCCCTGGAAATGGCCGGGCACCACGCCGTTGACCGAAGCCACGTTGACGATGGAGCCGCCACCGTGCTTCGCCATCAGCTTGGCGCCGTGGGTGGACATGTAGAAGTAGCCGCGGATGTTGACGTCCACGGTTTTCTGGAAGATCGCCGGATCGGTCTCCAGGATGCTGCCGAAATAGGGGTTGATCGCCGCATTGTTGACGAGGACGTCCAGACGTCCATGCTTGCCTTCGATCGCGGCGAACAGCGCGGCGATCTGCTCCATCTCGCCGATGTGGCAGGCGACCGCCTCGGCCGAACCGCCAGCGGCGACGATCGCGTCGACCACGACCTGGCAATCCGCCTGCTTGCGGCTGGAGACGATGGTGTGCGCGCCGTGCGCGGCCAGCAATTTCGCGATCTCGGCGCCGATGCCGCGGCTGGCGCCGGTGACGACGGCGATTTTTCCGGAAAGGTCGAACAGGTCGGATGCGGCCATGGGCGTGGTCCTTCGGTGCGTGTTCAGTGAGTGGGTTCAGCGATGGGTGATGAGGTGATCGGCGTGCTCCAGGTGCGGCCAGCCGTTGTAGCTGATCAGGCTTTGCCGCTGCGCCGCCGTCTTGACGCGGGTCAGCGAAGTGTTGACCAGCGGCCAGCTCAGCGCGAAGGCTTGCCCGGCCGGCGCATCGACCAGCGCGTTGACCATCACCGCGATCGGGCCGCCGGAGGTGAACGCCCAGATCGTGCGCGCCTCATGCGCGGCCAGCGCCCGCAGCGCCTGCAGCGTGGCCGCGCGAAATGCCGGCCAGCTGCGCGTGTACTGGGCGTCGAATGCGCCGCCGGTCCAGCGCGCGACCGCCGCCGCGAACAGGCGCTGGAAAACCCGATGCGGATCGTCAGCCCGCACCATTTCCGCATGCAGCTGCGCCGGCATGGCCAGGTCCGGACGATGCCGCGCCAGGATCTCGGCATGGTCGAGTTCGTCGAGGCCGGCCACGCAGATCCGCGGTGCCGTCACCCCGGCCGCCTCGACGCACAGATCGGCCGTCTGCACGTGCCGCCTGAGCGGCCCCACCGCGATCAGATCCGGCACCTGGCCGGTTTGCTTCAACCACTGACCGAGCCGCTGCGACTGCAGCTCGCCCAGCGGCGACAGCCGGTCGTAATCGGCGCTGCCGAAGCAGGCCTGGCCATGCCGTACCAGCAGCAGGCTGCCCATGCGCTAAAGACTCGATCCGGCGATCAGTCGGCGGCAGCGCTGGCCCATGTAAGCCGCCGCCTGGCCGAAGCCGGCGAACTGCGGGTTGCTGGTCTGGCCCAGCACGAAGCGGCGGTAGATCTGCTGGATGATCACCATCAGGCGGAACAGGCCGAACACTTCGTAGAAATCGAAATTGTCCACGCTCCAGCCGCTGCGCTCGGCGTAATGCGCCACCACTTCGCGGCGCGTGAGCATGCCGGGCACGTGCGTGGGCTGGCGGCGGAACGACTGGAACACCGTATCGTCGTCGGCCTGCACCCAGTACGCCAGCGAGCCGCCCAGATCCATCAGCGGATCGCCCAGCGTGCTCATCTCCCAGTCCAGCACGCCGATGATGTCGAGCGGATGCCCAGGAGCCTGTCGGGCTTTGGTTGGCCGGGCTGCGAATCCGGCTGTGCGGTCCATATTCCCGCCACTTTGCCGGCCCATAGAACCACTATGGGCCGGCAAAGCGTCAGAAATCTGTCCTCGCACAGCCGAATTCTCGCCTCGACCACCAAAGCCCGACAGGCTCCCAGGGTCGAGCACCACGTTGTCGAAGCGGTAGTCGTTGTGGATCACGCAGATCGCCGTCTCGCGCGGCGGCTGCTTGGCGGCGAGCCAGTCCAGCACGTCTTCGCACGGATCGGTATCGTCGGTTTTCGCCTGCCGCCAGCGCTCGCTCCAGCCGCCGACCTGGCGCGCGATGTAACCCTCGCCCTTGCCCAGGCCGGCCAGTTCCGGCAGCGACGCATCGACCTGGTGCAGTTCCACCAGCCGCTCGATGAAACCCAGGCACAGCCGGCGCACGCCGGCCTCGTCCAGCCCCAGTGCGGTGGGCAGGTCGCGGCGCAGGATGATCCCGCGCAAGCGCTCCATCACGTAGAAATCGTGGCCGAGCACAGTGTGGTCGTCGCAGCGCGCCAGGATCGCCGGCACGTGCGGGTAATGCGGTTTCAGCGCTGCCATCACGTGCGCCTCGCGCAGCATGTCGTGCGCGGACTTCGCCTTCACGCCCGCGGGCGGGCGACGCAGCACCAGCTCGCGCTCGCCGTAGCCGATCAGGTACGTGAGGTTGGAGGCGCCGCCGGGAAACTGCCGGATCGTGGGCACGCCATGCAGGCCGTCGATGTGCTGCCGCAGGAACGCATCGACCCGCGCGACGTCGAGCCGATCCTCCTCGCGCACCTCGCGCGCCTGATCCAGCGCCGCCGTCACGCGCCCGCCTGCGCCGCGGCCGCGGCCATCTGCGCGCGCAGTTCGCGCTTGGCGATCAGGCCGCGATGCACTTCGTCCGGGCCGTCGGCCAGACGCAGCACGCGCGCATGGGCGTACAGCGCCACCAGCGCAAAATCATCCGAGACGCCCGCGCCGCCGTGGATCTGGATCGCCGCATCGACCGCCTTCTGCGCCACTGCCGGTGCCACCACCTTGATCTGCGAGATCTCGCTCATGGCCATCTTCACGCCCTGCGTATCGATCAGCCAGGCCGCCTTGAGCGTCAGCAGGCGCGCCTGCTCGATCGCCATGCGCAGGTCGGCGACGATGTCCGCATTGCCGCCGAGCTTGATCAGCGGCTTGCCGAACGCGGTGCGCGTGGTGGCGCGCGCGCACAGCAGCGCCAGCGCACGCTCGGCCACGCCGATCGCGCGCATGCAGTGATGGATGCGCCCGGGCCCGAGCCGTCCCTGCGCTATCTCGAAGCCGCGCCCACTGCCCAGGATCACGTGGTCCAGCGGCAGCCGCACGTCGGTGAAACTGATCTCGCCGTGACCGGACGGTTCGTCGTAATCGTGGAACACCGGCAGCATCCGCTCCACCTTCACGCCGGGCGCGTCCAGCGGGCACAGCACCATCGAGTGGCGCTCGTGCACCGCGGCGTCCGGATGGCTCAGGCCCATGAAGATCACGACGCGGCAATGCGGATGGCCGATGCCGGTCGACCACCACTTGCGTCCGTTGAGCACGACCTGGTCCCCCTCGATCAGGGCGGTGGCCTGCATGTTGGTGGCGTCGGACGAGGCCACCGCCGGCTCGGTCATGCAGAACGCCGAGCGGATTTCCCCGGCCAGCAGCGGCGTCAGCCAGCGCGCCTTCTGCGCGTCCGAGCCGTAGCGCACCAGCACCTCCATGTTGCCGCTGTCCGGCGCGTTGCAGTTGAACACCTCCGGCGCGATAAACGAGTGGCCCATGAGCTCGGCCAGCGGCGCGTACTCCACGTTGCTCAGGCCCGCACCGTGCCCGGCCTCGGGCAGGAACAGGTTCCACAGGCCCGCCGCGCGCGCCTTCGCCTTGAGCGTCTCCATCACCGCCGGCTGGCGCCATTGCCGCCAGTCCGCACTGCCGCTGAGTTCGGCGGCATACGCGCGCTCGGCTGGCACGACTTCGTCGCGCATGAATCGGCTGAGGCGTTCGATCAGCGCCTGTGCGCGTTCGGAGTGGGCGAAATCCATCGGCTGCTCTCCTGCGGCTGCCAGCTGTGTGATCGCCAGCCTACGCCCATCGCCTTCCATCGGTAAAATGAATAGGTTTTATATCCAGCCATCAGTGTGGGTAATATGTAAAATCCGCTGTAGGAGCGCACCCTGTGCGCGAATGCTCTTTGTAGGAGCCCGCTTGCGGGCGATGTTCTTGCGAGTCCCGAGTCCCGAGTCCCGAAAGTAAAGCATCGCCCGCAAGCGGGCTCCTACACGCGGCGGTTTTTCGCGCACAAGGTGCGCTCCAGGAGTACCACCATGAACCGCCCCGACCTGCGCATGGATCTGAACCTGTTCCGCGTGCTGGATGCGATCTACACCCAGGGCGGCATCAGCGCGGCGGCGCGTGCGCTGCACCTGACGCAGCCGGCGATCACCCACTCGCTGAACCGCCTGCGCGAGCTGTTCGGCGACCCGCTGTTCGTGCGCCAGGGCAACCGGGTCGTGCCCACCGACAAGGCGCGCACCGTGATGACCGAGGTGCAGCTGCACCTGAAAGGCCTGCAGGCCACGACGCGGATGCAGTCGGCGTTCCGTGCCGCCGAACTGGATCGGCAATTCAGCGTCGGCTTTCGCGACGTGCTGGAGTCCATCGCGTTTCCGCCGCTGCTGGCGCGGATCGAGAAGCTCGCCCCCAACGTGCGCCTGGTCAGCCGACGCATCGCCGCCAGCGAGGTGGATCGCGAACTCGGCGCGGGCACGATCGACCTGGTGATCGACCGGCGCCTGCCGGCCGGCCCGCGCCTGTCCAGCGAACACCTGCTCGACGAATCGCTGGTGGTGGTGATGCGCCGCAAGCATCCGCTAGCGGCAGGCTGGCTGCGCAAGAGCGATTACCTCAATGCGCGGCACGTCGCCGTATCGCAGCTGGGCGAAGCGGCGCCGCTCGACGTGCTGTTGGCCCAGGACGGCCGCTCGCGCCAGGTCCGGCTGGTCTGCCAGCATTATTTTTCGGCCTGCCAGGTAGCCGCCGCGACCGACCTGCTGCTGACCATGCCGCGCTCCTACGCCGCCAGCTTTTCGAAACTGCTGCCGATCGTCACCCAGCCGCTGCCGATCAAACTCAAGCCGATCCCGATACTCGCCTACTGGCACCAGTCCAAGAACAACGACCGCGCCCACGAATGGTTCCGCCGCCTGCTGATCGAAACGATCGGCGCGGCACCGGAATTCCGCGGGGCGTTGACGGCACATTGAATACGCGGGCGTAGCGTGTATAGACTCGCCGGCAGACATCGGCCAGGAGCGGCCGGTGCCTGTCTGCCGGATTGTCCATGCATCCGGCCACTGTCCTGGCAGCCTGTCGGAACGGTTCAACGGTTTCAGCTGCAACGGCATCGAACCTGCCCGGACACGGGTCAAGCGTGGGGCGCGTGCCTGCGATCAAGGCAGCAGGCCGACGCGACGTGGAGACACCAAAATTTAATTTCTGCTGGCGTGAATCTTTTGGGTACGGGTGCATCTCTATACCCGGAGACCATGCGTCTCTATACCAAATCCGACATCCACTCTGGAGAACACTGATGAAAACCTCTTTGAAGCTGGCCTCGCTGGCCGCCCTGACCGCTGCCATCGTTGCGCTGCCCGCCGCGGCAACCGGCATGGGTGCGGCCCACGCCAAGTGCCAGCCGGCGGCGAGCATGGCCAAGTGTGGCGGCAAGTGCGCCAGCAAGTGCGCCCCGAAGAAGCGCCACGTGAAGCATCACGCCATGAAGCACCACATGATGTCCAAGTGCGGCGCCAGCAAGTGCGCACCGAAGTGCGGACCGAAGTGCGGCGCCAAGTAATAAAATGACAGCAGCGTCTGGTCGGCGGTCATCGAACTCGGCTGCGCGCCGAACGAGGTCCGCCGGCCAGCGCTTGATCGACACCTACACGGCACTTGCCGCCCGCGGCGAACACCTGCTGCACAACCTGCTCGACGGGCAGATGCCGCATCAGTGGCAGCATTATCCCGAAGACGATGCGATCGACCGCGACCGCGGCTATCAGTGGTTCTACCACTCGCACTCGCCGGAGGATCGCCCCGATGCCAGCGAGCACGGCCACTTCCACCTGTTCGCCCGCCGCTCGCTGTGGTCACGGCGCCTGCAGTCGAAGGCCGAGCGCGACTTCGCGGCCCTGACGGGGCACCCGGACAACCACGTCGCCACCCGGCACCTGCTGACTATCGGGATGGATCCGAAGGGGCTTCCGATCAGCCTGTTCACCGTCAACAGCTGGGTCACCGGCGACCTGATGCTGAGCGCGGCCGGCACCGAACGAATCCTCACCGACATGCGCCTGCATACCGGCCACCGCACCATCGATACCGTGCTGGAGTGCGTCGTCGCGCTGTGCATGGACGATATCCGCGCGCTGCTTGCCGAGCGGGACGCGGCCTTGTCCGGCAAGGACAAGCGCACGGTACTGGCGGATACCCAGCTCGAGGTTCTCTCCTTCCGCGACATCTCGCTCGACGAAAAGCTCAACGCGTAGCGCCACGGACCTGGTTGGCGAATACCGGGTCGCCACCTGGCAGATGGTTCACCCGCAGCGGCAGCTTGCGGGAAAAGCGGGACCGCCCGGCGGGGATGAACCGGCTTGCAGCTGCCGACTCCGCGTGCCTCAGCCCAGCAACCGTTCGCACACCGCTCGATACAGCGCCGGCAGCCGTTCGAGATCCTGCACGGCCACGCACTCGTCCACCTTGTGGATGGTAGCGTTGACCGGACCGAGCTCCACCACCTCGGCGCCGAGCGGTGCGATGAAACGGCCGTCGGAGGTGCCGCCGCCGGTGCTTTGTTCGGGGTCGAGGCCGCACAGCTTGCGGCAGATGGCGACGACGGTTTCGCGCAGCCGGCCTTCCGGCGGAGTGAGGAACGGTTCGCCGGAGAGGTTCCAGTCCAGCACGTAATCCAGGCCATGCCACTGCAGGATCGCCTCGGTGCGCGCACGCAGTTCCCCGGCGGTGCTGGCGGTGCCGTAGCGGAAGTTGATCAGCGCGCTCAGCGTGCCGGGGATGACGTTGTTGGCGCCGGTGCCGGCGTGCAGGTTGGAAACCTGGAACGAGGTGGGCGGGAAGTCCGCGTTGCCGCTGTCCCAATGCTCGGCGGCCAGCTCGGTCAGCGCGGGCGCGAAGGCATGGATCGGATTGAGCGCCTTTTCCGGATACGCCACGTGACCCTGCACGCCGTGCACCACGAGCGTACCGGACAGCGAGCCGCGCCGGCCCACGCGGATCAGGTCGCCGAGTTTTTCCCGCGACGACGGCTCGCCTACCACGCACCAGTCGATGCGCTCGCCGCCGGCACGGAAGTGCTCGGCCACGCGGCGCACGCCGTCGAGATTGGTCGGGCCTTCCTCGTCGCTGGTGAGCAGCAGGCCGACCCGGCCGCGGTGGCCGGGGTGGGCCGCCACGAACTGCTCCAGCGCCACCACCATCGCCGCCACCGAACCCTTCATGTCGGCGGCGCCGCGGCCGTACAGGTGAGGAGTGCGGCCATGGATGGCAGCTTTTTGATTCCCGCGATCAGGACGATCGCAAAAATAATCGCCGTCGCGGATGGTCGGCTCGAACGGCGGACTGCGCCACGCCGTCTCCGGCCCGGTCGGCACCACGTCGGTATGGCCCAGAAAGACCAGCGTCGGCCCGCCGCCCGGTTCGTTGTGGCGGCCATGCGTGGCCCACAGGTTGTCGACCTCGCCGTAGCGCAGGTGCTCGATGCGGAAACCCGCGCGCGCCAGACGTTCGCCGATCAGCGGCAGGCAACCGGCGTCTTCCGGCGTTACCGAACGGCGCCGGATCAGGTTACAGGTGAGGTCGAGCACATCGGACATGGCGGGTTGGTCTCAGCAGATCGCGGGCTTACTTGCCGAACAGCTTCTTGAAGCCGTTGTCGGTGAAGCCGACGCTGATGCCGCCGTCGGCCTGCACCACCAGCGGGCGGCGGATCAGCGCGGGGTATTCCTTCAGCAGCAGCGTCCACTCCGGATCGCTCCCCGGGTTCTTGCGCTGCGGCAGCAGGTTGCGCCAGGTGGTGGAGGATTTGTTGACCAGCGGCTCCCAGCCGCCGAGCTGCTGCGCCCAGGCCCTCAACGTGGCCGCCGGCACCGGATTGGCGCGGTAATCGACGAAGGTGTGCGGCACCTCGAAACGGGCCAGCCAGTTGCGCGCCTTGCGGCAGGTGTCGCAGGTAGGCAGGCCGTAGATGACAGGTTCGGTCATGCGGATTTTCCCTGTAGGAGCCCACCTTGTGGGCGAAACATGCTGGACAAGAGCATCGCGCACAAGGTGCGCTCCTACACGGCGCGCAGCAGTTCGTTGATGCCGGTTTTGCTGCGGGTTTTCTCGTCGACCTGCTTGACGATGATCGCCGCATACAGGCTGTGGCTGCCGTCCTTCGCCGGCAGGCTGCCGGCTACCACCACGCTGCCGGCCGGGACGCGGCCGTAGCTGACTTCGCCAGTAGCGCGGTTGTAGATGCGGGTGGACTGGCCCAGGAACACGCCCATGCCGATCACGCTGCCCTTCTCCACGATCACGCCCTCGACCACTTCGGAGCGCGCGCCGATGAAACAGTTGTCCTCGATGATGGTGGGGTTGGCCTGCAGCGGTTCCAGCACGCCGCCGATGCCGACGCCGCCGGACAGATGCACGCCCGCGCCGATCTGCGCGCAGGAACCGACCGTGGCCCAGGTGTCGATCATCGTGCCGGTGCCGACGTAGGCCCCGATGTTGACGTAGCTGGGCATCAGCACCGCGTCTTTCGCGATGTGCGCGCCACGGCGCACCAGCGCGCCCGGCACCACCCGCGCGCCCAGCGCCTGCAGTTCGTGATCGTTGCCGTGGGCGAAGCGCAGCGGCACCTTGTCGAATGCCAGTGCCGAGCCGCCGTCGACCACCTGGTTGGCGTTGATGCGGAAGTACAGCAGCACCGCTTTCTTGATCCACTGGTTCACGATCCAGCCGCCGTGCCCGCCCGGTTCGGCGACGCGGCACTCGCCGGATTCGAGCAGGCCCAGCAGCTTGTGGATGGCCGGCCGCAGATGGGTCTCGATCTCGGTCGAGCCGAGTTCGTGGCGACGCTCGAAGGCGTCGTTGATCAGGGTTTCAATGGATTGCATGGACTGGCTTCACTGGGAGTCGGATACCGCTGGTCGCGATGGCCACGGCGGCATGCTGACCATGCTGCCGTGTAACGAACTGCCAAGAATACATGCAATGGGGGTGACGGCTTTTGCGCGAACCGGCCGGTCGAAGACCGGCCGGTTGCCTGCTTTCACGGCAGGTGGTGCGACTCCACCAGCGCGCCGTGATGCTGCTTGCCCGTTGCCGGCACGCTGACCGCCTTCAAGCCGGCGGCGAGCAGTTGCTGATTGAACCGGGGCAGATCCACGGCGCGGATCGTGCGCCATTGCTGCAATGCCTTGTCGGTATTCGCCTGGTACTCGGCATAGGCCTGCCGCTGACCGTCGGTGGGGGCGCTGTCGGCGCCCTCGACGTCGGTGGCGATGCCGGTCAACGTGTCGTTGATCGCACGCAGGTTCGTGGTCGCCTCGCCGCTGCCGCTGACCAGCGGCTCGGTCTGGCGGCGCAGCGCATCGACCGCGGCCAGCAGTGCCTGATGCACGGCGCCGGTGTCCGCCTTGCGGCCCAGCGTCTGCTCGCGTGCATCCAGTTGCTTGCGCACGGCCTGTATCTCCGCGTAACCCTGCCAGACGCGCTGCAAGGTGGCGCCGATGTCGCGCGAGAACGCGAGCCCGGCGGCCAGCGCGGCGGGATCGGCATGCACCCGCGGATCCATCGTCAGCCGCAGCGGGGCGCGGTACGACTTGCCGTCCACGTGCAGCACCAACTGATAGTCGCCCGGCAGCGCCAGCGGCCCTTCGGGCGTCACCGGCGTGTCCGAATCCCAGGTGGCGGCGATGCTGTAGCCGTACTTCAGCGCCTGCGGCCGCGGGTAGCGCAGGTTCCACACGAACCGGTGCGCGCCGGCAGCAGCCGACAACGGCACACCGGGCCGCAGCCAGCCCTTGGCGAAGTAGCGGTCGGCGTCCAGCTTGGCCGGCCGGTCGGCGCTGGAGAAATGGCGCACCAGTTGCCCCTTGCCGTCCAGGATATCCAGCGTCACCGGGCCCTTCGCGGTGGCGGCGAGATAGTAGTCGATCACCGCGCCGGCCGGCGGGTTCTTCCCCAGCGGGGTTTCCGGCGGCAACGGGGTGTCCTTGTTCTCATCGGCGCGCACGCGCACGGCCGGTGCCGGCGTGAAGAGGTAAGCCGGGGCGCGGGCGATCGCGGCGCTGGCTTGGCGCAACGGAGTGACGTCGTCGAGGATCCAGATCGCGCGCCCCTGGGTGGCGGCGATCAGGTCGTTGCCGTGCACCAGCAGATCGCGCACCCACGCGGTAGGCAGGTTGCGCTGCAGCGACTGCCAGTGCGCGCCATCATCGAAGGAGACGAACACGCCCTGGTCGGTGCCGGCATAGAGCAGCCCTGCCCGCACCGGATCGGCACGCACCACCGCGACGAAACTGCCCTTCGGCAGGCCGGCAGAGATGTCGGTCCAGCGGGCGCCGTAGTCGTGTGTGCGCCACACGTGCGGACTGAAATCATCCTGGCGGTGCGTATCGACCGCCGCATAGGCGGTGCCCGGCTGCAGCGCGGAGACATCCAGCGTGCTGATCTTGGCCCATGCGGGCAGGCCCTTCGGGGTCACGTTTTTCCAATGCTTGCCACCATCGCGGGTGAGCTGGACCAGACCGTCGTCGGTGCCGACCCAGATCTCGTCGTTGTCCAGCGGCGAGGGCGCGATGGTGTAGATCACTCCGTAGCCGCAGGCACGCGCCTGCGGCTCAGTCGGGTTGCCATCGCAGTTTTTCGCGCCGCTGGCCTTGCCGTTCAACGCAGGACTGATGACGTCCCAGTGCTGGCCCTGATCGGTGGTGCGGAACAACACCTGCGCGCCCATGTACAGCGCATACGGCGGCTTGGCCGCGAACGCGATCGGGGTGATCCAGGTGTAGTGGTACTTGTACTCGGTGGGGCGCTCGCCGTAGCTGTTGACCGGCCACGGCGTGACGTTCTGCACCACGCCGGTGTGCCGGTTCCAGCGCGACACGCGCCCCCCCAGGCCGGAGCCGAACACGATGTTCGGGTCGGCCGGATCGGGCAGATCGTAATCGCGCTCGTCGCCGCCGACCGGACGCCAGTCGCGGAAGGAGATCGAGCCATAGTCGCTGCGGCTGGCGATGCCCACCGTGCCCGAATCCTGCTGGCCGGAATAGACCCAGTACGGGAACTGGTTGTCGGTGGCCAGATGATAGAACTGGCCGGTCGGCTGGTTGTACCAGCTGCCCCAGCTCTGCCCGCCATTGAGCGTGACCACCGCGCCCTGGTCGCTCGCGGTGATCATCCGCCGGGTGTCGTTCGGGTTGATCCACAGATAATGGTAGTCGTCGCCGCCGGGTGCGCCCTTGAACACGTTCCAGGTCTTGCCACCGTCGTCGGATCGGCGGATCGACTGGCCGGCCGAGTAGAGGCGGTCGCGGTCGCTGGGGTCCACGGTGAGGCGGCTGAAGTAGTCGTTTTCCAGCCAGCCCTCCTGGCTGACGAGTTGCCAGCTGGTGCCGCCGTCATCGGAGCGGTACAGCCCGCCCTGATCCTTCGAGGCGGCATGCGGAACGTTGCCGCTGTTCGGTGCCGCGTTGATCACTGCATAGACCCGGCCGCCGCTGGCGGTGGCGATGCCGATGCGGCCCAGCGAACCGCTCGGCCAGCCGTGGCCGCTGATCCGCTGCCAGCTGATGCCGCCATCGCTGGAGCGATACAGCCCGCTGCCCGGCCCCGCATTCGGCTGGAAATACGACAGCCACGGATAATTGCGCACCTGCCACGCCGCCGCGTAGACGATCTGTGGGTTGGCCGGGTCGGCCGCCAGATCCACCACGCCGGTGTCGGCATCGATGAACAGCGTCTGCTTCCAGGTCTTGCCACCATCGGTGGAACGGAACACGCCGCGCTCGTGGTTCGGCCCGAAGTAGTGGCCGAGTGCACCGACCAGCACGGTATCCGGATGCTGCGGGTCGACCAGGATCTTGCCGATGTGGCGGCTGTCGTCCAGCCCCACGTGTTGCCAGTGCCGGCCAGCATCGTCCGAGCGGTACACGCCGTTGCCGGCAGCCACGTCGTAACGCGCGGCCACCTGGCCGGTGCCCACGTAGATCACGTTAGGGTTCGACGGCGCCACCGCCAGCGCACCCACGGACGAAGCCGGCTGCCGGTCGAACAGCGAATGCCAGGTGCGCCCCGCATCGTCGGTCTTCCACACCCCGCCACCGGCCGCGCCGATGTAGAACGTGTCCGGCTGCGTGGGCACACCTACACCCATCGTTGCCCAACCACCGCGGAACGGTCCGAGCAGGCGCCACTCCAGCGCGCCGGACACGCCGGCCGGCACCGGCGATCCGGCAGCGAGGATCGGGGTCGACGCCAGCCACAACAGGCCGACGACGGCAGCGAAAGAACGGAGGGCATGACGGATCGGCATGGGGTACCTGCGAGAAGTGAAAGGTAATCAGTGCGTGAAGATACTACCGCCACGGCCCAGCGCGCTCGTGCGCGACGGGATTTCTCCGTGCCGCCGATCCGCCGCGCGCGCTCACGCCGTCGACAATGCCCACTGCGCCGCCTTGCGCGCGTGGATGCCCGTGGTATCGAACAAGGGCACGTCCGCATCGCCGCGATCGACCAGCAGCGCAATCTCGGTACAGCACAGAATGATCGCCTGGGCGCCCTGCGCCGCGAGCCGCGCCATCACGCCGCGATAGGCGGCGCGGGAATCCGGCTCGATCCGGCCCAGGCACAGTTCGTCGTAGATCACCCGGTGCACCAGTGCGCGATCCTCGGCGTCCGGGATCAGCACGCGCAGCCCGTGACGCGATTGCAGCCGCTCGCGGTAGAACGCCTGCTCCATGGTGAAGCGAGTGCCCAGCAGACCGACGGTGGCGAATCCGGCCTGGTGGATTTCGTCGGCCGTGGCATCGGCGATGTGCAGCAGCGGGATGCCGACCGCGTCCTCGATGGCGGACGCCACCTTGTGCATGGTGTTCGTGCACAGCACCAGGAAATCCGCGCCGGCCGACTGCAGCGAACGCGCCGCCGCGGCCAGCAACTCGCCGGCGGCGACCCAATCGCCGGCATCCTGCAGGCGTTCGATCTCGTGGAAGTCGACGCTGTAGAGAATCAGCTTTGCGCTGTGCAGCCCGCCCAGCTGCGCCTTGATCGATTCATTGATCTGGCGATAGTACGACACGGTCGACTCCCAGCTCATGCCCCCGATCAGACCGATCACTTTCATGGATGCTCCTTATTGACCCAGCCCGCAAAGAGTACAAAGGCCCGTTCGCCCTGAGCGTAGCGTAGCGCAGCGAAGGCGAAGGGTGCCGGCAGGACTACTGTTCATGGGCCGGTTCGATCGTTCAGGGCTGCGGGATTTCGCAGAAACCCTGCGACGGCACGTCCAGCGCGCTGTTGAATTTGCTGGACAGGTTCTGGAAGGCGATCAGCCCGGTCAGTTCCACGATGGCGTCGTCGTCGAAGAAGACCTTCAACCGATCCACCAATTCGTCAGTCACCTGGCGACCGGAACAGGTAACGGCTTCGGTATATTCGAGTACCGCTTTTTCTTTCTCGTCGAACAGATCGCTTTCCTTCCATTGCGCCAGCTGCTGCACTTTTTCCATGGAACCGGAGCGTTTGGCCAGGGTGGCGGAATTGATGTCCACGCAGAAACGGCACCAGTTGATTTGTGACACCCTGACCGTCACCAGCGAGCGCAGCACCGGACTCAACGGCGAGCTTTTCCGGTCCAGCACGCCGTACAGGGCGGCCACGGCGGCGAACAGTTTGGGTACTCTTGCCCACAGCAGTCCCGGCTGCAGCACGGCGCCATATTTCCGTTGCTGGCTCCAGAAGAATGGCCGCAGAAGCCAGGGGTATTCGTGCAATGGTTTGACGGAAACTCTCATACTGCTCCTTCGCCGATCGCGACGGCGGTTGAGGCCGGGGAAAACATCGCTGCTGACGGTGCTGCCAATGCGGCCTCAATGAAACTGATCGCTGGCCGGCACCCATGAGCTGGACGAGGCGGCCGGCACCCGTGACGGCATAAGCGATGGATGGATCGCTGACGAATCCTCGCATCCCGGCGGCAATGGCCCGCCAGTGATGCGAGCGGTGGCGCATTCGGCACTGTTGTCCAGTTCGATCGGCGTGACCACTGCCGGCGCGGCCACGCTGGCCGGCGCGGGTGGCGCCAGCGGCCTGGCAGGTGGCAGATCCATCTGATCGTAGACCTTTTGCGCAACCGGGGTGGGCGGCGGATCGGGATTGCCGCAACCGAACAAGGCGATCGGCAGCAACGGTCGCAGTGCGCAGCCGACACGCACGCCGCGCGGCAAGTGGAAGGTGTGCTTGATGGTGGTTTTTTCCACCGCGTGGCGCAATGCGGTGTCGATCGAGCTCTCGCCGTCCGGCGTCCAGTCCGGATCGAAGCGGGTCGGCCGGTAGCCGATGTTCGGCGCGCTGTGATTCATGATCTGGGTATCGCCGTGCGGCTTCAGCTGCACGTAGCCACCCAGTGCACCATGCAACTCGCCCTGCGCGGCACCGGGCTGTTTGCCGCCGACTTTGCCGGGGCCTGCTTCCGTGCCGTTGCCCTGCGCTGACGCCTGGACAGTGCCGTGGCTGACGGTGGGTTGCGCTGCTGCGGTCACGCCGTTGGGCTCACCCGGCGTGGCGCTGTCGCTGCCCAGCGGTGTGGCGTTCGGTGCGGTGCTGACATCGCGTGCACTGTTCGGCTGAGTGGAATCGGCCTGGTGCGGACTGCTGATGGCCGCGGATTGTTCTGCCTTGGCCGGTTCCGGCGATGTCGCTGCCTGCCGGGCCGCCGACGGGGATGCCGCCACAGTCGCCGCGGTGGCCACGGTCGCCGCCGTGCTGCTCGATGGCGGCAATTCCACCACCACCGGCGGCCGGATCGCCGCCGTCGGCAGTTTGGCCGCCACATCGATCTTGACCGCCGGCATGTGAAGTTCGACTTGCACTGACGCCACCGTCGGCACCGGCACCGGCTGCGCTGGCGCCTCGGTGACCTGGATGGCCGTTGCCGGCAACTGCGGCAGATCGGGCGGCACGCTGGATGCCGGCACCTTCAGCGGCGCCACTTGCAGGTTCACCGTCGGGGCGGGCGGTGCCGGCAGCGGGATCGGTGGTTGCTCGGGTACCGGCGCTGCGGCCACAACCTGCGCACGGAGCGGCGTCAGCTGGCCGGACGTGCCGACCGGGGGCACGGCCAGATTCGATGGGATGACTGGGATATCCATCGTGGGCAACGTCTGCGCCGGCACCTCCGTCAACGTCATCGAGGTGGACGGCAACTGCGGGCGATTGCCTTCCAGTTGCGGTTTGCGCACCGGTTCGGGCTGGAATTTCGGCGGCATCGGCGGCAGCAACGTGGGGATGGTCAGCTTCACGGTCGGCGGCTGCTCGGCCAATGGGATCGATGGCAACTTCGGCGGAGTCACGCTCAACGGCGGCCTGGCTACCGCGATCGCTGCGGGCGCGGGCACCCGCGGTTGTGCCGGCAACGCGCGCACGGCGGGGGCCGGCGCGTGCGGCACCACCGGTTGCCCTGTCGCCGCCGCAGGCGCCTGCCGACGGCTAGCCGCGAGTTGGCTGGCGCGGCCCTGATGCCGTGGCCCCAGTTCTTTCGGCGGCGTGCCGCGCACGGGCGGTGGCGGTGGCGGCTCGGGCTTTTCGATCAGGCGTATCTGCATGAATTGTTCCTTCGGCTCGGGCCGCTGCGTAGCCACATAGGCCGGACCGAGCACGAAGCTCAACAGGAACAACACATGCAGCAGCAGCGAGCCGGCAACTGCGGCCAGGCGCAGGCCGCGTTCGCGCGGTCGCTGGCGATTGCGCCGCCGATACACGATCGACCGACCGGCAGCCGCCAGCGGCGAATCGAGCATGATCCGCGCAGGATGGCCCGCAGGATAACGGGCAGCAGGATGACCCGGTGGCAACGATGGCATGCCGCCAGTGTAATGGGCGCCGATGGGGCCCTGCGTGACGGATCAGGGGTGACGGGCGGCACCCGCCCTGCGCGCGCGCAGCTCGGCATCGACCGAGCGATTGGGCGTGTCGACCGGGCACCCCGGCGCGAGCGGCTGGCCGGCGCGATACATCGCGATGCAGGCCGCCACGCCCGGTGCTGCCGGCGCATGGGGGTCGATCGCCAGCGGCTTGGCCGGCGCCATGCTCAGCCGCTCATCGCCCTCCTTCGCCGAGGGTGGTGCGGGAGGATTGATGCAGTTCGGGATGGGAATGCCCAGCACGGTGGTGCATTTCAGATGGATGCCGCGCGGCAGGTCGACCGCGGTCGATTTCACCACGGCCTCGACCACATGCCGCACCGCTGCACCACCGAGGGTTTCGTCCGGCGGCGGGAAATACTGCTCGAACCGCGTGGCGCGGTATTTGACCGGATCGGTGTGGCGCATGATCTGCGCATCGCCGGCCAGCGCCGGGGATCCGGCTGCCGGTGCGCTGGCCGCTTGCGCCGGCAATAGCGGCTGGCCATCGCGGTCGTACAGTCGCAGCGCCCGGGGGGGCGGCCTGGGTGCGGGCAACTGCACGGTCATCGCATCGGGGGCGGCCGGCTCGTGGGTCCGGATCACAGGCGCTGGCGGCGGTGGCGCGGGCGGTGGCCGCATGGCCGGCGCCGGCTTGACCGTTGCTGCCGGTGCGCTGGCGACGAAACGCAGCTGCATCGACTCGTCCAGCCGCAGATGCACCACGCTCGATACGGCCGGCGGGCGCATTTCCCGCCAGATCAGCAGCATGAACAACCCATGCAGCAGAACCACCACCGTCAGCGCCAGCCACCACTGCCGGCGATCCGGCGGCGGCTTGCGCCCGCGCAACTGCCACAGCATGGCCCGCGTCGCGGCATCCAGCGGCATCAACCCGCGCGCCGGCGGATCCTGCCGCGGCGATGTCCAGCGATGATGTTCGACCTTGGATGGCTGAGCGATGACGATGTCTCGATAGGGTGCGGACCGCTGCACGCAGGATGGGGCATCACACATGAACCCGACGACCACACCGGCGGCTACATGCCGGAACAGTCGCGTGCCCTCAGAGGCTGAGAAAAATTCGACCGCCGTAGCGAGAGCGTCGCCAGGCGTTCGTGACAAGGTGCGTTGTGGGCAAATTCGGGGAGTTTGGCGAGCCAAATGACCTGAATTTGCCCGCAGCGCGCCGCCGGCACGGGCGTTTGGCGGCGGTCGCAGTAGGCGGGCGATTTTTTCTCAGCCTCTCAGACCACGCACCGCCATCGCGGTTCCCTGCAATGCAGCTTGACCGCGCCGGCCGTTGGCTCGACTCTAGACAGGTGGCGCACCGCGCCACTCCGCCATGACCGCCACCGCCCTGTCACTGCGAGCACGGACGATCATGACGGCCCCGCCATCGTCAGCCGCCAACGCGCGGCCTCCTGCGGCGCCGTTCAAGCCACGAGGCCACGCCCTGCACAGGAGGGTCGCATCGTGACGCATTCCACGGAAAGCATCCGCAACATCGCGTTCACCGGTCATGCCGGCGCCGGCAAGACCACGCTGTTCGAAGCCCTGTTGCTGGCCGGCGGCGTGATCCAGACCCCCGGCACGGTCGAACGCGGCAACACCGTTTCGGACACCGACAGCCAGGAGAAAGCCCGCGTCCACTCGATCGACAGCTGCATCGCCCACGTCGAGTACGCCGGCTGCCAGCTCAACCTGATCGACACCGCCGGTTACGATGATTTTCGCGGCGCCACGCTGGCCGCGCTGGCCGCGGTGGAAACCGTGGCGGTGGTGGTCAACGCGATCAACGGCATCGAGCACAGCACCCGCCGCATGATGGCGCACGCACGGGCGCGCAAGCTGGCGCGCGTGCTGGTGATCAACAAGATCGACTTCGATGGCGCGGACCTGGGCGCCCTGGTCGAGGCGTTGCGCACCGAGTTCGGCAGCGAATGCCTGCCGGTGAACCTGCCCGCCGGCCACGGCAAGCGCGTGCTGGACTGCTTCTTCCACAGCGACGGCACCACCGATTTTTCCTCGCTGGCCGAGGCGCACCAGCGCATTCTCGACCAGGTGGTCGAGATCAACGAAACCATGATGGGCCAGTACCTCGACGCCGGCGAGGACTCACTGAGCCCGCAGCAATTGCACGATGCGTTCGAGCAGTGCCTGCGCGAAGGCCACCTGGTGCCGATCTGCTTCGTCAGTGCGCGCACCGGCGCCGGCGTCAACGAACTGCTGGAACTGGCCGCGCGACTGTTGCCGAATCCGGCCGAAGGCAACCCGCCGCCGTTCGTGCGCGGCGACGGCACGCCGCTTGAAGTCCACGCCGACCCGGCCCGGCATGTGGTCGCCGACGTGTTCAAGATCGTCAACGACCCGTTCGTGGGCAAGCTCGGTGTGTTCCGCGTATGGCAGGGCACGATCCGCCGCGACAGCCAGCTGCTGATCGACGATGGCCGCAAGCCGTTCAAGGTCGGCCATCTGTTTCGCCTGCAGGGCAAGGCGCACGTGGAAATCGACGAAGCCATCCCCGGTGACCTCGCCGCGGTAGCCAAGATCGAGGACATCCACTTCGATGCGGTGCTGCACGACTCGCACGACGAGGACCTGATCGCGCTGGCACCGCTGGCGTTCCCGTTGCCGATGTTCGGCCTGGCGCTGGAGCCCAAGCACAAGGGGCAGGAGCAGAAGCTTTCCAATGCGCTGGCGCGGCTGGCCGAGGAGGACCCGTGCTTTCGCGTGGAACATCGCAAGGAGCTCAACGAGACGGTAGTGCGAGGCATCTCCGAGCTGCACCTGAAAGTGATGCTTGAACGCATGCGCGAACGCTACGGCGTCGAGGTGACGACCCACCCGCCGCGCATCGCCTATCGCGAAACCATCGCCGGCCAGGCCGAAGGCCACCACCGGCACAAGAAGCAGACCGGCGGCGCCGGCCAGTTCGGCGAGGTATTCCTGCGCGTGGAGCCGCTCGCGCGCGGCGGTGGCTTCGAGTTCGTCGATGCGGTGAAGGGTGGCGTGATCCCCGGCCAGTTCCTGCCGGCGATCGAAAAGGGCGTGCGCCAGGCGATGCAGCACGGCGCCATCGCCGGCTATCCGCTGCAGGACCTGCGGGTGACCGTATACGACGGCAAATCGCATGCGGTCGATTCGAAGGAAGTCGCCTTCGTCAGCGCCGGCAAGAAGGCCTTCATGGACGCCGTCGGCAAGGCCCATCCGGTGATACTGGAGCCGATCGTGAATGTGGAAGTGGCGATCCCCGAGCATAGCGTGGGCGACGTCACCGGCGGACTCGCCGGCAAGCGTGCGCGCATCATGGGCACCGATACCCAGCGTGGCGGCGAGCTGGTGATCAAGGCGCAGGCGCCGCTGGCCGAGCTGATCGACTACCCCACCGAACTGAAATCGATGACCGGCGGTCGCGGTCGCTACAGCCTCGACCTCAGCCATTACGAAACGGTGCCCTCGACGGTGCAGAAGCAACTCAGCGAGGCATGGAAACCGCGGATGGAGGAAGATTGAGCAGGCCGGCGATCGACGGGGCGGGGCTGCCTGGCCCGTATCCATCCACAGGAGTAACCATGCCATGCAACTGTTCCGTCTGATTGCCGCCGGCAGCACCCTGCTGCTGATGGCCTGCAGCACCCAGGCCGCGACCGGCAAACACCACAACGCGACACCCGCCCCCATGGTGAGCATGGAACGCACCACCTGCTTCGGCATGTGCCCGGCCTATCGCGTCACGCTCGCCACCGATGGCCGCGTCACCTTCGATGGCATCGCGCATGTCCAGACCATGGGTCCGGCCTCGGCCCAGGCCTCGCCGGCCCAGCTCGAAGCCGTTCGTGCCGCGATCGACCAGGCCGATCTGCGCAGCCTGAGCGACCACTACACCACGCATGCAGATGGCTGCAGTCCGCTGATGATGGACATGAACGGCGTCAAGATCACCATCAGCGATGCCCACGGCAGCAAGACGGTGAACTTCTATTACGGCTGCCGGGGTGCGATCGCGAATCAGGTACGTCCACGCATCGACAAACTGGCCAGCACCATCGACCAGCAACTGGACACCGCACGATGGATCGGCAAGCCGAGCGGGCCCGGCGTCCCCGGCGAGGTCATTCACTGAGCTCCGCCGCCATCGCGGGCAACGGCAGCAACGACCGGCTGCCGGACCCGCAGATCGAACGCACCGGTTCGCCCAGGCAACTCAGCGCCTGGGCTTGAGCAACGTACCGGTACATTTCGGCGAACCGCACAGGCACGCCCACAACTTCTTCAGGCGCGCGGTGTGCGGAACCTCCAGCACGATGCCGTAGTCGTAGGTGAGTTCCTCGCCGGGCTTGATGCGGCGTATCGCCTCGATCACCACCCGGTCCTTGCGCGGGTCGCCGCTGGCGCTTTCCTCGACCAGTGCGCGGCAGTTCGGCGCGCAGCTGTGGTTGATCCAGCGCGCGCTGTTGCCGTGCTGGTTGGCGTCGATGAGGTACTGCTCGTTGAGCGTGAACAGAAAAGTATGACCAGTCTCGCCGCCGTCGCCGTAAAGCGCGTCGGCCTCGTCGTGGGTCAGCAGCTTGCCCTTGTACTCGATGATTTCTTCGCCCCTGGCGATGATGCCGGCGGCGAAAACGCCATTGCCGTGGATCGATGAACGACGGGTAACGATGCGACGGGTGCGCGCTGGCGACGGCATGGATGAATCCACTGATTTCAGGGAACGGTCCGCGATGATGCCCGCAGCGCCGCACGATGGGAACCATGGGCTTCTGAAATAGACCGTGCGCGCAGCGCACACCACTGCCTCCTCCCCCTTGGGGGAGGATTGAGGAGGGGAGGTCAAGTTGCCGCCACGCCCCAAGAGCGCCCCACCCCGGCCCTTCCCGGAGCTAAACGTTCCCCGCTCCCCGCTCCCCTGCTACTATTCAAACAATCGTTTGAGAGAATTCCATGAAACGACTTCTGCGACATGTTGTGCTGCTGCTTCTGGCAAGCGCCCTGGTGGCCTGCGGCGAGCCGCGCAAGAGCGTGTTTCCGCCGACCGTGAGCATCCAGCAACTGTCGGTGCAGCCCGATGGCCAGTGGCGGCTGACCGTACGCATCCAGAACAACAGCTACAGCGGGATGGATTTCAAGTCGCTCGACGGCCGACTGCAAGTGGCCGCGCTGATACCGATCCGCCTGCATGCGGATTTCCACCGGGATATTCCGGCGCTTTCCGGCGACGTGATCCGGCTCGACGTGCTGCCCACCACGGCCATGGCACAGGCGCTGCAAGCCGTCGCCGACAAGGGCAGCGCCGGTTCACTGGCTTATCGCATCAGTGGCAGCGCCAGCGCCAAGCCGGATCAGGAAGACAAGCCGCGCGACTTCGACTTCAGTGGCAGCGACTGGATCTCGCCGGTACCAGGCATCCCCGACACCTATCGCTGACCCTTGCACCCACCCCACGCATTCAACCGAAGGAACCTGCAATGACCATGTACAAGGCCCCGCTGGACGACCAGCGCTTTGCCCTCTTCGACGTGCTCGGTGCCGACGCCGTGCTCACTCGACTCGTAGGTGGTACGGAACACACCCGCGACCTGCTGGAGGCGGTGCTGGAAGAGGCCGGCAAGCTCGCCGAACAGGTGCTGGCACCCACCAACGGGCCGGGCGACGAAGAGGGTTGCCACTACGACAAGGCCACCCAGACGGTGACCACGCCGAAGTCGTTCAAGGAGGCATTCAAGCAGTTCGCCGACGGCGGCTGGACCAGCCTGACCAATCCGGAAATCTACGGTGGCCAGGCATTGCCCGCCGTGCTGGGTACCGCCACCACCGAGATCTTCCAGTCCGGCAACCTCGCCTGGAGCCTCTACCCGCTGCTGTCCGAGGGGGCCTGCCACGCGATGGAGGTGCATGGCGAGGAATGGCAGCGCCAGAACTACATGAAACCGATCGTCGAGGGCCGCTGGACCGGCACCATGTGCCTGACCGAGCCGCAGGCCGGCTCCGATCTGGGCCTGCTCAAGACCCGCGCCGAACCCGGCGAGCAGGACGCCAACGGCAACACCAAATACAAGATCACCGGCACCAAGATCTTCATCAGCGCCGGCGAGCATGACCTCACCGAGAACATCGTGCATCTGGTGCTGGCCCGCCTGCCCGACGCGCCGGAAGGCAGCCGCGGCATCTCGTTGTTCATCGTGCCCAAGGTCAAGGTGAACACCGACGGTTCCCTCGGCGAGCGCAACGCCGTCAGCGCCGGTGCGATCGAACACAAGATGGGCATCCACGCCTGCTCCACCTGCGTGATGAACTTCGATGACGCCGAGGGCTACCTGATCGGCAAGCCGCACAAGGGCCTGATGGCGATGTTCACCATGATGAACGCCGCGCGCCTGTCGGTCGGCGTACAAGGCCTGGCGCTGGCCGAGCGCGCGCTGCAGAACAGCCTCAACTACGCCCGCGAACGGTTGCAGTCGCGCGCGCTGTCCGGTCCGAAATTCCCCGACAAGCCAGCCGACAACCTGCTGGTGCAGCCGGACGTACGCCGCATGCTGCTAACCCAGCGCGCCTTTGTCGAAGGCTCGCGCGCACTGGTCCTGTATGCCGCGCTGCAGACGGATGTGGAAGCGCGCGCTGCCGATGAGGCCACGCGCAAGCAGGCCGGCGAACTGGTCGCGTTCCTGATTCCGATCGCCAAGGGCGTGGTCACCGAGCTCGCGCAGGAGTGCACCAAGGAAGCGTTGCAGGTCTACGGCGGCCACGGCTACATCAAGGAAAACGGGGTCGAGCAGTTCGTCCGCGACGCCCGCATCATCACCCTGTACGAAGGCACCACCGGCATCCAGGCCGCCGACCTGCTGGGTCGCAAGATCCTCCAACTGCAAGGCGCGGGTTTCAAGCACTTCCTTGGGGAAATCAGCGCATTCTGTCAACAGCACAGTGCCGATGCGGCCTTGCGCACGCTGATCGGGCCGCTTGCCATTGCCGCCAGGCAGTGGGGCGATCTCACCCTGCAACTGGCCCAGCGCGTGCAGGCCAACCCGGAAGAACTCGGCGCCGCCGCCACCGACTACCTGTACTACTCCGGCTACGTCACGCTGGCCTACCTGTGGGCCCGCAGCGTCGCCGCCGCCGAAGCCGGCACGCAGTCGGCCGCGTTCAAGCAGGCCAAGCGCGACACCGCGAGCTTCTACTTCGCCCGTATCCTGCCGCGCACGCTGACGCACAAGGCTGCCATCGAGGCCGGGGTCGACACGCTGCCGCCGATCGACTGATCGAGCCCGCCGGTGCGTTGAAGCAAAAAGCCCGGGCATGCCCGGGCTTTTTCATGGCAGTCGATCGGTCAGTGTGGCCGATCGGCGACGTGCAGCGACAGGCGCCGATCGACAGATACGGACAATGTGCCGAAAAGGGTCAACTCTGGTTCAAGAACGTCATCGTCGGTGTCGATGCGCTCAATTCACCACAAGGATTCACCTGAAGGCGAAACAGCCGCGGTTCGCAGATACTGCTCGATCAGCGCCTCATGCGCTGTGGCAGCCTGCAGCAGTTCCCGCGCCATGGCTTCCTGCGCCGCAGCCACGGGCGAGGGAAGCGGCCGTGCCGGGGGCGCTTTTTGCACCCGCGCAACCGGCATGTCAACGGTCGTCATTTCGGATTCAAGCAGATAGCTGATGTCGTAGGCATGGTCGCTCATGCCAGGGATCATGCAACAGGCTTGCCAACCGCCATCCTGCCGCGCGCGTCGATGCAAAAAAATCGCTGCCGGCACTCGCCGCGCATCCTCCAGGTACGGATTGGCGATCCGTGTCTGCTGCGGTTACGCTTGGGCCTCGCATCCGGGGGAGTTGCCATGAAGTCACGTCATGCCGCCGCACGGCGCCGCTTGCTGCCTGCCCTGTCTGTCCTGCTGCTGACGTTGAGCGGCGCCGCATGGGCGGCGAACCCGCCTAGCGCGAAGTACCCGACCTACCCCAGCGAGACGCCGGCAAACTTCACGCCGGTCGCCAGCAGCTTCGACTACGTGCGCCGCGAGGTGATGATCCCGATGCGCGACGGCGTGAAACTGCACACCGTCATCCTGATCCCGAAGGGCGCCCACCACGCCGGTATCGTGCTCACCCGCACGCCCTACGACGCCAACGCGCTGACTTCGCACAGGATGAGCGGCCACCTCGGCCCGATGCTCGAGGGCTACGACAACGCCACCGACGTGATCGTCGAGGACGGCTACATCCGCGTGGTACAGGACATCCGCGGCAAGTACGGCTCCGAAGGCGATTATGTGATGAACCGGCCCGTGCACGGCCCGCTGAACCCCACGCCGGTCGACGATGCCACCGACACCTGGGACACCATCGACTGGCTGGTGAAGAACATCCCCGAGTCCAACGGCAAGGTCGCCACCATCGGCATCTCCTACGACGGCTTCGAGCCGCTGATGTCGCTGGTTCACCCTCATCCGGCGCTGAAGGCGGCGGTGCCGATGAATCCGATGGTCGACGGCTGGAGGGGCGACGACTGGTTCCACAACGGTGCCTTCCGGCAGCAGAACATGAGCTACATCTACGAGCAGGAGGCCAGCCGCAACAACACCGTCAAGTGGTGGACCAGCTACCACGACGAATACGACCTGTTCATGCACTATGGTTCGGCCGGCGCGCTGGCGCAGGCCTACGGCATGCAGCAGCTCGGCTTCTGGAACAAGCTGCAGGCGCATCCTGCCTATGACGCCTTCTGGAGCGACCAGGCGGTGGACAAGCTGCTGGCCGCGCAACCGCTGAAAGTGCCGGTGATGCTGGTGGACAGCCTGTGGGACCAGGAAGACATCTACGGTGCGCTCGCAGTCTATCGCGCGATCAAGCCCAAGGACACCAGCGGCAGGATGGTCAAGTTGGTGATGGGTCCGTGGCACCACGGCCAGGAAATCGGCGACGGCAGTTCGCTCGGCGCGATCCATTTCGGCAGCGACACCGGCCTGTATTTCCGTGAGCACATCCTGCGGCCGTTCCTCGCGCAATACCTGAAGGATGGCGCGCCCAGGGCGAACCTTGCCCCGGTCACCGCCTTCCAGACCGGCACCGATCGCTGGCAGCGGCTGGATCGCTGGCCGCTCGCCTGCGAGCAAGGCTGCCCCGACAGCAGCCGGCCGCTGTATCTGGAGCCGGGTCTGAAGCTCGGCTTCGACGCGCCGACTGGCGGCGCCGCGTACGACGAGTATGTCTCCGACCCGGCCCACCCGGTGCCGTTCCGTGCGCGGCCGATCCAGCCGATCGGCTACGACCACGGGCTGACCTGGCCGCAGTGGCTGGTGGACGACCAGCGCGAAGCGTCGGGGCGCACCGACGTGCTGACCTACACCTCCGACGTGCTGCGCGCGCCGCTGACCGTCGCCGGCACGCCCGAGGTGCACCTGGTGGCGTCCACCAGCGGCACCGACAGCGACTGGGTGGTCAAGCTGATCGATGTCTATCCCGATCAGGTGGCCGCGCAGCGGGAGCTGGGCGGTTACCAGCTCGCGGTGGCGATGGACATCTTCCGCGGCCGCTACCGGGAGAGCTTCAGCGACCCGAAGCCACTCGTCGCCAATCGGCCACTGGCCTATCACTTCGCGCTGCCCGCAACCAATCACGTCTTCCTGCCCGGTCACCGGATCATGGTGCAGGTGCAGTCCAGCTGGTTCCCGCTGTACGACCGCAACCCGCAGACCTTCGTGCCGAACATCCTGTTGGCCCGACCGGGCGACTACCGCAAAGCCACCCAGCGCATCTATCACGCACCGGGCGAAGCGAGCTACATCGCCTTGCCGGTGGTGGCACACTGAGCGGCAACCGCATATCCGGCAGCGGGCATTCCGCCAGGGAACGCCCGACCGGACACCATCGCACGCACCGCCGGAGCCGGCTGGTGCCGTGCCGGCTGCAGTTTCGACCCACCCACCGCTGAGGAGATTCCCATGAAGTGGCTACTGGCGTTCGTTGCGGGTTTCGTTTCCACCCTGGTGTTCCACCAGGGGCTGCTGCAACTGCTGCACCTGATCGGCGCATTTCCGCATCCGGCATGGAACATGACGCCGGTGCCGCCGCTGGGCGTGCCGGCAGTATTGTCGCTGGCATTCTGGGGCGGCCTGTGGGGCATCGCGCTGTGGGCGCTTATCGTCAATCAGCACGGCGGCAAGCGCTGGCTGTGGGGTGCGATCTGGGGTGCGCTGCTGCCCAGCATCGTGGCACTGTTCGTGGTGTTCCCGCTCCACGGCCTGCCGATGGCCGGCGGCTTCGACCCGAAACTGATCGCCGGCGCGCTGCTGCTCAACGGCGTGTGGGGCCTGGGCGTGGTCGGGTTGATAAAGCTGTACCGGCAAGGCTGAGTCTGCACCGCGACAGCTATTCGAGCCCGGTCAACAGCAATGCCCGGCAAGCCCGGGCGTTGCTTGGGGTCTGCGCCCGCTCTATGTGCAGGTAACGCCAGACACACGCAGGCTCGCTTGCGGTCAGGCGTGGACGGTTGCGACGGATCGGGATCGGCTGGGGCTTCCACGGCCACGGCACAAGGTGTAAAAACGGCAACGGCACCCTCAGCAACCCACCGAATTCCCATGACTGCCGCATCCCTGTTGATCCGTCTGGCCGAAGACGACGATGATTTCATTCTCGCGCTGGTACCGCGCTTCGTGGATTTCACCCTGCCGCCATGGCGACGCCGGCACGAATGCATCGAAGGCATCCGCGACGATCTGCTGAAGCATCTGGAAGATCAGCCGGCGAACAGCTACCTGTTCGTGGCCGAGGATGCGGATGGCGAACGGGTCGGGTTCATTCACATCCAGCGAACGGCGGACTTCTTCACCGGACGCAGCAATTGCCATATCTCCGACCTGGCGGTGCTGCCGCAGCACGAGGGCAAAGGCGTCGGCCAGGCCTTGCTGGCGCATGCCGAAGATTGGGCGCGCGAACATCATTGCCAACTGGTGACGCTGGCGGTGTTCCCCGGCAACGAACGCGCCCGCGCGCTGTACGAGGCCAGCGGTTACGCAACGGATCTGCTGCGGCTGGCCAAGCAAGTGCGCTAGCAGCCTGTCGGACTGTGGCGTTCGAGGCGGAAATTTGGCCAGACCATGAGCAGCACGGGCGGATTTGCAGTCCGGCCAACCAGCGTCCGTCAGGCTCCCAGGCCACCGAAGGGATCACGGTTGTCCCACCACCAGCAGGCGGTAGCTACCCGGCACGATGCTGGGCCAGCCGTGAGGCTTGGTCGGCGGCCCGAGCCGGGCCGAGGACAGATACAGGCGGTGATCATGCGGATCCAGCGCCAGCGTGCGTGCGCTGATGCGAGTGGGGATGGTCGCCGTGACGCGGTACACATCGGGCGTTTGCTCGTGCACCGCGGTGATCGTGCCGCTGTGGCCGTTGGAGCTGTAGATCATCGCCCGGGACACATCGAACACCACCGCGTCCGGGCCCTCGTCGATCGGCACCTGCGCCACCTGATGGCCGTCCCGCGCATCGGTCACCGCCATCGTGCGGTTGTCGCACACCGAAAACAGGCGGTGATGGACATTGTCCAGCGCCAGTCCGCTGGGTGACTGGCAGGGTTTCAGTGGCCACATGTGCAGCACCTTGTTGCCGGTCGTATCGATCTCGACCAGCTCGGAGGTGTTCTCGATGTTCACGTAGATGTGGCCGGCATTGTCGGTCGCCGCGAACTCCGGCTTGCCCGGCAGCGGGATCGTTTCGATCACCGCGCCGCGCACCGGATCGATCACGCTGGCCGAATGGCTCTTGCCGTTGAAGGTATACACGTGATGCGAGGCGGCATCGTAGACGATCGCGTCGGGATTCTCGCCGGTGCCGTGAATCGTGGCCACCGTCTTCAGGGTGGCCAGGTCAAACTCCGTCACCGACGCGCTCTTGCCGTCGCTGGTGAAGCCGCGATGCAGGTCCGGCGCGATGGCGATGCCATGCACGCCGGCCGTATCCGGGATCGTGCCGACCACCTTGAGTGTCTGCGGGTTCACCACCAGCACGCGATCGCCGCGGCTGATGAAAAGATGGCGGGTGCCGGGGTCGAAGGCAAGATAATCCCAGCCACCCTCGCCGCCCAAGGCGACATGCGAGAGCACCCGATAGTCGGCAGGCTTTTGAATGGCCGTGGTCGCCGCGGTGGCCATCAACGGCAAGGCGAGCACGGAGAAAGGTACGAGGTTGCGCAAAAGCCAGGGCATGATCGATTCCTTGGGACTGTGGACGCGAGGTGTGTGGCATGGTTCAACAGCAGCGTTCCGGGGCGGCTCCATGAACTGAAGCGATGCGACATGCCGAAGCCGGTCATCTCACGTGTTCAAGCTGACCGGCTGGATGAAAGTACGCGCCTCGACTTGCATGCATTGGGTGGTGGTGGCAGCTTCGCACGCCCTGCCCGATGGCAGCTGACAACGACGATCTCAGTCCTTGCCGTTGTCGATGGAGTTCTCCAGCACCTTGCCATCTTTGGCATCTACACCGACTTCATGAACCACGCCGCCGGCGCTGATATCGAAGGAATAACGCAGGCCGCTGCCGCCCTTTTCTTTTTCCAGCTCCGCCGAAACGATTTTCCCGGGAAATGTCTTGAGGGCGATGCTGCGTGCCGCGGCCATGCTGACGTGCGCCTTGACCGCGAGATTTTCGTGGCTGGCGGCGGCAGCCGAAAACGCGGCAATGGACAGTGTGAGCGATGAAGCGATCAGCTGTAATTTACGCATGAGTTTCTCCAAATGACGTGAAAAGAAGGGATGCCGGATACAGATTACGGGCTCGTATTCGGTCGTTTGAGGCTGTGCTCCCGTGCTTAGTTGGCCCTTATGGCCTGACGCCACTTATACGTCCGTTCATCAAAGCGACAGAGTCCACCTGGACCTCGCGGTTGCGTGAGGATCCGCGACGATGAAGTTTTCGATATCAGACTACCGGCTTCTGATCGCGTCGCCGCAGGCGCGCGTACAGCACCGGCATCACCAGCAGCACTAGCGGCACCTGTACCAGGAGGCCGGCGATGATCGCCACCGCCAGCGGCTGCTGCATCTGCGAGCCCTGGCCGATCGCCAGCGCCAGCGGCAGCAGGGTGAGCATGGCGGCAATCGTCGACATGAGGATGGGCCGGGTGCGGTGGCGACCGGCTTCGTGCAGGGCGTCGTGCAGCGACCCATCCGCGGCCTGCCCGGTTTCCGCCTGCTGCAGCTCGGAGAAGTAGAACACGGCCACCTCGGTGACGATGCCCACGATCATGGTCATGCCCATCATCGAGGAGATGTTGAGCTCGATGCCGGTCACCCACAGCCCGATGAACACCGCCGGCAGCGCCAGCAGCGGCATCGCCAGGATCGCCAACGCCACGCGGAAGCTCTCGTACAGGAACAGCAACAGCGTGAACACCAGCGCGATCGCCGCCAGCATCACGATGGTGAGTCCGCGAAACGCCTGCTGCTGCTGTTTGTACACGCCACCGAGCTCGTAGAACATGCCTTTGGGCAGCAGGCCTTTCTGACTCATCACCTTCTTCACATCCGTGATGGCCGAGCCAAGGCTGCGCCCGCTGATACGGCCGGTCACCGCGACCATGCGCTTGAGGTTGTCGCGGGTGATTTCCGGCTGACCCTGCACCTGCTTGACTGTGGCCACCTCGGACAACGGCAGCAGGTGGCCGTCGGCGGCGCGAATCGGCAGTGCGTCCACCTGCTCCAGCCGCTGATGCGAACTTTCGGGCAGGCGCACGCGCACGCCGACCACTTTGCTGCCCTCGGGCAACTGCGCCGCGACGGTACCGTTGACGGCCGCAGCCACCTGGTCGGTGACGCTGACCGGATCGAGTCCCTGCAGCGCCGCCTGGGCCGGATTCACCCGCACCTCCAGCGCATCTCCGGCGGGGTTGATGCCGTTGCGCACACCAACCACGCCGTGGATCTTGCCCACCGCAGCGGCCACCCTCACGGCAGCGGCATCGAGCTGCGTTGCATCGTCACTGTAGAGTTTCACCTCGATCGGCTGCGGTACCGCCACCAGGTCACCGATCAGATCCTCCATCAGCTGCGAAAGCTCGATATCCAACCCGGGCACCTTGTGTTCGACCTGGATGCGAATCTGCTCCATCACCTGTTCGGTGGACGGTCGCGAACCGCTCTTGAGACGCACGAAAAAGTCGCCCTGATTGGCCTCCGTGACGCCGCCGCCCAGCTGCAGGCCGGTGCGGCGGGAATAAGTATCCACGTAGGGATTGGCACGGATGATCGTTTCGACCTGACGCAGCAGGCGATCGGTCTCCTCCAGCGAGGTGCCGGGCGGCGACAGGTAATCGAGGATGAAGCCGCCCTCGTCCATCGCCGGCATGAAGCCGGTACCGACTCGCGTGAAGGCGAAGGCACCCACCAGCAACAACGGCAGCACCAGAATCAGGACCAAGAGTGGCCGTTTCAACCACGCCTGCAGTGTGCGTTCGTAACCCTGCATCATGCGCTGGGTGAAGCGACCTGGCGGATGCTCGGTGCGATGGCGCTTGTCCAGGAACCGCTCGGCCAGCAGCGGCACGGCGATCCAGGTCAGCAGATAGGAAATGATCAGCGCGCTGGCCATGGTCAGCGACAACGCCTTGAAGAACGCGCCGGTCACGCCGGACAGAAACGCCAGCGGCAGGAAGATGATCACCGTGGCCGCGCTGGAACCGGTCAGCGGCCGGGTGAACTCCCACGCGGCGCCGGCGATGCGTTCGTGCACCTGGCGCTGGTCCCCGTCGCCACCCAGCCGGCGCATGATGTGCTCGAGCATCACGATCACGTCGTCGATGATCAGGCCCACGGCCGCCGCCATGCCGCCCAGCGTCATCATGTTGAAACTCATGCCGAGCACGCGCAGCAGCAGTATGGTGATCGCCAGCACCGCTGGCACCACGATCAGCGCGATCAGGATCACCCGCGTGTTGCGCAGGAACACGAACAGCACCAGCGCGGCCAGCACGATGCCGATCAGGATCGCATCGCGCACGCTGCTGGCCGCCCCGGTGACCAGTTGGGTCTGGTCGTACCAGTTGGCCACCTGCACGCCAGCCGGCATCTGCGGCGCGAAATCGGCCAGCCGCTGCTTGACATCCCTGGCGATCTGCACGCTGTTGCCATTGGGCTGCTGGTAGACCTGCAGCAGCACCGCGTTCTGGCCATCCGCATTGACCTTGATCCACTGCGGCACGTGACTGAGGCTGACCCGCGCCACGTCGCCCAGGCGCACCATGCCTTGCGGGCCGGCGCGCAGCACGATGTCGCGCAAGGCAGCCAGGGTTTTCGGCTGGTTGTCGGCCAGCATCAGGTACAACTTGTAGTGATCGGACACGCGGCCCATCGCTTGGATGGTGGCGGCCTGGGTGACTGCCGTGGTCACCTCGGCCAGGCTCAGGTTGAGCCCGCGCAGCTTGTCCGGATCGACGTCCGCATGAAACTCGGCCACCTCGCCGCCCTGCACCTTGACCTGCCCCACCCCGGCAATACCGCTGAGCAGCGGACGCAACTGGTATTCGGCCAGATCATGCAGCGCGCTGGGCGAGACGGTGTGCGAGCGCAAGCTGTAAGCCAGCATCGGGAAGGTGGTGGGATCCATGCGCCGGGTGCTGAGCCGGGTGCCGGCGGGCAGCTGCGGCAATACCTGACCAGCCGCCGCATTGACGCCCTGCAGCGCGGCCGCCATGTCCGCGCCCCAATCAAAGGTAACCGCGATGTCGGCGCTGCCGCGGCTGGTGGTGGAACGCACGCTGCGCACGCCACGCACGCGCCGCACCGCTTCCTCCACCGGCGTGGTCACCTCGATCGCCATCTGGTCGGCCGGTCGGTCGCCGGCATCGAGCGTCACCTGCACGCGTGGAAACGCCACGTTGGGGAACAACGCCACCGGCATCATCAATGCGCTGGCCATGCCGCCAAGAGCGAGCATCAGTGCCAGGAACAGCAACGAGCGGCGGTGCCGCTGCATCCACACCGTCACACTCACTTGGCCGACTCCCTGACCGCATCCCCGTCGCTGAGTTCATACACGCCCAGCACTATGACCTTGGCCTTGGGATCGAGCGCCCCCTGCACGCCGACGGGATCACCGTCGGGGCTGGCCAGCTTCACGTCGATGCGCTTGGCGTGCCCGTTCTCCACCTGGAACAGGTAATCGCCTTTCTCGTCGCGCAGCACGGACGCACGCGGCACCGCCCAGGCGGTGAAATCCGCGGTGCGGATGCGGGCATCCAGCGGCACGCCGGCAAGCAGGGTGGCAGTGGCGCTCGCGGGCAGTTGCACCTGCGCCGGCAGCAGATGCGTCTGCGGGTCGACCGATTGCCCGATCATGCTCAGCGTGCCGAGAAAATCCGCTGCGGTTCCATACACCCGTCGCAGCTGCACCGACATGCCGACATGTAGCTGCGCGCCGTCCTGCGGCTGCACGCCGAGCTGGGCTACCAGCGCATGGGTGGGCGTGAAGCCCAGCAGCGGCGCATTGGCGGCAAAGCGCTCGCCCAGGCCCACGTTCAGCGCGGTAACCACGCCATCGGCCGGCGCATCGACGATCTCCCGTGCCGCACCGCCGCCGAGTGCGTGCTGCGCATCGAGCGCGGCCTGCGCATCGGCCAGCGCCTTGCGTGCGCTGGCCAGCTGCGACTGCGTGGCCAATCGCTGAGCCGCCAGTTGTTCGGTGCGCCGCAGTTCGCCGCGGGCCAGCGTCAGCATGCTCTGTGCCTGCCGGTACGCACTGCGCGCCAGCGGATCGGGAGCGACGGTCAGCAGCGGCTGCCCGCGTTTCACGGTTTGCCCCGCCGCCACCTGCAACGCGACGACCTGGCCGGCATGCGCCAGACTGATCGTGCGTGCACGATGCGGGTCGCCCATCGCGCTGCCCCAGGCATGGATCGTGTCATGAAACGTCCGCCGCACGGGTGTCGCGGTGGTGACCGCAACCTGGGCGAGCGGAGCGGCCGCGGCGGCGGCGTCCGACGCCCCATGACTGCAGCCGGCCAGCAGACCGATCAGCAGGAGTGTGCACAGGCACGGCAGAGGGTATCGACGATTCATGGCTTGGACGCTTTCGCAGAAACGGAATGGGTGGTGCCGGGCGGGGTGTTGCGAAGCCGGGTGCTGCCGAGCAGAGCCTGCAGCGCGATCGATTGCCGGGCCTGCTCCTGCCGCACGGCGAGCAGGCCGAGATCGGCGCCGAGCGCACTGCTGCGGATCGCCAACCAGGTCGGCCAGTCGAGCGTGCCGTCGCGCCACGCACGCCCGGCGGCACGACGTGCCTGATCGAGCCGATGCGCATGCGCGGCCAATTTGCCGGCCTGCCGATCCAGCGTGCCGAGGTCGCCCAGGATGCGTTGCATGTCGCTGCGCGTGGTCAGCACGCGGGCCGCGTAGGCGTCCCTGAGCTGCTGCCGGGTCGCCCGCTCGATCGCGATGTTGCCGCGGTTGCGATCGAACAGCGGCAGGGTGATGCCGATGCTGAATCCGTTGGTATACACGGCGCTGGTGTCGCGGGCGGTGTTGAAGCCGATGGTCAGCGCCGGAAACTGGGCGAGGATGGCGCCGCGCACCCGGGCTTCCTGTGACCGGTAGCCGGCCTGCAGCGCAAGCAGATCGGGCCGCCGCCGCGGCAGGTCGGCCAGTGCCGCCCGCACCTGCGCCGGCGTCGGCATCGCCCGGTAGGGCGGCCCGACCAGATCGAGCGGTGCGCTCGGCGCCAGGCCCAGCAGCAGGTGCAGGTCGCTGTCGGCCTGACGCAGCGCGATCGCATTGTCGGCCTGCTGCTTGCGCACGTCGGCGTCGGCGTTGAGGCCGGCGCTGGCACGGTCATAGGTGAGGTTGCCGGCTCTCAGCGCGGCACGGATGGTTTTCGCGACCGCGGCCAGGGCGGTGTGTTCGTCGTCGAGCCGCGCCTGCTGCGCGCGCAGCGTCAGCACCTGGTCGAACAGCAGCCGCGCCTGCGCCACGGTTTGCCATTCGGCCCACAGCAGGTCGAGGTTGACCTGATCGACCTGGCTGCGCGCCACCGCCTTGCGCGAGGAGCGCAGCAGCAAGGCGCCGATGTCCTCGCTCAGGCCGAGACTGTACGCGTTGGTCAGGCCCTGACCGGAACCCTTCGGCACGTCGCCGCTGAAACCCAACTGCGGATCGGGCAGCAGACCGGCGGCGAACGCCTGCGCGCGGGCGATGCCCAGCTCATCGCGGGCGAGCTTCAGCGCGGGGTTGTTCGCCACCGCCAGCATCGCCACCTCGGTCGCATCCAGTCCGTCGGACGGATCGAAGCGATGGCTCGCCAGAGCCGGCATCGGCATGTCCGCCAGCGGTGCGCCCAGTTGCGCCACGCTGTCCGCGCCGCGCCCGCTGCCGAGCGGCGCGGGTGCGTATGTGGCGCAACCGGACAGCGTCAACACGCCCGCCAGGCCCAGCGTCGCCGCTGCCCGCAAGACTGCTCCGCCACAGCGGCGCAATTGCCACGGGATGATTCCACGAAAATGCCGGCCAGGATGCTTCATGGCCGGCATGATGGCGTCTTCTGCTTAGGAGTTACTTAAGGGGATTTCGAATGATCCCGAATGTGTAGGAGCGCACCCTGTGCGCGATGCTTTTCACCCGACACAAGAGCATCGCGCACAGGGTGCACTCCTACGCGGCCGCGCTCGTGGGCGCGGCCGCATGCCGATTTCAGTTCTTGGTCGCGCCGCTGGCCGCTTCGGCCCGTTCGCGCGCGTCCAGACGCTGGGCCAGGCGATCGATGTTGGTCAGCGACAGCAAGTGCGCGTAGATCCAGCCGAATACGCCTTCGCGGGCGAACTCGTGGGCGGTCTTCTCATCGAGGGTGCGCAGCTTTTCCTCATTGATCACGAACACGCCGTTGAGGCTGATCGACTTCGGATCCCCGCCAGCCACCGCCGGCTTCTGCAACTGGATATTGCGCGGCTCCAGCAGCTCGTGCGTGTTCAGCACCTGCATGAACCAGCGGGTACGCGCCACGCCTTGCTGGAACTCGCCGAGGAAGTTCACCGCGTTGGTCAGCAGCTCGGTGTCGGTGCCGTCCTCCTTGAACAGGCGCTCGCCCACGACCTTGTCGAAGCCCTCGTATTGCTCGTCCAGGAACACGGTGAGCTCCTCGCCCTCCTGTCCCTCCGGCTTCTCGGCCAGGATGAACGGGTAGCGGCGCACGAATGCCGGAACATACGTGTTGGCCGCCCACTGTCCCTCGGCATCGACGTACAGGTTTTCGTTCTCGCGCAGCCCGAGCAATGCAATCGGGCCGGCATTCTTCGCTTCCGCGCCAGCGAACACGATCGCCAGATCGCGCGCGGCCAGGGCGAACTCCGTGCCGGTCAGCGGCACCGAATGCGCGTTCATCGCGAACTTCATGCTCGGCACACCCTTCAGGCGCAGATCTTTGTGCTCTGCGCGATTGAGCGGCACCGGACGCTCATAGAAAATAACTTCAGCCACGTCATTTACCTCTAGCCCCGCCGTGCCGGGGTCGCCACCGAAGCGCCCCCTCCCAAACCCGGCGTCGGGTCTGTGTTGATTGCCAACTATATCAGCGCCACCGTACAGCGGCGACTTGCAGCCCCACCACTGCGCATGCCACCAGCGCCTGCGATTTGCAATCAAATTGTTCTATGCTGGCAAAAATACACCACTGAAACGCTCTCAAAGCCTTGGCTGAAGGACCTTTCTACATGCTGATGGAAGTGCCGAATCGAGCCGATCTCAACGCGACCCGGGTGCTGTCGCTGGACTCCGCCGGACGCATCCTCGACTGGATCAGCTGGCAGGACGCGGTATGCCTGTATGTCCGTGATGCCGTCGCCTGGACCCTGGGCGACCCCTGCCTGACCGTGCATGGCGGCCACAACCGGCGACTCGACCGGCAAAGCCGGATCGAGCTGCACCCGATCATCGCCAGCACCGGCCACTGCCGCGATCACGCGATCGACCCCGCGCCGGCGCTGACCAACACCGCGCTGTTCGCCCGCGACCGCCACCTCTGCCTGTACTGCGGCAATCACTACAGCCGCGGCGAACTGACCCGCGATCATGTGCAGCCGGTCTCCAAGGGCGGCCGCGACAGCTGGGAGAACGTGGTCAGCGCCTGCCTGGCATGCAACCTGAAGAAGAGCAACTGCACGCCGCAGCAGGCTCACATGCCGCTGCTCGCCGTGCCCTACCGGCCAAGCTGGGTCGAGCACCTGATCCTGTCCAACCGCAACATCCTGGCCGACCAGATGGAGTTCCTGGTCAACCACCTGCCGCGCGACCGGCGCCCGCAGATGGCCTGAGCGAGGCTCGGCCCGAGCACGGGCTGGCCCGTTCAGTCGTCGGCGCCGTCCCGGCGGGCCGCGTCGCCCGCGTCGTCCTCGTCGTTGTGCAGGTCGTTGATGCCGCGCTCGATCCTGTCGAGACTGCCGTATGCCTGATCCGCCAGCTTGAAATAATGCTTGCGGATGCGCTCCAGATCGTCCTCGTCCAGTTGCTCCAGATTCAGCAGCGCGTTGTGCGCCCGGCTGGTGCGGATCAACTCGTCCAGCTTGATCTGCAGCGCGGCGGTATCGCGGTTCTGACTGCTCTGGATCAAAAACACCATCAGGAACGTGATGATCGTGGTGGAGGTGTTGATCACCAGTTGCCAGGTGTCGCCGAAGCCGAACAGCGGCCCGGTCAACGCCCACAACACGATCAGCGAGGTGGCGAGAATGAACGCCACCGGCTTGCCGGCATAGCGCGAGGTGTTCTCGGTCAGACGACGGAAAAGCTTGCGGAGGGACATAGGCTGGTCTCCTTGAATCGATGGGCGGATCATGCGCGGTTTCAGGGCGTATTGCGCCATATGCGGGTGCGCCCGCCCCGGTTTGTTCAGCAAGTCGCCCTTGCCCCGCCCCGTCTCTGGGCCAACAATAGGCAGATGAACGAGCTTGACCGCTTCCCCCATCTGGCGCCGATCGAGACGCCGACCGACCTGCGTCGCGTCCCCGACGATGAATTGCCCGCCGTTGCCGACGAACTGCGCCAATACCTGATCGAGGCGGTCGCCAGCTCCGGCGGCCATTTCGGCGCGGGGCTGGGCGTGGTCGAGTTGACGGTGGCTCTGCACCACGTGTTCGACACGCCGAACGACCGCCTGGTATGGGACGTCGGCCACCAGTGCTACCCGCACAAGATCCTCACCGGCCGCCGCGAACGGATCACCACGATCAAGCAGAAGGACGGCCTGGCCCCGTTCCCGCGCCGTGCGGAAAGCGAATACGACACTTTCGGCGTCGGCCACTCCTCCACCTCGATCTCGGCCGCGCTGGGCATGGCGATCGCCGCGCAGCGCAAAGGCGACAAACGCAAGGTGGTGGCGGTGATCGGCGACGGCGCGATGACCGCCGGCATGGCGTTCGAGGCACTGAACCATGGCGGCGACGTCGAGCCGGACATGCTGGTGGTGTTCAACGACAATGGCATGTCGATCAGCGAGAACGTCGGCGGGCTGACCAAGATCATGGCCCGCGCGATGGCCAACCACACCCTCAACATGTGGCGCGAGCGCGCCAAGCGGGCGATCCCGCGACAGTCGCTGTTCGGCCGGTTCTTCAAGAAATGGGAGGAACACGCCAAGGGCATGTTCGTGCCCAGCACGCTGTTCGAGGAACTGGGCTTCCACTACACCGGCCCGATCGACGGCCACAACATCCCGCAACTGCTCGCTGCGCTGCGCACGGTGAAGGACCTGCCCGGCCCGCAACTGCTGCACGTGATCACCACCAAGGGCAAGGGCTACGCACCGGCCGAACGGGCGCAGATCGAATACCACGCGGTCGGACCGTTCGATCCGCAGTCAGGCCTGGTGAAGAAATCCGCGCCGGGCAAACCGACCTATACCGACATCTTCAGCGACTGGCTGTGCGACATGGCCGCCGCCGACGAACGCCTGCTCGGCATCACCCCGGCCATGCGCGAAGGCTCCGGCCTGGTGCGCTTCTCGAAGGCATACCCGGAGCGCTATTTCGACGTCGCGATCGCCGAGCAGCACGCGGTGACCCTGGCCGCCGGCATGGCCTGCGAAGGCGCCAAGCCGGTGGTGGCGATCTACTCGACCTTCCTGCAGCGCGCCTACGACCAGGCGATCCACGACGTGGCGCTGCAGAACCTCGACGTCACCTTCGCGATCGACCGCGCCGGTGTGGTCGGGCCGGACGGCCCCACGCATTCGGGCAGCTTCGACCTCAGCTTCCTGCGTTGCCTGCCGAACATGGTGATCATGGCCCCCGGCGACGAGAACGAATGCCGCATGATGCTCTCCACCGGCTTCCATTACGCCGGCCCCGCCGCGGTGCGCTACCCGCGCGGCAGCGGCCCGGGCACGGTCATCCGCAAAGCGCTGGACACGCTGCCGATCGGCAAGGCTGAGCTGCGCCGTCGCGGCCACGGCATTGCCCTGCTCAGCTTCGGCGCCATGCTGTCGCCGGCCACCACGATCGCCGCCGAGATCGATGCCACCCTGGTCAACATGCGCTTCGTCAAGCCACTGGACGAGGCGATGATCCTCGATCTGGCGAAGAGCCACGACGCGTTCGTCACGCTGGAAGACAATGCCATCGCCGGCGGCGCCGGCTCGGGCGTGGCCGAATGCCTCGCCGCCCACGGCATCGTCAAGCCGATCCTGCACATCGGCCTTCCAGACGTCTATCTGGAACACGGCAGCCGCGAGGAAGTGCTGAGCATGGCCGGCCTGGATCTGCCCGGCATCCGCCGCGCGATCCACGCACGCTTCCCGCAGCTGGCGGCAGTGGCCGCCAGCGCGGGTTGACGCGCGTGGATCGGCTGTGGCCCAGAAACATCGACGGCGATTTGATCGGCTGCCAGCAATCATTTGCCTGCCGGCCATTTTGTGCGGACCAACCCGTCGAATGGACACGCACATGAAAACGCCGGTCAAGGCCGCCTTGGCCATCACGCTGGCATGGCTGGCGTCGGCCACGGTCCGCGCGACGGAGTTGCCCGGCCCGATCGTCAGCCCGCAATGGCTCGCGCGGCATCGGAGCGAGGTCAACATCGTGGACGTTCGCGATGACCTGGCGTCCTTCACAAGAGCCCCGCGGTTCACCGCCGGGAATGGCGGGAACACCCTCTCGACCATGGGTGGCCACATCCCTGGCGCCGTATTGCTGGACTTCGGCAAAGTGCGCGTCACCCGCAACATCGACGGTCGCGAGATTCGATGGATGCTGCCCGATCGAGCGGACTTCCAGGCCCTGATTCGAGGCATCGGCGTGCAAGCGGGGCGACCCACCGTGATCGTTCCGGAGGGGTCAAGCGGCAACGACCTCGACATGGCGGCACGCGTGTACTGGTCGATGAAGGTCTATGGCGACGATCGCATCGCCTTGCTGGACGGCGGCACCAGCGGCTGGCTGCAGTCGGGCATGCCCTTCGCCACCACGGCGCCCGCGCCTTCGGCACCGGGGAGCTGGGCCGCCTCTGCGCCACACATGCGCTACGTCGCCACGAGCGCCGATGTGGCCAAGGCCATTGGCCATGGCCAGATCGTCGACGCCCGCGCCATGCCGTTCTACGTCGGCCTGGCCAAAAAGCCAATGGTACTGGTACCGGGCCATGTCAAGGGCGCCGTGGACATGCCACCGGATCTGCGCGCCGTGGTCAGGGACGGCAGCGCGCATTATCTCACTGCAGCCCAGTATGCCGGCATCTTCAAGCATCTGGACATCGCCCCGCACAGAGCCACCATCACTTACTGCAACACCGGCCATCTGGCTGCCGGCGCATGGTTCGTGCTCCATGAAATCATGAAGAACCCGAATGTGCGCGTCTACGATGGCTCGATGCACGAATGGACCACCGAAAATCGCCCCGTCGTCGGCTTGCGCAAATAAGGCCATTTCGCCGCCAGAATCACCCTTCCTGCCCAAGGGGAATCTCGAATATGGCCTGGTTCCTGGCGCTTGGAGCGCACGGTAGGAGCGCGCTTGCGCGCGAAGCACTTACTTCACCCCTGGCGAAGAGCATCGCGCGCAAGCGCGCTCCTACACATCCTCTTGAGATGATGCCGTCTGCCCTGCATCCATTACCCGTTTTTCGCTCATCGACCGCCACCCTCACAGCAGTCGCAACGGGTACCGTTTTGACCAGTTGCGAACTCGTGTTGTCCACGGGCTTGAGATCCGGGTCGGGTTCCATACGAAGGTCGCGACGCTCCGCGGTGGCAACGTATAGCGGAAGCGGGTTTCGTCCTGCCTCACGGAGACGCTCCGCGCATCCGTCGCGCTGTTCACCAGCACCAGAACGACCGACCCGTCGTGTGCATTCCGAAATGCCACATCGGCGACGGCGATATCCTTTTCGATGGTGCTGGACCTTACCCGGACGGCACCGGGCAACACGAAGCGACTGAAGTGCGCGAACGCGTAGTACTCGTCGTTGCGACTCACCTTACCCGTGCGCGAGTCGATCGTAACCACTCCCTTGCAGGTGGCGCACCCGCCGAAATGCGGGCCGTAGTGCTTGTCGAGCGCCAGGTTCCAGTACACCACGCCGCGCGCCCAGTTCCTGAGCCCGGCAAGCAGCAGATCACGCGCAAACCACAGCAGCTCGCCGTGCTTGCTGGACGCCCAGTCGCCACCCGAACACTCGGTGATGTAGGCGTCCGTTCCTGGAAAGGCCCGATGTACCTGACTCTGAGCATCCGGATCGCCCCGGTAGCAATGCCAGGCGATGCCATCGATATAGCGCGCCGCATCCGGGTCGGCCAGCAGGCTCAACGGTTGCTCCCGCTCGTCCCAGTTGTGATCCCAGGCCAGGATGCGTGTTTTTGCCTTGCGGCTCGCCAGGGCGGGGCCGAGATACTGCGCGATGATGCGCGCCTGTGCGGACGCCGGCAGATCCATGCCCGGGTAGGTCACGGGTATGAAGCCCGGCTCATTCTGCAAGGTCAAGGCGAAGATGGGGATGCCGTACCCACGGTAGGTGTCGACGTATTTGACGAGGTAATCCGCGTACGTGCTTTCGTACTGCTTCAGCAACCCTCCCCCGATGAGGTTTGCGCTGGTCTTCATCCACGCCGGTGCGCTCCATGGCGACGCGATGATGCGCAACTGCGGATCGATCGCCATCACCTCGCGCACGGTCGGGATGACGTCGCGCAAACTGGATGCGACATTGAAATACTGCAACGACGGATCGACTTCGCCGGCGGCAAGGTCATCCAGGGTGTATCGCTTCAGCGAGAAATCCGAGGCGCCGATGGTCAGGCGCGTCATCGTCAGATTGAGGTTGGGTGGCGGACCAAAGAGTTCCTGCAACAGCGCATTGCGCTGCGGCCCATTCATCTTGTTCTGAAGCAGCCAAGCCGACGAATCCGTCAGCGCCGCCCCGAAACCCACGATGGATTGATAGGTCTTGTGGATGTCGATGTGGATGACGACATTCGCCGGCGCCCCTGGCTGCGCGCTTGTTTCAATGTCGGGCTGCTGCGCCAGGCGCAGCCGGCGATCAGCGGTGCTCAGCCACAGCTTGACCGCGGCTTGCGCCGGAAGCGGCGACGCGACGACGATGGGCTTTACGGTCTGCGTCCGTGGGCGCGCCCCATAGACGGCAGCCAGCGTGAGCACGGCAATCAAGGCATGGAACGGGATCGCTGTCCAGCGGGAGGCGCGGCCGTGCTCACCCATGGCGCACACGAAGCACGCCGAGTTCGCTGCCTTGAACGCGCGACCGGCGCACCGTCACGGAGCATCCAGGCTTGCGCATGGCAAGTCGGCGCGTCCGCTCGCCGCCCCCGCAATGATCTTTACGTCGGCAAAGGCGGCGGAAAACGGCGGCGATGCCAGCACACCGAATGGAACATCGACGTGTGCGAGGTCGGCGTCGCCCTTGATGAAGCACTGCAGCGGAATCGACACCGTGTGCCGGGTGCCGCTGGCATAACTGTCGAAGGTGTGCGCGAGGTCGACACTTCGCGTGCAGTCGTGACCACACCCCATGTACACCTTCACCGGCCCCTTGGCGGGCTTGGCTATCACCACATCGAACTGCAAGGCAGCGTGGGTCGATACCAGCGGCATCAGGTTCCTTGGCTGCGGACTGCGCGCAAAGAACCTGCCGGCCCCGAGCCATGTCACCGATTTGGCGTCCTGCTGGGTGTTGACTTGCACCGTGCGCAAACGCAGCACCGGATGGCTTGCCGGCCACTCGATGACGGCGTTCAAATCCGATCCCACGTCATGCGCCCGGTGCTGCGGGTTCGCGTCTGCCAGGTAGAGCGAGAACGGGGACACCGCAAGCGTGTGAAACACCGACAACACGGAGGTGTCGGCACATGTATCAACGGCGGGATAAGTGGGCAGCGGACCGAGTACGCGCCTGCTGGGGTAGCGCAGCCCGTACCCCGGGGCGAACAGCCAGCGCGTCGCCTTGGCGCCGCCAGCGCTCGAATCCGGACACGGAACACCGGGCCACGGCGCGGGAAGTGTCCCGCTGAAGTTGTAGCGGCCGGCTGCGGATTTGGCGGCAAACAGCACGTCGGCCACGCCCTCGCCTTCGGTACCGGGCAGCCATGCGGCCACGAATGCGTCGGAAAGGTTGAGCAGGTTGTTGACGTAAAGCGGACGGCCGGAGACAAACACCGTCACGACGGGCTTGTGCGCCTTGGCGACCGTTTGCAGAACCGCCAGATCCTCCGGGTGCCGATCGGTGTGGCGCAGCGTGGCCGACGGCAGGATGTCGCCCATGGTCTCCGCATACGGGGTCTCGCCGATCACCGCCACGATCGCATCGAACGGTTGCAGATCGATGCCCTGCGCCGTTTCGCTGTAGGTGACATTCGCCGCACCGTCGGCGTGGCGCAGCCCCGCCAGGATGCTCTCGCCGTTGGGGAAGTCGGCATTGCCGTTGCCCGTACCTTGCCACGTCAACGACCAGCCCCCGGTCTGGTTGGAAAGGTTGTCGGCACTCTTGCCCACGACCAGAATTTTCATGCCCGGTTTCAAGGGCAACACGTCGTGATTGTTCTTCAGCAGCACCAGCGACTCACGAACCGCTCGCCGTGCCAGTGCGCGGCTCTGCAGCAAGTCGGCATCGCCCGCCCCGGCACGCTGCGAAGGTCGCGTGCCGAACAGGCCCATGCGCAACTTGGCGCGGATGATCCGGCTGACGGCGTCATCGATGCGCGCCATCGGGATCTCGCCATCCTCGACCTGGCGGGTAGTGTTCGCGATGAAGGCTTTCCAGTCGTCGGGCACCATCACCATGTCGATGCCGGCATTGATTGCCTGCGGACAACTGGCATTGCTGCAGCCGGGCAACTGACCGATCGCGTTCCAGTCGGAAACGACAAAGCCGTCGAAGCCCATCTTGTCCTTCAGCGCCCCCGTCAACAGCGCCTTTGCCCCGGACATCTTGCCGTAGTCGACGCCTGCGGCCACATCATCCCAACTGCTGTACGACGCCATCACGCTCTGCACCCCGGCTTCGAGCGCCCCGAAGTAGCCCGATCCGTGCACGTTGATCATCTCGCTCCGGCTGACTTTGGCGTCACCTTGATCCTTGCCGTGTTGAGTCGTCCCGTCGCCGATGAAATGCTTGGCCGTGGCCATGACGTTGTGATCGCCAAAGCTGCCCTGCAGCCCGGTCACGTAGGCGCGTGCATACTCGCGCACCAGGGGGCCGTCGGTGGAAAAGCTTTCGTAGGTGCGTCCCCAACGCGCATTTTGTGCCACGGCGAGGGTCGGCGCAAACACCCATTCGATGCCCGTGGCGCGCACCGCCCGGGCGGTTGCGGCACCGATATCTTCGATCAAGGCCGGGTCGTGCGCCGCCCCCAGGCCGATGTTGTGCGGGAACAAGGTGGCCCCGAAGACATTGTTGTCCCCATGCACGGCGTCGGTGCCCCAGATGATCGGCACCTTGATCGACGCATCGGTCGCCATCGACGCATCGTAATAGCGGTCGGATAACGCCAGCCAATCCCCGATCCCGGCATGCTTGTTTCCACCCGGCCAGGAGCCGCCGCCATTGAGGACCGAGCCGATATGGTATTTCGTCACCTGCGCCGGCGTGATCGACTTGATTTCGGCCTGCGTCATCTG
>DATKVA010000114.1:0-8779 GCA_035530315.1 Rhodanobacter sp. | reverse complement strand
CCGGGTGTCGGCCGTGCGCGAGGTGTTGATCCAGCGCCTGCAGCAGGATCGACCGGGCCAGCTCGGCGGGTTGTGCCGGCGCATGGCGGAGGCCGGGGTGAACATCGAGGTGCTCTACAGCGACCACGCCAACCAGTTGGTGCTGGTGGTGGACGATCCCGCGGCCGGGCACCGCGTATCCGCGGCGTGGATGCGGGACAGCGGGATGTGAAGCCGACCCCGCCGTGCGTCACATCGCCGTCGGCGTCGCGCTCCATCCATGCTCCGGGTAATAGCGCTGCATCATGCGCGCGACGTAGCCCACGAGTGCGGGGCGAGCCTCCACGGCGCGGCGCAGCGGGGTGTCGAAGAACGGCGTGACCACGCTGGCGAGCATGCCGAACGCCGTGGCATCCACGCCGCTGGGCGTGTCGCGCATCAGGTACGGGCGATCGCCGAGCCACTGCGCCAGCGCGTCGATCGAGCGTTCGCCAAGCTCGGCAATCTTCGCCGGCGAATGCCGGCCTGTTCCCTGGGCATGCAGGTCGGCCGCCTTGCGCGCCTGCATCTCCTCGCGCAGCCGGGCGCGGTCCGCCTCGGGCGCGCGGTCGACGAAATGCGCCGGCCCCTTGGCGAAATTGTCCGGTTCGATCCAGCGGAACCAGACCATGGCGAAATACAGATGGTCCTCGAGCAGCCGCTCGATCGTCCAGGCTTGCGCACGCTGGCGCGCATCCAGTTCCTGGTCGAGATCGAGCCCGTACTTGTGCTCGATATGCGCGCGGATGAAGGTGGAATCGGTAACCACTTCGTCGTGGTCGTTGATATAGGGCAGCTTGCCGTTCGGCGCCTGCGGCGGGGTAGTCGATACCTTGTCGTAGGCCAGGCCGGCCATTTTCAACTGGACCTCGGTCTTGATCACGAACGGGCTGCTGTCGGGCAGCCCGAACATCGGGTTGGTGGCGAACAACGTGATGCCGGTGGCGGACATGCTCAGGCTCTGCTGGGGGAAAAGGGCGCCCAGCATGGCGACCTCCTGCTGACAACGGCATGTCAGCAGGTTCAGTCCAAAAGGCGGAAACCGCCCCGCAGCCAAGCCGGCAGCGGCTGGTCGCAACCTTGCTTCAGGCCGCTCCAGTCGCGCCGGCAAGGTTGCCGGCTGCCGATCATCGGTAGTGATGAAGGTGGACAGTTCCTGGACGACTACAGCCCCGAGCAACTTGTCCCTGACGCGGTTCCCGGCAGCGCCTCGCGGCGGGCGTCGTGCTTCTGCACGTGGCACAGGTGTCTGGCGAAGTGGCCGTCAAGCACGAACGGCTTGCGAGGACATGCGATGCAGCCGCACCGCATGCCCCACGCTGTTCGCCGCGCCCAGGTTCCCAGCAGCCCGGCCGACCAAAGCCCGACAGGCTGCTAGAACGAAACCCGAGCCGACAGACCGGCGCCGTAATCGGGGCTGCCATCCGAGAAGCCACCGAGGAAATAGCCACGCAGTGCCCATGCGTCGTTGATCTTGTGGCTGAAGTAGAGCGTCGCTTCGCGGCGTGTATAGCCTGTGTCCGCCGGTCGCTGCTGGTAGAAGAATTCCAGGCCGGTGCTATCGCCCTGGTCGAGCGCGTAACTGACGCCGGCGTTGGCGCTCCAGACATCATTCAGCTGGATGTACGTGGAGCTGCCCAGTTGCGTGTAGGCGACGCCACCGAAGACCATCCATGCCGGCCCCAGCGTCTTGTAGAGGTCGACCGCGGCGCCGTAATCGTTCTGTCCCGTGCCGAGGCCCTTGTCGGTACTGGCCGTACCGAACTTGATTCGTCCGGTTAGATCCAGCGCGAAGCCGGTATCCTTGTTTTCGATGGCGTGGAAGGTGGCCTGGGTCGTGATATCGCCCATGCCCGAAGCCGTCCCGGAGGCGTAGGTTGCAGGTGTGACGATGACGGTAGTTCCGCTACCGCCACGGCCACGGCCCTTCGGATTCGTGTTGAGCACCACGCCGACGCCCGGAATCACGTTGCCCGGACCCGACACATGCAGGTACGGCAGGGTGACGCCGAAGGACCAGCTGCTGCCGCTGTAGCCCACGCTCAATGGAACATCCCAGATGGTGGTGGTGGTGTCCAGGCCGTACTTGCCGCTGCTGTAGTCGGTGCCCACGCTGACATACGGAGCGCCCTGGTCGGCGGCATGGACCAAGGGCGCCGTGCCGGCGAGCAGGCTGGCGACGAAGGCCAGGTGGATTGCCTTGCTGAGTTTCATGGTGGGTGTCCTTTGCATGCTTTGGGTCGTGTGAATGGGGCATATGACGCATAGCTCCCCGGGCCACGATGGTTGCGAGCGGGAGGCACGCGCAGCCGGGAAAGTTCGTGCCTGCAGACTAATTACAAGCGACGTTTAGTTATTGACGTAGGTCAACTTGCACGCGTCATGGCGTTCCTAGACTGCCCTTGCCGCGGAATTCCGCAGGCACAACTCGACCTACTGAGGACAGTCATCATGCGTAAATCCGTCATCATCATTCTGGGCGCCTCGATCGCCCTGGCATCGGCTTCGCCCGTCATGGCCCAGAGGGGCGGGCGTGCGCCACGCGTAAACCCGGCCACCACACCGACGGGAGACCAACTGCACACGCAGGACCGCCTGAAGGATCCGACCCACCTGTACGACAAAGACAAGCTGCAGGACCAGGATCGCCTGAAGGATCAAGACAAGCTGCACGACCAGGATCGCCTGAAGGATCAGGACAAGCTGCACGATCAGGACAAGCTGCAGGATCGCGACCGCATCCACGACCAGGATGGCCAGGCCATCTATGCCTACGACCTGATGACACCGGCCGAACGCTCCGCCTACATGACCAAAATGCGCAGCCTGAACACCGTGCAGGAGCGCGATGCCTATCGCGAGCAGCATCGCACCGAGATGCAGCAGCGCGCACGTGAGCGCGGCGTCACCATCCCGTCCGACAACGGCCAGGGTACGCAGCAGCAAGGCAGCGAAAACGGCAACTGAATCGCCACACGTTGCCTCACGAAGGATGCGGACCCACGCTCATCGACCCGCATGTTTTGGCGGATGTGAAAAAAATACGGGAAGTCGGAATGCACTCTGCGTTCGGCTTCCCTGGTGAGCCATTGACTGCAATCAATGTCCGAGCGATCGCAGGCGCCGCCTGGTAGATCCAGCCTGCCGGGTGGCGCGATCGGACTGTCCGCGCCGCGAATCTTCAAGCCACTCCCTCGTTGCCTGCCTGATTCGGGCCCCGGGCCGCTTGGCAACAAAAAAAAGGCCCAATTCCTGGGCGACTGCAGGCCCGTGAAAATTGTCCGCGACAGCATTCTTGTGACACCATTCTTGCGCAGCGTATCGGGCTGGGCAGGGCATGTTGGCGGCTTGCCTGGCGCGAATCGGCAGCGCACATTTGGCCACCCACGTGTCCAGGCAGCGACGGTGCCGCAAGGCGGCAGGAGTACAGCGACAGGGACGGCATCGTCCACTGAATGTCTGGGAGAATACGTTGATGCGAAACGCGATGAAGGCAGCCGGGGTGGGCTGAAGCACTTTTTCGGTGCGCGGGTAAGCAGGGATCGGTTGAAACAGATGGGCGGCCATTTCAAGTCCGCCGACGCCAAGGTGGACAAGAGCAGGATCTTGGCACGGATGGGCATGTATGCGGTCTACAAGGGCTCGCCGATCGCGCTCGGCAAGAACATCTACGACAGCATCAAGGTGGGCAGGTGGAAGCATGGCGATCTGAGAAAACACCTGTCCGACGTGGACAGCTTTCTCGCAATACGCAGATGTCCGACGAAGGGAAGAAGGCGGTGGCCAAGCTGGTGCTCAATGGCGCTTCCCGCAACGACACCTGTGCCCAGCTTTCGCCCGCAGACGTGGCCTTGCTTGACGCGATGGAAAACGATCTGAACATCGAGGCCGGCAACTGCATCAACTTTTGACCGACATACGAGTGGGGCCGCGATCGACTTGTCGATAGGCGGCTTCGGCAGGTGTCCGGCAAGCGGACGTTCGCCTGGCGCCCGAGCATTGGCCGGAGCGCCTCATGCAATCGACCCTGGGGGGGGCGACCTTTCAGCCTTCCGGCTGACCGGAAACCGGCAACTGCCACGTGCTGCACGAGGGCATGGCGTTCGATCTTGTGCGCACTTTCCGCCAATCATGCCGGTGGTCGCAGGCCGGAACTCGAGAGTAGCGGTCAGCTGGCATGCTGGCTGGCCGCCATCGCCGGCGTGGTGCACGTCGGCGTTCCCCCGCCGGCTTTGCGCGCACAACAGCTCGCGCCATCCGCGCCAGCCAGGTACCCGATGGCTACCTGTCCGATCAAATACAGGCAAGGCTGCTGCCGGACGGATATCTGCTGCGGGATTGATTAAAGTCAATCGGCCCGTCTGTTCCACGCATAGCATATGGATGAACAGGGAATCCACATTTATGCGTTTGACCGATCGCTCGGCAATGCAGTCGCGCGGCACGCGAAGTGCAGAACATGTCCGCTATACCAATTCGAGCGCCTTGCGCCGGCAGGCGCTGTATGTGGCGTTGGCCATGGCAATGGCGGCGGCGAGTGGCACCGTGATCGCTCAGGCGGCGACGGCTTCGAAAGCGGCAACGGCACCCCGCGAGGTGGCGCAAGACGCACCGGTTTCACCTTCCGGGTGGACCCTGGTGCCCGGACTTTCGTTCGGCATCAGCTACGACAGCAATGTCTTCGCCACGTCCGACCAGCCGCAGGCGGACATGTTGATGACCGTCACGCCATCCATGCTGATACGCAAGGGCAGCAGTGGACGCAGTCTCACATTCGAGGCAGAAGGCAGCGCTGCGCAATACCGCACCAACAGCAGCGAAAACAGTCGTGACTATCGACTGGATGTTTCGGGCAGTCAGCGCATCGATCGGTACGGTAACCTTTTCGGTGGCCTGGGCATCAGCCGCTCGCACGAGGACCGCACTTCGCCCGATGACGTGTTCGGCACCCGGCCGACGGTCTTTACCGATGCGCATGCCCACATCGGTATCGCCCAGCGCTGGCAGTCGTTTTCGCTGCGCACAGGTGCGACCTACAACCATCTGGTCTTTCACAATGTGACCGATGCCGCTGGCGCTGTCATCGACAACGGCGACCGCAATCGCGATGTACTCGGCCTGGGCATGCGCTTCGGTTACGCGCTGTCGCGGCAGACCGATCTGTTCGTGCAAGGCACGCTCGATCGCCGCCGCTATGAACGCGAGCTCGACGACAACGGCTACCGGCGCGACTCCCAAGGCGATAGCTGGGTGGTCGGGCTTGCGCGCAGCGGGAAGGGCGCGCTGACCGGAGAGGTCTACCTGGGAGAGATGTCGCAGCGCTATGACGATCCGAGATTGCCGGATGTCACGTTGCCCACGGCAGGTGTGAGTCTCACCTGGAATGCGCCGGGGCGGACGTCACTGAGCGCTTCCTACTCGCGATCGATCCTGGAAACCACGCTGCCCGGCGCATCGAGCTACGTGGATACCAGCGTGGGCGTTCGCGCCGATCATCGGGTCGATGCGCGCCTGTCGACGCATGCGGCGATCACCGTGACGCGCAGCGATTTCCGCGGTATCGGTCGGCGTGATGACGTGATCGACACCAGCGTGGGCCTCAGCTACCGGCTGAGCCGCCGGGTGTTTCTGGATGGGGACTATCGCTTGCTTCAGCGCCATTCCGACCTGCCCGGAGCCAACTACGACCGTCAGGAGATATATCTCGGCCTGCGCCTCGATGGCGGCGCAGCGACCGCCATCACGGCTGCGGCCGCAGCGACCACGGCAGCGGCATCGGAGTCGCCGGAAGGTCCCTCCGGCTTTTATCTGGGCACGACGCTCGGCTATAACGTATTCGACACGCGCGTCACCGGCCCGCGCGGCGAGCACGGCGGCTATCGCGGCGACTTTGCCGGCAGTGGTGCCACCGCGTCGGTCTTCGCCGGGTACGGACACACGTTCGGGCGCGCCTACTGCGGCATCGAGGCGGACAGCACTCGCGCCAATGTCGACTGGAACCATGACAAGAGTCCCGACAGTCGGGTGTTCATGTCCGAACAACGCCGGGGCGAAGGCCTGGCCCTCAACGTGGGTTACGTCTTGCCCGGCGACGGGTTGATCTTCGCCAGCGTGGGTCGTCGACGGACCCATTTCGACAATAGTTATGCGGCAGAAACCGGCACGGCCTACGTGCAGGACGACACTCGCCTGGCTACCCGTCACGGCATCGGCGTGGACATGCCGCTGTCGTCGCATGTATTCGTCCGGGCACGCTACGACATCACCCGCTACGACGGCTACGACGTTGCCTACGATGGCGGTGCCGATCGTTTCTCCGGAAGCACGGGAGAGTTTCAGCTGGGGCTTGGCTGGCGACTGGGAAGCGTTGCCGCCGGCAGTCATGTCGCGGCCGGCCTGGACGGCTTTTACGCCGGCGCGCAGGGCGGCGACGATCGCAGTGGCAGCAAGCTCGATGCGGTACATCGTCAGCCGGGTCCGCCGGCATCCACCAATTTTCGAGCGGACTTCGGTGGACGTGGCAATGACATCGGTGCCTTTGCCGGCTACGGGCACGCGTTCGGGCCGCTGTATGCCGGTCTCGAACTCGAAGACGACGCCAGCCGTACCGGCTGGCGTCACGAAAAACTGCCTGACGGGCGAGATTTCTCGGTCGAGACGCGCGGCAGCTACGGGGCGGCCCTGCGACTGGGTTATGCGGCGCGCAGTGGAGCGTTGATCTACGCGCGCGCCGGTCGCGTGCGTGGCCGTTTCCACACGGTCTACGTAAAGGGCGAGAACCCCGATGCGTGGGTCAGCCGCGAGGACAACCGCGCGGGAACGCGTCTTGGCGTCGGTGTGGAGGCGCCGCTGTCGGCGTCGATGTTCATTCGGCTGGACTACACCTCTACCCGTTACAACGCCATCGCCTTCAACACCACGCAGGCCAAGGCAGATGACCTGCATTTCGCGAATCGACAGCAACTCTTCCGCATCGGTCTGGGCCTGAGGTTCTGACCGATCGTCACACCATGTAGCGAATTCAGGACGCGCCATTCAAAAAAACCACACAACCCACTGCGGTACGGGCGCGCCGCCGCAGCCCCAAGCAAGACAGGAGAATGTCATGAACAATCGCAGCACGAAGCAGCGTCACAGACTGGTTGTCGGCCTGACGGTTTTGGCGGTGTCGATCGGCGCCGCGCTGTCCCTCGGCAGTGTTCACACGGTATGGTCCCCGATGGCGGCCGCCTATGCGCAGGATACGCACGGCAGCAGCCACAGCTCGGGCGCTCAGGGCACGAGCCACAAGGGCAGCAATAGCGGCAAGGGCAAGAGTGGCACGAGCGGCACTCACGGCAGTGATGACCACGGATCCAGTGGCAGCAAGTCGGTGGAGTCGAAGGTACTCAGCGGCGGCACCGGAGTTTCAGCCGATGCCGAGGAGAGTTCCGACCGGCGCGGTCCGAAGTACGGTGGTGGAAAAACTACAGGCAAGCCCACCGGTGCCAGCACCAAAAAGGGCGACCTCTATGGCGATTTGAACGTGATCCTGCGTGACGCCAACGGCGTGCCGATCCTTGATCAATACGGTCACGTGCAGCCGCTCGATGCGGATGGCAACCCGATTCCGCTGACCCCTGAAGGCGACATCGTGGCGGGCTCCGAGGACCTGGTCGTGCCGGTGGAATTCAGCCGCCTTAGCGTGGCACGCTCGGCGACGAAGGTATTGGACAAGTCCTACGACGAAGCGATCAGTACGCTGAACTCGGCAACCGCGATCACCGTCGATGCGTCCGGCCGTCTGGTGGCGACTGTCGATGGCGTGGCCAAAACGATCGATTCGCCGCTGGAGAATCTTGCACTCTACGAGGCGCTGCTGAGCAAGGGCTACTTGCCGGGACTGGACCTGAAGGATGGCGTTTCGCTGGGCAATCTTTCCTTCCTCTCCGATCAGAGTCTGACCAACAGCGACATGCTGCAGGCGGCGTCGTTCCTGGCGGCCGCATCCGACAAGGCCGGCTCGATCAACCAGGACATGGTGGTTTACAGCGACTCGATCCTGGGGATCACCGGCTTGACCCCGGTCACCGGGGCGGACGGCAAGAGCTACGTCGATTTCTCCCAGGTCTCCTATGACCGTGGCGACACCTACACCGGTGACATCACCTATCTCAAGAGCAACGGCGACGGTACCTATGCCGCCGTGACCGAGCCCATCCTGACCGCGGTGTTCGGTGGCACCGACTACAGCGGCACGCAACTCGATGCGTTCACCCAGGCCGCCGACGATGCACGTGCCGTGATCGAGTTCGCCCACGACAATCCGATGCCCAGCGAGTGATGCGGACGGGCGATCTGCCATTCATGGCGATCGCCCATCCGGGCTGGTCAGTGCAAGACAACCGGCGGATCGGCGAAATACCCGGCTTTGTGGGGCGAGGCCTTTTGTGTCGCTGCCTGTCAGCTCACTTTTCGATCTGAAAACTTCTGGTCGAAGAGTGTTCTGTGCTTACAGCCCGGACATCCGCAGCAGTACCCTTGCCAGGCTTTTCAGGTCCTGCGCATTGCGACCTTCCGCTCGCCGCAGGTTTGTTGCCGCACCACCGCACTATAGGCGAGCCATGCTGCCGGCGCTTCCGACCCCGGCAATTGAAAGGGTGTCAGCGAAAAGGTGTCACCATTTCGCCCTTTCAGCTCACGCTTCCGACACCGGGTCGGTGACGACGGTGACGCGCAGCCGTCTGGCGTCCACGCGTATGCGCCATCTGCCATGCCTGGC
>DATKVA010000113.1:0-24645 GCA_035530315.1 Rhodanobacter sp. | reverse complement strand
GCCCTCTGTCTCGCGCTTGGCAAGAAACTCCAAAGCGACTGACACAAAGGTGTTGTTTGCCCGTTCTAGCCTTGTTGCGCGATTGGCCTTGGCAATATGCGCCGGGTTTGCACCATCCCTCACTTGCGCTCGTGCCTGGTCACGCCCACCGCGCGCTTCAGCTAGCGACATGGTTGGGTACTCGCCTAGTGTAATGATGCTTGCCTTGCCGACATGGCGGAAGCGGTAACGCCATACCTTCGAGCCTGTCGACCTGACCTCCAGACAAAGTCCATTGGTATCAGCAACGCGGTACGCGTTCGCGCGAGGCTTCAACGCGCGCAGCTTGGCATCCGTAAGCATGTGAGTCACCAGACTGTGAGTCAAAGGGAGTGATGATCGTTCTACGACTCACAGCCTGACTCACTTTTTCGCCGGATGCAATCGAACTCGATCGAACCCATCAGAACAAGAAACACCAGGTAATCAGGGGTTTCTGGGGATTCATCGAACTCAATCGGATGCTATCGAACTGCTATGTGGTGGGCCCGCCAGGATTCGAACCTGGAACCAAGGGATTCGCGTGTCCCGGGGGTTTCCCTCCGGCGCGGACTATCTCTTCACCCTTCGCTCGATGCGAATGACGCATGCGCGGGTGGGGTGCGGGACGCTCGAGCCTGTGATCAAGGACGCTGAAGTCCTCAGGTAGTCTCTGCACCTTCCGGCGGTGTACCGCCGGCTTGGCTCAGGGTTGCCACCGTCCGCGCCAGGCGCGCCGCTGAGGTTTCCCTGAATTCATCCCGTTCCCGTCCACGCATTCCTGCGTGGCGGCACCTTTCGATGAGTCCCCTGCTCTAACCGTTGAGCTACAGGCCCGAGCCGCTATGGTACCCGAGCCGGCCCGCAGCGGGCGGCTTGCTGCGCAAAATCCTCACCCGCCGATCAGCCGAGCGGTTCCAGTTCGGGCGTGTTCGCGGCGGCCTGGCGCCGGCGCTGGTGCTGGGCATGCAGCGCGTCGACGCTGACCATCAGCAGCGCCGCCCAGATCATCGCGAAGCCGATCCAGCGCGATGGCGACATCGGTTCGTGCGCGATGACCACGGCAATCACGAACTGCAGGCTGGGGCCGATGTACTGCAGCAAGCCCAGCGTGCTCAGCGGCAGCCGTCGTGCCGCCGCGGCGAAGGTGATCAGCGGCAGGGTGGTGGCGACGCCGGTGGACATCAGCCACAGTGCCGAGCGGGTGCCGTGGACGGTGAAGTGGGTCTGGCCGCGGGAGCCCAGCCAGGCCAGCGCGAGTAGGGCCAGCGGCGCCAGTACCAGGGTCTCCACGGTCAGGCTGGGAATCGGCGCGATGCTGCGGCCGGCCTGCTTCTTGCTCAGTCCGTAGAAGCCGAAGCTGATCGCCAGCGCCAGTGCCAGCCAGGGCGGTCGCCCCTGGCCGACGGCGATCACCACGATCGCCACCAGGCCGATGCTGACCGCCAGCCATTGCGTCGGGCGCAGCCGCTCGCGCAGCACCAGCACACCGAGCATCACGGTCAGCAACGGGTTGATGAAGTAGCCCAGCGAGGCCTGCAGTATCTGGCCGGTGGTGGCGGCATAGACGTAGACCAGCCAGTTGCAGGCGATCAGCGCGGCCGCCAGCGCGAGTGCGCCGAACTGGCGCGGCGAGCGCAGTACGGCGAGGAACTCGGGCAGCCGGCGGGTTAGCGTCAGCAGCCCGAGGCACAGCAGCAGCGACCACAGGATCCGGTGGGCGACGATTTCCAGCGCCGAGGCGAACTCCAGTTGCACCACGTAGAGCGGGAACAGGCCCCATATCGTGTAGCAGGTGACGCCGAAGATCAGCCCTGCGCGAGAGGCCTTGGCATGGGGTTGCTGACTCACGATGTGCACTCACAGGCCGGGTTCGCCGCGGGCAGTCCCACGGTGATCATGGAAAAAACAACGCCCGCTGTGAGGCGGGCGTTGTCCGGGGTTGCTGACGGTCGGCGCGCTTACTCGACGTCGAGGAACGAGCGCAGCTGTTCGGAGCGACTGGGGTGGCGCAACTTGCGCAGCGCCTTGGCCTCGATCTGGCGGATCCGCTCGCGGGTGACGTCGAACTGCTTGCCGACCTCCTCCAGCGTGTGGTCGGTGTTCATGTCGATGCCGAAGCGCATGCGCAGCACCTTGGCCTCGCGCGGGGTCAGCCCGGCGAGCACGTCGCGCACGGTTTCCATCAGGCCGGTCTCGGTGGCCGAGTCGACCGGCGAGCTGGCGTTGCCGTCCTCGATGAAGTCGCCCAGATGGGAATCCTCGTCGTCGCCGATCGGGGTTTCCATCGAGATCGGCTCCTTGGCGATCTTCAGCACCTTGCGGATCTTGTCCTCGGGCATCTCCATTTCCTTGGCCAGCTCCTCCGGCGTGGCCTCGCGGCCGAATTGCTGGAGCATCTGGCGGGAAATGCGGTTGAGCTTGTTGATCGTCTCGATCATGTGCACCGGGATGCGGATAGTGCGCGCCTGGTCGGCGATCGAACGGGTGATCGCCTGGCGGATCCACCAGGTGGCGTAGGTCGAGAACTTGTAGCCGCGGCGGTACTCGAACTTGTCCACCGCCTTCATCAGGCCGATGTTGCCCTCCTGGATCAGGTCGAGGAACTGCAGGCCGCGGTTGGTGTACTTCTTGGCGATCGAGATCACCAGGCGCAGGTTCGCCTCGACCATCTCCTTCTTGGCGCGACGTGCCCTGGCCTCGCCGCTGGCCATGGCGCGATTGATGTCCTTGATGTCGATCAGCGGCAGGAACAGCTTGCGCTCGATCGCGGCGAGCTTCTCCTGCTCGGCGTCGATCGCCTCGCGATGGGCCTTGATGTTCGGCGACCACTTCTGGCGCTTGCGGCTGAGCTCGGCGGCCCATTCGAGGTTGCCCTCGTTGCTGGGAAAGGACTTGATGAACTCGCTCTTGGGCATCTTCACCTGCTTGACGAAGATGTCCATCAGCACGCGTTCGTGATGGCGGATGTCGCCCACCACTTCGCGCAGCTTGCGCACGAAGCCGTCGATCAGCGCGGACGGCAGCTTGAGCTTGAGGAATTCCTCGGCCATCTGGTCGCGCAGCTTGACGATCTTCTTGTCGGTGATGCTGGCGGCTTTGGGCGCGGCCTTCTGGAACTTGCCGTAGTAGTCGCGCAGCAGCTCCATGCGGCGCTTGACCTCTTCCGGATCGGGACCAGTCGGGCCGGCTTCCTCTTCCACGTCCTCGTCGTCGGTATCTTCGTCGGGCTCGTCGCCGGGCTCCGGTTCGGGCACCAGCAGTGCAGCGGCTTCCTTCTCCTTGCGGGCAAGGTCGGCGGCCTCCTCCAGATCGAGGAAGCCGGCCAGGATTTCGCTGAGGCGGCGCTTGCCGTCCAGATGCTGGTCGTATTCCTCCAGCAGCAGTTCGATCGTCAGCGGGAAGCTGGCCAGGGCGGTCTGCACCTGGCTGAGGCCTTCCTCGATGCGCTTGGCAATGACGATCTCGCCCTCGCGGGTCAGCAGCTCGACCGTACCCATCTCGCGCATGTACATGCGCACCGGATCGGTGGTGCGACCCACTTCGGCGTCCACCGCGGAGAGCAATGCCACGGCCTCTTCGGCGGCGGCATCGTCGTCGCCGGAGGTGTTGCCGGGTGCCGCGCCGTCGGCGATGGTGTCAGTGTCGGGTGCCGCGTCGTGCACCTCGATGCCGACGCCCTTGAGTACCGCCATGATGTCTTCGATCTGCTCCGGATCGACGATGTCATCGGGCAGGTGGTCGTTGATTTCGGCGTACGTCAAGTAACCCTGCTCCAAACCCTTGGAGATGAGCGCTTTGATTTCCGACTGTTGCTCGTGGGGAGCTTTGCTATTCATTAACCGACCACCGCGGGGTTCAAGAACCGGACATTATAACGATGTGCTTCTTTTTTGACCAGTTTCAAGGCCAAAAAGATTTTAACGGAGTTACGCAAAAAGCGCGCCAGAACGTGGCCTTGCGGCAATTTTCAGATCTCGACCGATTGGGGGCCTGTCCCTGCCAGGTCAGCTTGCCTTGAGCCAGAAGGTTACCGGGCCATCGTTCACCAGATGAACTTCCATATGGGCACCGAAGCGGCCGGTTTCCACCCCCGAATGCGCCGCGCGAGCCAGTTCGACCAGACGATCGAACCAGCGTCTTCCCTGTTCCGGTGCCGCGGCACGGGCGAACCCCGGGCGCATGCCGGAATGGGTATCGGCCGCCAGGGTGAACTGGCTCACCAGCAGCAGACCGCCACCGGTGTCGGTGAGCGAGAGGTTCATGCGGCCGGCGGCATCCGTGAACACACGGTAACCGAGCAGACGTTCGAGCATGCGCCGGGTTTGGGTTTCGCCATCGTCCGGCTCGACCGCCACCAGCGCCAGCAGGCCGGGGCCGATCGCGCCGATGGTTTCATCGCCGACATCGACGCGGGCGGAAAGTACGCGCTGGATCAGGGCGATCATGGGGACCCGATGATGGAGAGTCGTAGCGCAATGCTATGCGCAGATTTCCCCGCCGTCACCGTAAACTGTACGGATGCGTGCCGACATGACTCTGATCTATCTGCTGCTGCGCCTGCTGGGCCGGTTGCCATTGCGCCTGCTGCACGGCTTCGGCAGTGCGTTGGGCCGTTGCGTGCTGTGGCGACACGGGCGCATGGTCCAGGCCACCGCGGTGAACCTGCGCATCGTGCGGCCGCAGCTGGATGACGCCGCCCAGGCGGCGCTGTTGCGCGAGGTGATGATCGAGAGCGGCAAATCGGTCTGCGAGCTCGCGAAAATCTGGGGCGCCGGCGCCGGGCATGCACTGGAACTGGTTCGCGAGGTGCGTGGTGAAGCGCTGCTCGATGCGGCGCTGGCTTCCGGCAAGGGCGTGATCGTCGCCGCGCCGCACCTGGGCTGCTGGGAATTGCTCAATTACTGGCTGTGCCGCAAGACGCCGATGGCGATCCTGTATCGACCGCCGCGCATGGCGGCGGTCGAAGGCCTGCTGCGCAAGGTACGCGGTGCGCTGGCGCCGGAGCAGGTGCGTGCCGATGGTGCCGGCGTGCGCACGCTTTACAAGCGGCTGGCCGCGGGCGGTACGGTCGGGATTTTGCCGGACCAGAAACCGCGCGCCGGCGAAGGCCAGTTCGCCCCATTCTTCGGTCGGGAGGCACTGACCATGGTGCTGCTGCCGCGCCTGGCCGCGCGTACCGGCGCGACCGTGCTGTTCGCGTTTGCCGAGCGCCTGCCGCGTGGCGCGGGCTATCGCATCCATCTGCTGCCGGCGCCCGACGGGTTGGCCGGCGCCGACCTGGGCATCGCCTGCAGTGCGCTCAACCGTGGCGTGCAGACCTGTGTCGAGCAGGCCTTTGCGCAGTACCAGTGGCAGTACAAGCGCTATTCGGCCGACGATCGACCCAGCCCCTACGATCGCGCCCACGCGTAGCGTACTTGTAGGAGCGGCTTCAGCCGCGATGCTCTTCCATGAAGCAGAAGCATCGCGACTGAAGTCGCTCCCACAAGAGCAAAGCCTCCTACGGCTTCGGGTTTTCCAGGCGGCGCAGGAACACGGCCATTTCCTTTTCGGCCTGCTTGTCGCCGCGCCGGGCGGCGACGGCGATGCCATCGCGCCAGGCCTCGGCGGCTGCCTGTGGCTGTCCCGCGTCGATGCAGGCCTTGCCGAGCAGCTTCCATGCCGCGGAATAGGTCGGGTCGAACGCCAGTGCACGCCGCAGTTCGTCGATCGCCGCGCCCGCATCGCCTGCACCGAGCAAGGCATTGCCCAGCGAAAAGCGCAGCAGTGCGCCGTCGCGTGGGCCACCGCACTGGCTGCGCAGGTTGGCGATCAGTTGCGCATTCATGGCTGCATGCGATGACGCCAGTCGTCTGACGGATACACCTGGGTCGGTTGCGCCGGTTCTGGTGGGGTATGCCCTGCGCGCAGGTCGGCCAGCGCGGTGGCCGGCCAGATCACCACCCAGGTCGAGCGAAACGGCTGCACCAGCAGCGCGTAGCGCAGATCCTCGGCATCGAGCCGGTCCGGGTGCGCCACGATCAGTCCGTTCGGATGGGCCTGCGCGAAATCCTGCAGGTTTTTCCCTTCGGTCAGGGAGATGACCGGATGCAGCAACCGGCCAGCGAAATGGAACTGCCCGGCGTAATCGCCGAGGTAGCCGATCGGCTGGTTCCGGCGGTCCGCGTCATGCAGCAACTGCGCGGAGGGCCGCAGGTCGTAGCGGGGCCACAAGGTCAGGGTGAACAAGGTATTGAGGGTCAGTGCACCGATCAATCCGGCCACCGCCAGCCGCCGCAGCTCGCCACGGCCGCGCAGCAGCAGCAAACCGCCAAGCAGCAGGAACACCACGCTGAAATAGCGGCTTGACGGTGCGGCCGCTTCCGGCCAATCGCCGTGCAGGCTGTGGCTGGCCACCAGCATCGGCAGCAGGAACAGGAACAACGCAAAGCCGATGCCGGCCACCGCCAGCGGCCAGGTGCCGAGCCAGTGGTTGTCGGCCAGCGCCGGGCGGCGCTCGCGCAGCAAGGCGATGGCGGCGGCCATCAGCAAGGCGGCACCACCGAATTCCGGCAGCGGGTAATACAGCTGCTTGCCGCCGATCAGCGAAAACGTCACGAAGACCGGCACCAGCCAGCTCAGCGCAAAACGCAGGCCCGGTTCCAGCGGTCGGCGCAAGGTTGCCAGGGCGACCCACAGGCGCGGCCAGCCGCTGAACGGGAACAGCAGCAGCGGCAGCGCCGGCAGGTACCACCAGAAGGGTTGCGCATGGTTTTGCAGGTCGGCTGCCAGCGCCACCTTGTCGACCACGCGACCGGCCGTCTGGGTGAAGAACAGCGTGTGCCGATACGCCGCGCCGCCGGCGAAACCGGCCGGCAACGCCCATGCCAGCAGCAACGCGGCACCGAGCAGAACGGCCAGTGCGCCGCGACCGTACCAGCGGGCGCGGTGCTGTCCGGCCCAGTCGCTCCACAGCGGGCCCAGCAGCCACGGGAAGACGACGTGCAGCAGCATCACCGGGCCCTTGGTGAGCAGCCCGGCGCCGAGGCACAGGCCGAACAGCAACCAGCGCGGTTCGCTGCGATGCGCTCTGGGCGTCAGGCACAGCAACGCGGCCAGCGTCCATACCGCCAGCAGGACGTCGTACATGATCTGCAGGCCGAACAGGAACGCGAAACCCAGCGCCAGCAGCATCCAGGGCGCGGCCTTGGCCATCCACGGCCGGCTCGGAAACAGGCGCCGCGCCAGCGCCGCGAGCAGCACCAGCTGGACGCCACCGAACAGCAGTTCCAGTACGCGCGGCCACACGTCGCTGACACCGAACACGGACCAGCCGGCGCCGATCAACCAGAACAGCAGCGGCGCCTTTTCGCTGTAGGGATGACCGTTCAGATGCGGCACCAGCCAGTGGCCGTGGCTCCACATCTCCCACGCCACCGCCAGCGTACGGGTGGAATACAGCGGCATCGGCCCATGCGAAAAGATCGCCAGCCCGGCTGCCAGCACCCACAGCGGCAGCCAGGGCCACACGGCACGCACGTGCTCGAAACGGCTATAGGTGCGGTATGACACAGGCGGACTCTTGGCGACGACGTGGACGATTCTAGCCTGCGCCGGGTCCGCGCAAGGCCATCGGGCGTACGCTCATGCCGGCCCCCAATAGCCGATCCGCCGGCGCAGCTTCAGCTTGCGCCACAAGTTCAATGGCTTGCGCCGCCGATTGCGCGCACCGGCGGCGACGAAGGCATCGATCGCATCGAGCACGCGTTCGCTGGAACGGCCGTCGCGGTACGGGTGGATCGCATCGGCGTGATCGCGGATGGCCTGCAACAGTTCCGGCGGCCGCGCCAGCGCGCGTTCGATCGCCGGCTCGAACTGCGCGGGCGAGTCGATGTCGATCAGCTGCGGCCCCGGCCGGCGATTCTTGTACGTCACCACCGGCTTGCCGGTGAGCAGGAACTCGCTGAGCGCCGAGGAGGTGTCCGAGCACATCAAGTCCACCTGCGGGAACAGTTCGAGGATGTTGTCGTTTTCGACGAAGCGGAGGTATTCGTTCTGCAGCGCCTTGAACTTCGCCACGGTCTGCGGATTCATCTTCGGATGAAAGGTGACGATCCAGTGCCAGCGGCCATCGCGCGAGAGGCGCCTGACCTCGTCGTACAGCGTCTCGGCGGCACTCCATGAGGGCGAGAAAGTGGAGTGGTACAAGATTACCGGCGGCTGGCGCACGGGCGGCAGCGGGCCGGCGATCTCGCGCATGAACGGATCGAGCTTCGGCCAGCCGGTTTCGGCCACGCTGAAGTGGCCCAGCTTGTCGGCCAGGGCCTGGAACTGCGCGGTGTCGCGCGGCCCGGTAGTGCAGTACAGGTCGAAGAAGCCGCGGATATAGATGTGCCTGGGCTTGCCCGCGTCGAAACCGTGGAAGACCTCCACCTTGGCGCCGGGAAAGAAGTGCGGCAGGTGATTGCCCGGCGTGAGTACCGCCAGTGGATTCCAGCGACGCACCCCGGCCACGTCGAGCAGGCGCTCGCCCTCGCGTAGATCTTCCCCGCCGGGCCCGTCGAAGAACCACGCCGCCTCGCCGCCGCGCGCGCGGATCGCCTCCTGCAGCGGGCGCAGGATCGCCAGCGCGTAGCGTTCGGAGCCATACAGGAGGTAGCGCTTTTTGGAAGACATGGGCGAGTCGCGAGTTGTGGATTGCAAGAGCTGCAAAATGAAAGTTACGGTGAGCCCCGTACCCTCGCCTCAATCCTCTCCCAAAGGGAGAGGAGGCAAGGGGCCGTGCGGGTTCGCTTGATCATGCCGCGTGGCGAACCTGTGCTTCAGCGGTCTATGTGATGCTTGTTCAATAAATCGGTCGCGGATGCGACCGATTCGGGGTTGTTGACCATTTCGTAATAGCGCATGCGCTTGTACAGCGCGTAGCCGGCGGCGGTGTAAGCGATCATGAAGCCGCGCCAGCCGTCGAGCATGGCCAGCCGGAACACGTAGTCCTTCAGGAAGGCCAGCGCGAACACGAACGGCGCCTGCCACATGCGCACCGGCTTGCCCTTGTCGCGCCAGTCGCGGCACTTCAGCTCGGCGTAGCGCAGCACCTTCAACTGCTTGTGCGGCAGGGTCGGATTGTTGACGTGGTTGAATGGCGCGCGCAGCGTCGGCGCGGCGCCGTCGAAACGCAGCGACTCGTGCACCCGGGCGTCGGTCCAGCGCGCGCGGTCGCGATGGTACAACCGCGCCAACCGCTCGCCCACGGCCGGGCGATACCAGCGCATCGGCGCGCCCATGTAGATCGTGCTGCGCCTGAGATACGCGGCGGCGGCATCGCCGGCGATCAACGCCGGCAGGCGCTGCTGCAATTCCGCCGACAGCTCCGGCGTGAGGTATTCGTCGGCATCCAGCACCAGGATCCACGCGTGGCTGCACTGGGTGGTGGCGAAGTTGCGCTGCGGACCGAAGCCAAGCCAGTCCTGCCGGACCACGCGCGCGCCGTGCGCCTGCGCGATCGCCACCGTGTCGTCGTCGCTGCCCGAGTCGACCACCAGCTTCTCGGCCGCGAACGGCACGCTGTCGAGGCAGCGTCCGATGGTGTCGGCCTCGTTGTGGGTGATGACGGCGAGGGTCAGCGGCAGGGTCGGCATGGGGCCGATTCTAGCTGATCCACTCTAGCCGATCCGTCCTGGCCGATTCGCCCTGGGAAAGTCCGAACAAGCTTCCGTTCGTCATTCCGGCTTTCGCCGCGATGACGGCTTATTCGGAAAATCCCTGGTGGATTCGATCAAAGCAGTTGCTGCAGCGCCTCCCGCAGCAAGCCGGTGAAGGCCCGCTCGTTCGCCTCGAACCACGCGCGTGCCCTGGCGCCCATGGCCGCACACTGCGCCGCATCCATCGTGCGGATCTGCGCGATCGTCGCTTCCAGCGCACCTTCATCGAACTGGTAACGCGTCGCCGCGTTCAACGCACCGACGGCGGTGGCCGCGACAAGCAGGCCGCGCTCGGGGCGCACCAGTTCGTTCATCGGCGGCGCATCGCAGGTGATCACCACCGCGCCGCAGCTCATCGCCTCGGTAATGTAATGCCCCCAACCCTCGGTTTCGGACAGGCACAGATGGAAGAAGTGGCTGTTCTGCAGGCGGCGTACTTCGCCGATGTCGCTCAGCGTGGCGACCCGGTGCTCCAGGTTGCCCTGCGCCGGCAGGCCCGGGACATCCTGCGCCGTTTGCGGCGACTGCAACACCAGCAACGGCGGCCATTCCGGGTGGCGCCGCCACAGTGCGAGCAGCCGTTGCGTGCCCTTCATCCGGCTGGCGCCTGCCAGATGCAGAAAGCGCATTTGCCGCGGTATTTCCGGCATGCGGCAATCCGTGCTGCGGAACCCGATGTAGCGCGTATCGAAGCCACGCGCCTGAAAGATGGCCGTCGCTATCCGGGTCTTGGTGAGCAAGGCGTCGAAGCGGTGCAGATGGCGTTCGTCCCGCGGCGACAACCATTCCGGATTGGGGATGAACAAATTGCGCCGCGCCATGCCCAGATAGGCTGGACGCACGTGTTCCAGCATGATGCTGATGTCGAACTTCCACGACGAGCGACCGCCACGGCGCAACCACTGCCACAGCAGCCGGATGCGCAGCAGCAGCGCGGCCAGGGTCTGGCGGCGACGGCCCGGGCCGACCGTCGTCAGATGCACTTCGTGGCCCAGCGATTCGAGCGCCTCGCGCAACAGGCGGATGTCGTGGCCCAGACCGCGATCGTTGTTCCAGCCGATCAGATTGATGCGTGCGGCGAGCTTTCGATCAGACACGCTGCGCGATCTGCTGTTGCGTGGTGAGCCGGCCGATCAACACGGCCAGTCCGAGCACCAGGAAGAAATACATCGAATGCGGCATGGTGCGATAAAACACGTTGTCGGTCAGCGAGCACAGTGCATACATGCCTACCACCACCAGGCCGGCAAGGGCCGGGGCCATCACGGCTTCCCCGTCATGCCGCAGATGACGGGCGAAATAACCGAAGGGGACGCCGAATATCAGCAGCAGCACGAGCAACCCCGGGAGCCCGCCGGTGGCAGCCGCATCCAGGTATTCATTGTGGGGGTGGTCGTATTTCGCGATGACGGGATTGGCACGACCTGCTGCAATCTGCTGGCGTGCGTACACCCCGAACTGATCGGTGCCGACGCCGGCCAGCGGATGGGCGAGGAAGGCGTGGCTGGCCGTGCGCCACATCTCCAGCCGCTCGCGCACGGCACCCTTGGCGTCGTCGCGGTGATTATAGGTTGCCACTTCCGGGCCGACGGCAGCGAACCGGTGCAACAGCACTTCATGCACGCTCGCCCCGGCCAGCACGCTGCCAGCGATGATCGCCCCAAGCAGCAGCAGAGCCCGGCGCCAGTGACGGGTGCGACGCGCATAGAGCAGCAGCAACAGCAGCAGCGCCGGCACGAAGGCCAGCAAGGGGCCGCGGCTCTGCGTCAGCAGGGCGCCGTACATGGCGAACACGGCACCTGCAAGGTGCAACCCCGTCTCCAGCCGGTTGCCGGAGGCAAACAGCACGCGAATCCATGCCAACAGCGACAACACCAACAGAACCATGGCGAATTCGATCGCACCCCAGCCACCGCCGTTCAGACCGTAGGCGCGGGCAATGCCGAGCACGTCATGCTGCACGATGCAGACGGTCCCGAGCAGGATCGCCGTCAGACTGAAGCCGAGCCAGACCCAGCGCATCCGCAGCGGCAGGCTGAAGACCGCCGCCGTCGCCAGATAGAGCAGGATGTGCGAGGGTCGGTCGAACTGTTTCCAGCCCAGCCCATGGCCGAGGATGTTCGCTGCCGGGTAAAGGAGCCCCAGCAAGCACACGGCGATGACCGGCCGCGCATGGCGATAGCTGCGTCGTGTCTCGGCGTGGCGCCACAGTAGCGCCAGCCCGGCCAGCAGCAACAGCACCGACGGCAGGGCCTTGGCGTGTCCGGACACGGTGAACGACAGCGGCATCAGGGCAACCAGCAGCGACACCAGACCAAGCTGCCATGCGCTCCATTTTTCATCCATGCCGAGGCCTTCCTTCAAAAGGGTATCCGTAGACTTCACGAAAGGCTCCACTCTTTTCGGCGAATGCCACGCGAAACAGCATGATACTTTAGGTCGCCATCGCCACCGCGCGGGGCCGGCATAGGCATAGTGACCGGGTTCAGGTTTTGGCCACGACCCGGCGCCGTCGCTGATTCATTTCATCTGTGCGGGCCGCTGTCTTGAAACTCCTGTTCACCAATTTCCATGAGGGCGACGGAGGGGGCCACACCACGTATGTGCTGGCCCTGGCCGGGGCGCTGGCCGCGCGGCATCGGGTGCATGTGGCGGCGCCGCCGGGAAGCCGTCTGTACCGCGAGGCCAAGCTTCTGTCCGGGGTGCATGCCTTGGCGCAACCGTTCCCGAACGGACTGAACAAGCTCCGCGCACGCCGGCATGCACGCCGGCAGCTTTCGGCGCGGTTGCGCGAGCACGAGTTCGATCTGGTGCACGTGAACGGTTCGGCCGACCATCGGTTGGTGATGGCGGCCATGCGCGGGCTGTCGCGCCGGCCGCGCATCGTGTTGACCAAGCACAACTCCAAGCCGATGACCGGGATCGGTCACTGGTGGCGTGCGCGGCGCGGCACCGATCTGGTGATTGCGGTGTGCGATTACACGCATCGCGCACTGGCCGCTTCGCCGTATCGACGCTGCCGGCTGGCCACCGTGTACAACGGCGTGGACATCGCGCATTTCGTGCCGTGGCCGGCGGCGCAGGCGCAGGCGCAGCGGCAACGCTGGGTGGCCGATCCGCACGCGCTGTTGCTCGGCAGCAATGCCGGCACCGCGAACTACAAGGGCTGGATGGATCTGGTCGAGGCACTGGCGCTGTTGCCGCCGGCACTGCGCCGGCAGGTGCACCTGTTGATTGCCGGTCGGCCGCCGGAAACGCGCTGGTTGCAGCGTATTGCCGAACTGGGATTGGCCGAGCAGGTGCATTTCCCGGGGTTGCTGGCGGATGTGCGGCCGGCGATGGCCGCGATCGATGCCGGCTTCGTGCTGTCCTGGGACGTGGAGACGATCTCGTTTGCCTGCCGTGAGATGATGGCGATGGGCAAGCCGGTGCTGGTCAGCGACTATGCGGGCTTGCCGGAGAACATTCGCCCGCAGGTGGATGGCTGGTGCGTGCCGCCACGCGATCCTGCGGCCATGGCGCGGCTGCTGCAGCAACTCCTGCAGCAGCGCGATGCCTTGCCGGCGATGGGTGCCGCGGCACGTCGGCATGCCGAGGAAGCGTTCGGCCTGTCCCGTTTCGTCGACAGCACCGAGGCGGCTTACGCCGCATTGCTGGCGGCGCGCTGAGCCTCGCTCAATCGGTCGTGTTCTTGTTGCTGCCACCCGCGACCGGCACGCAACCGGGAACCACCGCATCGGCTTGGTACATCCACCATTCGCGGCGATTGGCGTGACCCACATAGCGTGCCCTCCGGCGGTTCACGCAATCGCCCATGGCCGTATCGAGGCTGAAGATCCAGCGCTGCGTCGGCGCGGCCTGCAGCCATGCGGTGGCTTCGGCATACTGCTGCGGCCAGGGTTTGAGGAAACCGAATTCGACCACCGGCCCCTGCGCCATCAGCAGGTTCTGTTCCTTCCACGCGACCAGCCCGATGGTGGCTCCCGGCCCGGCGATATGGCGCGCCCGCAGCATCACGTCGGCGGCCGAACGGTCGCCGTTGAGCACGGGATAGCCCCACAGTCCGTACAGCACCCACAGGGTGCCGGCGAACGCCAGCCAGCCCAGCGCCGCGTGGCGTACCCGCGTGAGTGCGGCAATCGCCATGCCAGCCAGCCCCACGCTGAGCAGCAGCCACCACAGTTGCGGGTTCAGCGCGAGTCGGGTGGCCCAGACCGGATGCCGATACATGGCCAGCGTCGCGGCGACGGTCAGGGCGGCGCCGAGCAACGCGGTCAGCGCAAAGATCGCCGTGCGTACCCCGCGCTTGCGCAGCAGGCCCGGCAGCAACGGTGCCAGCGCCAGTGCCGTCATCGGCAGTGCCGGCAGGATGTAGACGTCGCGCTTGCCGGGGCTGATCGAAAAGAACAGCACGACCAGCACCACCCAGCCCAGCGGCAGCAGGTAGCGCGCATCGTGGCGCTTCAGCCGCCGCCACCATGCCGGCAGTGCCCATGGCAGCAACAGCGAAAGCGGTAGCCAGTCGACGGCGATGATGCCGAGGAAAAAGGTCGGCGGCTGCAGATGCCCGGGATCCGGCGCCGCATAGCGGTGCTCAGTCTGCCGGAACAGGATGTTCTGCACGTACGCCGCGTGCTGCGGATCGCCATCGGCACGGGCGGCCAGCAACATCGGCAGCAGCCACGCCAGGACCGGCACGAAGAACCATGCCAGACCGCCGAGCCAGCGCCAGCCGCCGGTCGGCATCGCCAGCTGTCGCCAGTGGCCGCGGCGCGCCACCATGTAGGGGATCAGCAGCAGCAACGCCAGCACCCCGACGCCCTTGGTCACCACGCCGACGCCGGCGAAGAAACAGCCCGCCGCGTACCAGCGCCAGGACGGTCCCAGCAGCAGGTGGCGCAGCAGGCCGTAATTGGCCAGGGTGATCCAGCCCAGCAGTAGCGGGTCGATCTGCGCGTCGCGCATCTGGTAGGTGAAGTGGATCGTGACCAGCAGCGTGGTTGCCGCCAGCAGCGCGCTGCGGTGGTTCCACAAGCGGCGTGCCAGATCGTAGACCAGCGCCAGCGAGCCCAGGCCGGCGATCAGCGACGGCAGCAGAAACGCCACGCGCCAGCTGCCGGTGAGCATCCAGGCCAGCGCCTGCAGCCACATGAACAGCGGCGGCTTGTCCGGATACAGTTCGTGCCCGCGGTGGGGAAACAGCCACTGGCCGTGTTCGATCATCCACCGCGCGGCGAGGACGAAGCGCGGTTCGTCGGACGGCCACGGATCGCGCAGGCCGATGCCGATACCCAGCAGCAGCAGGGCGAACACGCCGAACAGCAGCAGCTCCCGACGGGCGCTGCGCAGCCACAGCGGGCGGGCATCCGGCAGAGGTACGCGAGGCTTCACGGCGGGCAGGCTCCGATGGCACGCACAAAGGCGCCAGCATAGCCGGCGCGCTGCATCGTTCGAACGCGATCGGCGCGCATGTCGATCGGTCAGGTGCGCGCGATCTCGCTCAGGACTGCTTCTGCAGCACCGCGTAATACATGCCGTCCAGATCGCCGTCGCCGGGCAGGATCTGCCAGCCGAGTGTCGCCGCCTGTCCGACCGGCAGGGTGAACGCCACGGGTTTCGCATCGGCATGTGCGGCCACGAGTTCAGCGACGATCGCCTCGTTCTCCGCGCGCAGCACCGAGCAGGTGATGTAGACCAGTCGTCCGCCCGGTGCCAGCAACGGCCACAGCGCGAACAGGATCCGCCTCTGCTGCGCCTGCATGGCGGCGACGTCGCTTTCGCGCCGGTGCAGCCGCACGTCCGGCCGCCGCCGCAGCACGCCGGTGGCCGAACACGGCGCATCGATCAGGATGCGGTCGAACAGCTGGTGCTTCCACCATGTCGCCGGGGCACCGGCGTCACCGACCACCACTTTCGCATTCAGGCGCAGGCGCATCAGGTTCTGCCGGATGCGCTCGGCGCGTCCGGCGTCGCTTTCCAGCGCGGTCAGATCGATGTCGGCACGTTCAAGCAGGTGGCAGGCCTTGCCGCCGGGTGCGGCGCAGGCATCGAGCACGCGCAGGCCGGTGCGCAGGTCGGCCAGGTCGGCCGCCACCTGTGCGGCGCCATCCTGCACCGCGAACGCACCGTCTTCGAAACCGGGCAGGCGGGTGACGTCGGTGCTGTGCGGCAGGATCAGCGCGTCGACCAGCCAGGGATGCGCCGTGGCCGCGTAGCCGGCGGCATGCAACTGTTCGAGCAGGGCCTGCCGCTCGCTGCGCTGGCGATTGACGCGCAGCATGAGCGGCGGTTCGCGATTGTCGGCCAGCATGACCGCCTCGGCCTGGTCCGGCCAGTCGCGGGCCAGCGCGGCGGCCAGCCATGGCGGATGCGCGTGGCGGGTCTGCGGCTTGGCATCGAGCCGGGCCAGCAGGGTTTCACGCTCGCGCTGCCAGCGCCGCAGCACGGCATTGACCAACCCGGCCAGTTGCGGCCGCTGCAAGGCACGGGTGGCCTCGACCGTGGCCGCTACCGCCGCGTAGTCCTGCAGTTCCAGGATCTCCAACTGGACCAGGCCCAGCACCAGCAGGGCGTGGATGGCCGGATCCTTGTGGCGCAGGGATTTGTCCAGCAGGCCGTCGATCGCGGCATCGAAGCGCAGCCACCAGCGTGCGCCTTCGCTCAGCAAGGCCATCAGCAGCGCGCGATCGCGCGGGTCGGCCAGCCGCGGCGCATGACGTTCCATCGCGTCGCGCAGCGAGGTGCCGCGCAAGGCGACTTCGGCCAGTGCCTTGGCCGCGATCGCGCGGGTATCGGTCTTCATTGAGGGTGTTTCATCGGACGGGGCGCAGTTCGGGTCGTGCGTTGAGGTAATCGAGCGCGCCGATGCGCTTGCCGCCGGCGCGCTGCACCGCCGTGACGCGCAGCGCACCCACGCCGCAGGCCAGAGCGATGCCGTCGCGGCTGACCGCCACGAGGCTGCCGGGGGCGGCGCGATGATCGAGTTCGATGGCCTGTGCAGCCCAGATCCGCAGCGGCTCGCCGGCGATTTCGGCTTCGGCCACCGGCCACGGATCGAAGGCGCGCACCTGGCGTTCGAGCGCGATCGCCGGCCGGGTGAAATCGAGTTTTGCCTCAGCCTTCTCCAGCTTGTGGGCATAGGCAACGCCGGCCTCGGTCTGTGCACGGGCCGGCAAGGCCGAGCCCGCCAGCAGCCGGGCCAGGCCTTCGGCCAGCACTTCGGCGCCCAGTGCCGACAGGCGATCGTGCAGCGTGCCGCCGGTGTCTTCGCGGGCAATCGGCGTACGGCGTTCCAGCAGGATCGGGCCGGTATCCAGGCCGGCTTCCATCTGCATTAGGTCGACTCCGCTTTCCGCGTCGCCAGCGAGGATCGCGCGCTGGATCGGTGCCGCGCCGCGCCAGCGCGGCAGCAGGCTGGCGTGCACGTTCCAGCAGCCCAGCCGCGGTATCGCCAGCACCTGGCGCGGCAGGATCAGGCCGTAGGCGACCACCACCAGCAGATCCGGCCGGTACGCCGCCAGCGTCGCGCGGGCGGCGGCGGATTTCAGCGAATCGGGTTGTTCGACCGGGATGCCGGCGTCGAGCGCCGCCCGCTTGACCGGACTCGGCGTGAGCTTGCGGCCGCGGCCGGCCGGCCGATCGGGCTGGGTATAGACCGCCACCACCCCGGCACCGCTGGCGCGGCATGCGTCCAGGCACGGTACGGCGAACTCGGGTGTGCCGGCGAAAACCAGGCGCAGCGGGTGTTGGCGCAATCCGGGCTGGCTCAAGCGCTCGCCGCCTGTTTGCGCTGCTTGTCCAGCCGCTTCAGAAGCAGCGCGCGCTTGAGCGAAGACAGATAGTCGACGAACACCTTGCCGTCCAGATGGTCCAGCTCATGCTGGATACAGACGGCCAGCGGCCCTTCGGCCTCGACGACGAGCTCGTTGCCGTCGACATCCTGTGCCCTGACCCTTACCTTGAGCGCGCGGGTGACGTCGGCATACAGGCCGGGAAACGACAGGCAGCCTTCCTGATAGACCTGCGAGCCCTCTTTTTCGAGGAGCTGCGCATTGATCAGGACCAGCGGCTGCTGACGGTCGTCGCTCATGTCGGCGACCAGCACGCGCCGGTGCACGTTGACCTGGGTCGCCGCCAGCCCGACGCCATTGGCGGTGTACATGGTTTCGAGCATGTCGGCCACGAACTGCCTGAGCTCGGCGTCGAATGCAGTGACGGGCTCGGCGCGGGTGCGCAGACGGGGGTCGGGGAATTCAAGAATGGGTAGCAGGGACATGGATTTCACCTCGGCGTCGGAAAATGCGGGCGGCTTGGTAAAAATCCACCCCGACGCGATCTAGAATGTTTCTCATTGTACGTCGGCAACCACGTGTGTGCAGTCGATTTTTGCCAACTTGCACCTGTTGCGCGCATTAACCATTCGGTTACACTCGGCCGAGCACCTGGGGAAGGGGGATTCCCGCCAATGATCAGAAAAATTGTCCTGTTGCTGGCCGGCATGCTGGTCACCGTCGTTGTCTACGCGGCGGGTGTGCAACTGCGAGCCAATCACCCCGACAGTTACACCGTGCGTCGAGGCGACACCCTTTGGGATATATCCGCCAGGTTCCTTTCCAAGCCATGGCTGTGGCCGGAAATCTGGCAGGCCAACCCGCAGGTGCACAACCCGCATCTTATCTATCCCGGCGACGTGCTCAACCTGTCCTTCATCAACGGCGGACCGGGATTGACCTTGCAGCCGCGCGTGCACGCCGAAGGCGAAGCCGTCCCGGCGATTCCGTTGTCCGAGTTGCGCATGTTCCTCAAGGACATGCGGGTCATGGATTCGAAAGCCGTTAGTTCCGCACCGTACGTGGTCGGCCTGGAAGAGGCTCGCCTGCGCGGCACGGTGGGCCAGAATATCTACGTGCGTGGCCTGCAAGGGAAGCCGGGCCAGCATTGGGCGATCGTACGGCCGAGCCACATATTCCGTGGGTTCGACCAAGGCGATGCGAATCATGCCGACATCGTGGGCCATCTGCTGGACAGCAATGCGGCCATGGTCAACGCACCGTGGCGCGAAGATTCCCGCAACGACGGCCATTATGGCCACGGGGAGGATCTTGGCGTCGAGGTCAGCGTGATCGGTACCGCCGAGACCCTGCGCATGGGCGATCCGTCCACTCTGCTGCTGCTCGACGCGACCAAGGAAATCCGCACTGGCGATCGCATCATGCCGATCGACGATACGCCGTACGACCCCTACTACTACCCGCACGCACCGAAGTCGGTGCCGGCCAACGCCCATGTGATCGCATTTGCCGATGCGCTGGACGCAGCCGGTTCGCGTCAGGTGGTGGCGTTGTCGATCGGTGCCAGGGATGGTGTCGACAATGGTCAGACCTTCACGATCTACCAGCCCGGCGAAAACATCCATGACGACGTGGCCAGCAACAGCATGAGGCGCAGTTTCGGCGAGAGGGTCACCCTGCCGGACGAATACGTCGGACACGTGATGGTGTTCCGCACGTTCGACCGGGTCAGCTATGGCCTGATCATGGATGGCTTGCGGCCCGTGCACATAGGCAACCGCCTGCGCATGCCGGAATAGCGGAAGCTATCGGTCTTTTCCTACAGCACGGCGCGGCCCTCACCGCGCCGTTTCCGTAGGGGTCTGCTCCGTAAACTGGGCGCATGAACGAGAGCGATGAACAACGCGCGTGGCTGATTGCCCTGCGCACGCCGGGTCTGGGCCCGGGCGGACTGCGCGAGCGACTGGATGCGGCCAAAGGGGATATCGGTGCGGTACTGGAACGGCTCAGGACTTGTCCGGCACCCCTTGGCGAGCCGGCGCGACACTGGCTGCAGCGACCGGATGAGGCACGACTGGCCGCCGATCTGGCGTGGCTGGATGCGCCCGGTCATCGGCTGCTTCGATGCGCCGATGCGGATTTCCCGCCGCAACTGGAACATATCCCGCAGCCGCCTGCCGCGCTGTTCGTCGTCGGCGATGCCAGCTTGCTGTTGTATCCGCAGGTGGCGATTGTCGGGGCGCGCGGCGCCAGTACCGCCGGGCTGGCTCATGCCCGTGCGTTTGCCGGGGCGCTGGCGCAGGCCGGGTTCGTGATCACCAGCGGGATGGCCGATGGCATCGACGGTGCGGCCCATCTGGCGGCGCTGGACACCGGTGCGATGACGCTGGCGGTGATGGGTACCGGCCCGGATCGGGTGTATCCGCGCAAGCACCATGCGCTGGCCCGGCGAATCGCCGCACAGGGTGCGCTGATCAGCGAGTTTCCACCCGGCACACCTGCGCGTGCCGATCACTTTCCGCGGCGCAACCGGATCATTGCGGGGCTGGCGCTGGGTACGCTGGTGGTCGAGGCGGGGCTGAAATCGGGCTCGCTGATCACCGCGCGTCTGGCAGGCGAACAGGGGCGGGAAGTGTTCGCGCTGCCCGGGTCGATCCATAACCCGCTGGCTCGCGGTTGCCATCGCCTGATTCGCGATGGTGCGCGATTGGTGGACAGCGCGGCCGAGATAATCGAGACATTGGCGCCCGCAGCGCGCATGCTTGGTGCTGAACTGGTGGCGCGGCTGGAGCCTGCAGACACCAGCGAAGCGCCTCGGCAAGGTGTGGGAGAAACCGCTGCAAAACGTTCGGTAGCGTGCTCCGCTTGGCAGAAAGATCCGGAATATCAACGATTGTTGGCCGAACTTGGTCATGAGTCGGCGACAATGGACGAACTTGTTCAACGAACCGGACAATCGGCAGGCGCGTTGTCCTCGATGCTGTTGATGCTGGAACTGGAAGCCAGGGTCGAGGCTTTGCCGGGCAACCGTTACCAGCGATTACCGGATGGTGCGGCCGGTCCTTGACCGGTCGCAACGCGGTGCAACCGTTGCGTCGGGCACGCTCATGCTTGACATACGACGCAGCGGCATGGCTCAACTAGATATATATGTCCGTCGCCTGACGACGGTGGTCCGTTTGCGGAAATCCAGCTACATGGCAAAAAACCTTCTCATTGTCGAATCGCCGGCCAAGGCCAAGACGATCAACAAATACCTCGGCAAGGACTTCCAGGTCCTGGCCTCCTACGGTCACGTCCGTGACCTGAAACCGAAGGAAGGCGCGGTCGATACCGAGCACGGTTTCACCATGGCCTACGAGGTCATCGAGCGCAATCAGAAGCATGTCGACGCGATCGCCAAGGCCGCCAGGCTGGCAGACGACATCTACCTCGCGACCGATCTGGATCGCGAAGGCGAGGCGATCTCCTGGCACATCAGCGAGATCCTGAAGGAGCGCGGCCTGGTCGAGGGCAAGCGGATGCATCGGGTCGTGTTCTCCGAGATCACGCCCAAGGCGATCAAGGCCGCGGTGGCCAACCCGCGGCAGTTGTCGCATGACCTGGTCGATGCGCAGCAGGCTCGCCGCGCGCTGGATTATCTGGTCGGTTTCAACCTGTCGCCAGTGCTGTGGCGCAAGGTGCAGCGTGGCCTGTCCGCCGGCCGGGTGCAGTCGCCGGCGCTGCGCATGATCGTCGAGCGCGAGGACGAGATCGAGGCGTTCAATGCGCGCGAATACTGGAGCATCGAGGCCCAGCTCAAACACGCCGAAGGCGACTTCACGGCGCGCCTGAGCCGGCTCAACGGCAAGAAGTTCGAACAGTTCGATCTCACCAACGAAACCGATGCGCAGGCTGCGCGGGATGCGTTGAAGCAGGCTGCACACGGTCGCCTCACCGTCAGCGATGTGGGTTCGAAAGAGCGCAAGCGTCGTCCGGCCGCACCGTTTACCACCTCGACCTTGCAGCAGGAAGCCGCGCGCAAGCTGGGCTTCACCACCAGCCGCACGATGAAGGTCGCGCAGGGCCTGTACGAGGGCGTGGCGCTCGGCGACGAGGGCAATGTCGGCCTGATCACCTACATGCGTACCGACTCCACCATGCTCGGCGACGATGCGCTGGCCGAGCTGCGCGAGCTGATCGCCCGCGACTTCGGCGCCAAGGCCCTGCCGGATGCGCCGCAGGTGTACAAGACCAAGTCGAAGAACGCCCAGGAAGCGCACGAGGCGATCCGCCCGACCTCGGCTATGCACACGCCCCGGTCGGTCGCGGCGTTCCTCAACGACGACCAGCGCAAGCTGTACGAGCTGATCTGGAAGCGCACGGTCGCCTGCCAGATGATCCACGCCACCCTGAACACCGTCTCGGTCGAGTTCGCGCTGAAGGATGTTCCCGGCGGCGACGCCTCGTTCCGCGCCAGCGGCACCACCGTGATCGATCCGGGCTTTCTGGCCGTGTACGAGGAGGGCAGCGACCAGAAAAAGGCGGACGACGACGACGAAGGGCGCCGCCTGCCGCGCCTCGTCGTGGGAGAACGGGTGCCGCTGCACGAGATCGTCGCCGAGCAGCATTTCACCGAGCCGCCGCCGCGCTATTCCGAGGCCAGCCTGGTCAAGGCGCTGGAAGAACACGGCATCGGTCGTCCGTCGACCTACGCCAGCATCATCCAGGTGCTGCAGAACCGCGAATACGTTTTCCTCGACAGCCGACGCTTCAAGCCCAGCGACGTCGGTCGTGCGGTCAGCAAGTTCCTCACCGCGCACTTCACCCGCTACGTCGATTACGACTTCACGGCGAAGATGGAAGACGAACTCGATGCGGTCAGCCGCGGTGAGGAAGCCTGGGTGCCGTTGATGGAACGTTTCTGGCTGCCGTTCAAGCAGCAGGTGGACGAAAAAACCGAGTCGGTCGATCGCAACGAGGCCACCGGTGCGCGCGATCTGGGTGTCGACCCGAAAACCGGCAAGCCGGTATCGGTACGCCTCGGCCGGTACGGGCCGTTCGCGCAGATCGGCACCAAGGAGGACGAGGACAAGCCCACGTTCGCCAGTCTGCGCACCGGGCAGAGCATGCATACGATCACCCTGGCCGACGCGCTGGAGCTGTTCAAGATGCCGCGTCAGCTCGGTCAGGCGGAAAATGGCGAGCCGGTGAGTGTCGGCATCGGCCGCTTCGGCCCGTTCGTGAAGCAGGGCAGCACCTACGCCTCGCTCAAGCCCGAGGACGACCCGTATACGATCGAGCTGCCGCGCGCGTTGCAGATCGTTGAGGAAAAGGCACAGATGCTGGCCAATCGGCTGATCCTCGATTTCGGCAATGGCGTGCAGGTGTTGAACGGTCGCTACGGTGCCTACATCACCGACGGCGAAAAGAACGCCCGGATCCCGAAGGAACAGGAACCCAAGTCGCTGACCGAGGCACAGTGTCTGGAGTTGCTTGCCGCCGCACCGGTGCGCAAGGGCCGTTTCGGCAAGAAGACCGCTGTCAAGAAGAGTGCCGACAAAAAAGCCGCCGACAAGAAAGCCGCACCGGCGGCGAAAAAAACCACCGTCAAGAAGCCTGCGACAAAGAAGGCCGCTGCCAGGAAAGCCGCTGCCAAAAAGAAGACAGCAAACAAGACCGCCGCCAAGAAGACGGTGACCGGCAAGGCGACGACAACGACATCCGAGGCCTGAGTGCTGCGGCGCTTCAACATCGACGAGCTTGCCGCCGCTGCGACGCTGCTGCACCAGGGCGGCGTGCTGGCCTATCCCACCGAGGCAGTGTTCGGCCTCGGTTGCGATCCGCATGACCGCGTCGCGTTCGAGCGGCTGTTCGCCCTGAAGCGGCGCCCATCCACGCAGGGGGTACTGCTGATTGCCGCGGACTTCACGCAGGTCGAGCGGTACATCGAGCTTGCCGCGGTGCCGGCCGCGGTCATGCAGCAAGTCCGGGCGAGCTGGCCCGGGCCGAACACATGGATTTTCCCGCGCTCGTCCGAGGTGCCGGGATGGATCGCCGGCGCCCATCCCGGCATTGCGCTGCGGGTCACGGCCCATGCACCTGCCGCGGCGCTGTGTCGTGCCTTTGGCGGCGCGCTGGTATCGACCAGTGCCAACCCCCATGGTCAGCCGCCAGCGCGTTCGGCACAAACCGTGGCAACCTATTTCGACGATGAGCTGGATGGACTGCTGGACGCCCCACTGGGCGGGCTGGCCAGCCCCACGGTGATCCGTGACGCCTTGTCGGGAGCTATCATTCGCGGTTGAGTGCGCAGGGGGGGACCGGCACTCGCCATATGACCGCCGCGGCGGTGCGATGGGTCGCGCCGTTCACGCCGCCGTTCATCGGCTGGCGCGATGCTGTCCCCGGCGAGGAGCGTCGAAGAGTCCGGGAGACAGTGCGTGGCCATCGTTTATGACATCTACCAGCACGAGGCGCCCCAGCGGCTGCCGCTGCTGAGCATGGCCGATCCGGGCCGGGTGCTGGCCTGGCGTGGTGGCGAGCCGGCCAGCGCCGCACAATTTCTGGCCCATGTGCATCAGGTGGCCGCCAGCTTGCCCGTGGCTGCCGCGGCCGTAAACCTGTGCGAGGACCGTTATGCCTTCCTGGTCGCGTTCTGCGCGATCGCGCTGCGTGGCCAGGCCAACCTGCTGCCTTCCTCGCGAGCGCCGCAGGCGGTGGACGAGGTCATGGCTGCGCATCCGGGTTGTTACGCGCTGGGCGAGCAGGCGCTCGATCCGGCACCGCATGGTTACCGCCAGCTGCCGGTATTGGACGCCGCGCCGTCGCTGGAAGCCGATACGGCGTGGCCGCTGATTCCGGCCAGCCAGGTGGTGGTCATCGGTTACACCTCCGGATCCACCGGGACGCCGAGCGCCAACGTGAAGACCTGGCGCAGCCTGCACGCCAGCAGCACCGGCAATCTGGCCATGCTGCACGCGGCGGTCGGTGAGCATTTCGAGGTGGTTGCCACGGTGCCGCCGCAGCACATGTACGGCATGGAGATGTCGGTGCTGCTGCCGTTGCTCGGCGATATCGGCGTGCATGCCGGGCGGCCGTTCTTTCCGGCCGATGTCGCCGCCGCGCTGGCCACACTGCCGCCACCGCGCGTGCTGGTGACCACGCCGGTGCAT
>DATKVA010000112.1:0-8698 GCA_035530315.1 Rhodanobacter sp. | reverse complement strand
CCACCCATCGGCATGCCTGCCGCGCCACTGGTCAGCGCCGGGCCGGGCAGGGAGAATGCCGGGCACGTCATTTGCGGAACGGACGCCACATGCACGAAGTCATCGCCGCGGTTCTGAGGTTCTTTCTTGAAAGCTTGCTGGTCGACCTGGTGTGGGGCGTCCTGTTGTTCAACCTCGGCCTCGTGCCGCTGTGGCTGCTCGCGCTGGGACGGTATCCGCGCGGCGCGGCGGTCGAGCGGCACGCGAACCGGATCAGTCTGTTCGTGGTGACCGCCGTGGCCGCGGTTCGCCTGTTGCACGGCCAGCCGTCGTGACGGGTCGCGACGCATCCGGCGAAGCGGCGATGATTCGTCACGGCACGCCGCTGTTCCGCCAGGCCAACCTGGCGCTGTTCGCGGCGGGCATCGCCACGTTCGGCCTGTTGTATTGCGTGCAGCCGTTGATGCCGCAGTTCAGCAAGGACTACGGCGTGAGCGCGGCGACCAGCGCGCTGTCGCTGTCGCTGACCACCGGGGTGCTGGCGTTCGCGATGCTGTTTGCCGGGGCGGTGTCCGATGCGTGGGGGCGCAAGTCGGTGATGACGGTGTCTTTGTTGTCCTCGGCGGTGCTGATGCTGCTGATCACGGTGACGCCGGGCTGGGCCAGCCTGCTCGTGCTGCGCACGCTGCTGGGCCTGACCCTGGGCGGCCTGCCGGCGGTGGCGATGACCTGGCTCAGCGAAGAGATGCATCCGGATTCGATCGGCCTGGGCATGGGCCTGTATATCAGCGGCAATGCGATCGGCGGCATGAGCGGGCGACTGATCACCGGCGTGCTGGCGGACTTCTTCGACTGGCGCGTCGGCGTGGCGGTAGTGGCGCTGATCGGCCTGTTGTCGGGTTTGATGTTCTGGCGGCTGCTGCCGCCGTCACGGCATTTCGTGCGCCAGCCGCTGCACGGCCGTGCGCTGCTCGGGCGTTTCGCCGGCGTGTTTCGCGATGCTGGCCTGCCGTGGATGTTCGCCGAGGGTTTCCTGCTGCTGGGCGCGTTCGTCACCGTCTACAACTACATCGGCTATCGCCTGCTGGCGCCACCGTACAACCTCAGCCAGGCCGTGGTGGGGTTGATCTTCAGCGTGTACCTGATCGGCACGTTCAGCTCGGCGTGGATGGGCCATCTGGCGGGCCGGCTGGGGCGGCGGCGGGTGCTGTGGACCACCTTCGCGCTGATGCTCGCCGGCGTCGGCCTGACCCTGTTCCACTCGCTGTGGCTGGTGGTGGCCGGCATCGTGGCGATCACGTTCGGTTTCTTCGGCGGCCACTCGATCGTCAGCAGCTGGGTCGGCCGGCGCGCCGGCAGCGCCAAGGCGCAGGCCTCGTCGCTGTACCTGTTCGCCTACTACATGGGTTCGAGCATCGCCGGTGTCGGTGGCGGCTTGTTCTATGCCGCCGACGGCTGGAACGGACTGGCCGGGTTCGTCGGCGCGCTGGTGCTGGCCGGGCTGCTGATCGCGTGGCGGTTGTCGCGGCTACCGCCGCTGCCCGGGCCACCGTCGCCGGGCACCGAGCCGCCGCTGCCGTGAGCCGGGCGGGCTTCGGTCCGCCCGGGGCGTAGTCCGGCGTCAGCGCACGGCCGGGCGCAGCATGTCCTTCACCTGGCTGAAGTCGCCGTCATTGGGCTGTGGCTTGATGCCGAGCAGATGGGTCATCAGCGGATACACGTCGACGTTGGGGAACTCCGGCACCACCGCGTGCCGACGGAACCCCGGGCCGTGCGCCAGGAACAGCGCGCGCATCTGCGGGGCGGCATTGTCGTAGCCGTGTTCGCCCTGGATCGGCTTGCCGTGATGAAGCATGGCGGTGCGGCTGCTGGTGATCAGCCAGCCGACCTGGGCCGAGCACACTAGCGGCGGCACGCGCGGGTTGCGGCCGTAATGCAGGCGTGCCGGGATCTGCGATTTCTTCCAGCAGGTCATGTGCGCGTGCGGCTTGAGCAGGGCGGCTTCCAGCTCTGCCGCATGGCCCGGTGCCGGGATGATGCCGGCGATCGCCCCGGTCGACACCACACGGGCGTGGCCGGTGTCGATCAGCCGGTCCAGAACGATGCGCTGGCTCGGCGGCGTCGCGGCCATGCCGTGGTCGGCCAGCACGATCAGGTTGATCTTGTCGTACAGCCCGCGCTGCCGGAGGCCGGCGACCAGCCGTGCCAGCGCCGCGTCGACCTGGCGGATCGCGTCGTTCACCTCGGGCGAGTCGGGCCCGTAAAAGTGGCCGGCGGTGTCGACGCCCTCGAAATACAGCGACAGGAAATCCGGCCGCTGCCGTCCCGGCAGATCCAGCCAGTGCAGGATCGTGTCCACGCGTGCGTCGTACGGCATCTTGCCGTTGTAGGGGCGCCAGTGATCGGGCCGGTAGCCGTGGATGCGTGCCTCCGAACCCGGCCAGAACATCGTGGCCGTCTGCAGCCCCTGCTTGTCGGCGGTCACCCAGATCGGTTCCGCCTCGTCCCACCAGCGGCCGTCGCCGACCGCCTTGCGCAGGTCGAGCCGGAACGTGCCGAGCTGTGGATCGAACATCGAATTGTCGACGATGCCGTGATGATCCGGGTACTTGCCGGTAACCAGCGTGTAGTGATTCGGGAACGTCAGCGACGGAAACGCCGGCTCCATCGCCTGTGCCCGCACGCCGCCGTCGGCCAGCATCCGCAGGGTCGGGCTGATGCCGCGCTCGAGGTAGTCGGCGCGGAAGCCGTCGATCGAGATAAGCAGCAGCGGGGTGGTCGACCGCGTCGCCGCGACGTTCGCGGGCGCGGTTGGCGGCGTGGATCCGGCGGCGCGGCTGGCGCTGAACAGCAGGAACGCACTGCACAGCGCGCGGAACAGGAATTTCATGCATGACCTCGGGCGATGGTTGATCGGACGGCCGCATGATGATGCACGGGCATGACCGTTTTGCGAATCGCGGCAATACATGCCCGCCATCGCTTACCGAGCGAACAGGTCGCCTACCGGCAGCGCGTTTTCCAGCGTCAGCAGGAAATGCTTCGTCGGCAGGCCGCCGCCGAAGCCGGTGAGGCTGCCGTCGGCGCCGATCACGCGGTGGCAGGGCAGCACGATCGGCAGCGGGTTGCGGCCGTTCGCGGCGCCCACCGCACGCATGGCCGCTGGCTTGCCGATGCGCCGCGCCAGCTCGCCGTAGCTGATCGTGACGCCGTACGGAATCCGCCCCAGTTCCTGCCACACCGCGAGCTGGAACGGCGTGCCCAGCGGATGCAGCGGCAGCTCGAAGCGCTGGCGTGTGCCGGCGAAATATTCCTCAAGCTGCCCGCGGGCGAACGCCAGCGCTGCGCTGGCGCGGATCCAGCCCGCCGGCGCTGCGTGCGGATGCCGCTCCTGCTCGAAGCGGATCTGGCGCAGGCCTTCACGGTCGGCGACCAGCAGCAGGCGGCCGACCGGTGAGGGCATCTCGTCGTAATGAATCGTGTCGTCATCCATCGTCAGTCCCCGGGTCTCCCGTAGGAGCGCCCCCTGTGCGCGATTGCTTTTCGCGATGCTCGGACAAAGAGCATTCGCGCACAGGGTGCGCTCCTACGTCGTGGTGTCGGCAGCGGCGTCGCTGGTGCTGCGCCACAGGTGCATCACTGCGTACGCGCGCCAGGGCTGCCAGGCTTCGGCCAGCGCCGTGAGTGCCTTCGTGCTCAGCTCGGCGCCGCCGCCTGCCGCGGCGCGGCGCAGGATCAGGTCGGCGGCGGGGAATGCATCCGGGTGGCTCAGTGCACGCATCGCGATGTAGTGCGCGGTCCATGCACCGATGCCGGGCAGCGCCACCCAGCGCGCGACGAACTCGTCCAGCGGCTGCTCCGCGCGAAAATCGATGCGACCGTCCAGCAGCGCCTGCGCGATGCCGCGAATCGTGGCGGCGCGTGCCGTCGTCACGCCGATCTCGCGCAGGTCCGCGTCGGCCAGTTGCGCCGGCGTGGGGAACAGCCGCTCAAGACCCGGCACCACCGGCACCGCCAGCGGTTCGCCGAACCGTTGCACGATGCGCGTGGCCAGCGTGCGGGCGGCGGCCACGCTCACCTGCTGGCCGAGCACCGCGCGCACCGCGATCTCGAAACCGTCCCAGCCGCCCGGCAGGCGCAGGCCGGGGCGCTTGCGCAGCAGCGGCTTCAGCACGCCGGCGCCGCCCAGCGTGGCGGCGATCGCGCGCGGGTCCGCGTCCAGGTCGAACATCCGCCGCAGCCGGCTCACCACCGGCAGCATCTGCGCCGGCAGCGCGCCATGCAGCTCCAGCTTCAACGCATGCCCGTCGGCAGGCTTCGTTCCGGCAGGCCACGCGCCCAGCCGCAGCCAGGCCGGTGCGGCGGCCGTGCCGAACACCCGCAGGTAGGCATGCTCATCGACCCGTTCCACACCCGGCAGCGCGCGGGTGCGCAGAAACGCCAGCAGCGCGTCGAAGTCGTACGGCGGCCGGTAGCCGAGCCGCAGCACCAGCGCGTCGCCATCGGTCGCGCGTGGCGGTTGCCGGCGCAGTTCGCGCGGCGGCATGCGGTTCGCCAGCGCGAACGCGGCGTTGAAGCGGCGCAGGCTGCCGAAGCCGGATGCGAGCGCCACCTCGGTCACCGGCAGCGTGGTTTCGGTCAGCAGTTGTTTCGCGAACAGCAGGCGGCGCGTCGTGTGCACGTCGATCGGCGGCGCACCCAGGTGCGTCACGAACAGGCGGCGCAGTTGCCGCGCACCCACGCCCACGCGCGCGGCCAGTTCGTCCATCGAGTGTTCCATCAGCACACCGCTGTCGATCAGCTTCAGCGCGCGTGCCACCGCATGCTCGCCGCGTTTCCACAACGCATTGCCGGGCGCCAGCTCCGGCCGGCAGCGCAGGCACGGCCGGAAGCCGGCCGCCGCGGCCGCCGCAGCGCTCGCGTAATAGCGCACGTTGTCCGGCTTCGGCGATGGCGCCGGGCACACCGGTCGGCAATAGATGCGCGTGCTGGTGACCGCGGTGAAGAACAATCCGTCGAAGCGCGCATCGCGGCTCAGCCGCGCCTTTTCGCAGACGCGGTGATCGGGCAGGGTGCTGGCATGGGCGTCGGGCATGCGTGCAGGCTAGCACCGGCGCGCGGCGCGGACTCGCCGTTTTCGGACATCAATGCGGTGGAGCCGGTCGCCCCGTGCCGGCCGCCCCGCCCGCGCGGCCAAGCCGGCGGCGTGTGAGTCATGCGCAATCGAACAGCGCCATGAAGCCGAAATCCATGTGCAGCTGCATATGGCAATGGAACAGCGACAGTCCCGGCTGGTCGGCGGTGAAATCCACGTCCATGCTCTGGTAGCCGCCCAGCATCGCCACGTCCTTGCGCACGCCGGCGGTCGGCCGGCCGGCGAGGCGGGTGAGCTCGAACGTGTGGCGATGCAGGTGCATCGGGTGGATATCGTCGCTCGCGTTGTGCAGGCGCAGGCGGTAGCGCCGGCCGCGGTGCAGCACGAACCTCGGCGTCCGCGCCTGCATGTCGAACGCCGCGCCGTTGATCGTCCAGCGGTTGAAGCCGTCGATCGCCGCGTTCTGCTTCGCGAACGTCATCTCGATCAGCTCGTCCGGCGCGGCCGCCGTCGCGCCGGGTTGGGCGAAGCGGCGGTAATCCCAGCGGAACGGCGCGGGTTTCATCCATTGCGGCGTGCCGTGCTGCCCGGCGTATTCCACCACGATGCCCATACCGCCCGTGCGGTCGTCGTCGGCCAGATCGCCCAGCACCCACACGCCGGGGCGGTTCATCGTCACGATCGCGCTGATGCGCTCGGCGGTACCCAGCCACAGCACCGGCACCTCGGTGGGGTGCGGCACGGGGTTGCCGTCCAGCGCCACCACGCGGAACACGTGGCCAGGCAGCGCAAGGCTGCGGATTTCCGTGGCGCTGCCGTTGAGGATGTGCAGCAGCACGCGCTCGCCCTGCTTCACGCGCAACGGTTCGCCGTGGCCGAGCATGCGCCCGTTGATCGCGAACGCCTGGTAGCCCACCTCGTAGCCGTGCGGCATGCCGCGCGCCAGCGACGCCTTCATCGCGCGTTCGCCGCGTTCCTCCAGCGCATGCTCGCGAGCGCCGGGACGCAGGAAATCCATCGCCATGTCGCCGCCCTGGCTGAAGAACGGGTCGAACTCCTTCAGCGTGAGGAACACCTCGCGGTCGTATGCCCCCGGCTCGTGGCGCGGCTCGATGTAGACCGGCCCGACCAGGCCGCTGTACTGGCCGCGGGTGAGATCGTCCCGTGCCACCACGTGCGTGTGATAGAAGCGGAACCCCGCCGGCCCCGGCACGAACGCCAGCCGGCGCATGCCGTGCGCGGGGATGTACGGCGTGCCTTCCTCCGCCGCGCCGTCCACGTCCACCGGCAGGAACTGGCCGTGCCAGTGCAACTGCTCGGGCACGTCGGTGTCGTTGTGCACGTCCACCACCACGCGCCGGCCTTCCTTCAGCCGCAACAACGGGCCGGGGAACTGCTCGTTGTAAAGCGTGGTGGAAACGATGTGATTCGGCGCCAGCTCGACCAGGCTGCGCGCGATGCGCAAGGTGTAGTCGGCGCGCGCCGCGACCGCCATGCGCGCCGCCGCGCCGCACCACGCAGCCGGCGCCGCACCGGCCAGCGCGCCGAGTCCGGCGAGTCTCAGAAAGTCACGACGATCGATCGGCATGGCGTGCTCCGGCGTGCCGGCCATTGTTTCGCCCAGCGCACCCGACTGCAAGCGGCGCAGCCGGCGCCACCGGCTTGAGCCGATGCCGCACGGCCCGATGCGGTGCTATCGTCGCCGCATCGCGGCCAGGGGAGGCAGGGGATGACGTCGCTTCAACGCGGATGGCTGATCGTGGCCCTCATTTTACTGGGTCTGGGCGAGTGGACATGGGCGAGCCTGCACGTCTTTTCGCGGATGACGCAGATGGCGAACACCCGGATTGCGCAGGTGAAAGCCGCGGCGCCACCGCCGCTGGCGGGCAAGGGCCACCTGTTCAGCCGTGCCGAGGTGTATGCGTTTCTGGACAAGGCCCGGCAGGCCGAAGCGATCAAGGATCCGCTGCAGCGCTGCCTGGCCTACCCCGACCCGCCCGGCAGTCACTGGTCGGTCGCGACCGTGAAGGCGTACTGCCATTACCGCATGCAGCCGCTGATGACGTTTGCCCAGATGCAGGCGCTGATCCAGAACGGGCATGCCGCCGAGCTCGACCGCAAGCTGCAGGCGTTGCTCGACGCATCGGCCACGCAGCCCGACGCGTTGGGTCTGTTCGATCACCTGTTCGAGCAGGATTTCGTCGGCTCCTTCGCTATCCGTCCCACCCTGGATGCATGGAAACGCGATTCGCCGCACAGCGCGTTCGCTTATGCGGCGAGTGGGTACGCCTACTACAAGATGGCGTTTCGGGCGCGCGGCACGGCATACATGCGCGACACCCCGGCCAGCAATATCGAGTCCATGGATCGGCTGCTGCAGCAGGCCGACACGGATCTGCGCCGCGCGATCGCGCTCGATCCCAGGGTGACCCCGGCCTACGTCGCGATGATCGACGCCGGTGGCTTGAGCCTGGGCGATCGCTATGTGAGAGAAGCCGCCCGGCGTGGCCTGGCCGTCGCCCCGGCGAACTTCGCCATCTACGACGCGCTGCTGTGGAACGCACAGCCGAAGTGGGGCGGCTCGCTGCAGGCCATGGTACGCCTGGCCGATCAGGCGCAGGCGCACGCCGCGGCGAATCCGCTGCTGAGTCTGCTGTTGACCAAGGAGCCGGCCTACGCGGTCAATGTCGACAACTGCGACTGCCATACCGCCGCGCAACTGGCGCGGTATTCGCAGGTTTTCGACCGGGTCTCGACGGTCCAGCTGCTGCTGAGCGCCGGTTACGCATCCGAGTCGAGCCATCACCCGGAACTGGCAGTGGTGTATTTCTCCGAAGCGCTGCGCTTCGACAACGACCTGCCTGACGAACGCCTGCGCCGCGCCTTCGAACTCAACGAGTTCGACGAATCGCAGTGGGCCGTCGACGACGTCACCGCGATGCTGAAAAGCGCACCCGACGATGAACGCCTGCTCAAGGTGCGCGGGTTCTCCTACGAGTCGCTCAACGACTACCCGCACGCCGTACAGGATCTGCAGAAAGCGCTCGCGCTGAACCCCGTCGACCAGCCCGCGTTGCTGGAACTGGGCAACCTCTACGCGAACATCACCCACCAGTGGGACAAAGCCTGGGACATCGCCAACCGCGCGATCAAGCAGTTTCCCCACAGTCCGGCCGGCTGGATCCTGCGCGCCCAGATCCAGCGCCAGCAGCCGCGGGCGGGGATGCGCGCCACCGTCGCCGACTTTGCCGCCCGCTTCGGCCATGATCCGGCGCAACAGAGAGCGCTGGCCTGGCTGCGTGCCCAGCTCGCGTTGCAGGAAGGTCCGCGCTATCACCCGGGCCCGGGTACCCGAGCGGCCGTGCATTGAGCGAAGCGGCTGGCCTGGCGCCGGTTTGCCACGGTGTCGGTCCGGCCGATGCCTGGGCGCGGCCGGGGGTGACCTATACTCGGTGGCCTGTCCCGCCGGAGGCCTTCGTCCATGACCGCACCCACCCGCATCGACACCACCCGCACCATCCGCGCCCCGCGCGGCACCGAGCTCAGCTGCAAGAGCTGGCTCAGCGAGGCGCCGTTCCGCATGCTGCAGAACAACCTCGATCCGGAGGTGGCGGAGAACCCGGC
>DATKVA010000111.1:0-2058 GCA_035530315.1 Rhodanobacter sp. | reverse complement strand
CCCAACGGCATTCCCAACCCGCTGCTGACCGAAAACCGCGACGCCACGGCGCAGGCGGTGATCGATGCGGGCGCCGACTTCGGCATCGCCTGGGACGGCGATTTCGACCGCTGTTTCCTGTTCGACGCGGCGGGCCGCTTCATCGAGGGCTATTACATCGTCGGCCTGCTCGCGGCGCAGTTGCTGGAGAAGAACCCCGGCGCGAAGATCATCCACGACCCGCGACTCACCTGGAACACCATCGACATGGTGCACGCGGCCGGCGGCGTGGCGATCGAAAGCAAGACCGGCCACGCCTTCATCAAGGAACGCATGCGCGCCGAGGACGCCGTCTACGGCGGCGAGATGAGCGCGCATCACTACTTCCGCGACTTTGCCTATTGCGACTCCGGCATGATTCCCTGGCTGCTGGTGGCCGAGCGCGTATGCACCACCGGCACGCCGCTGGCCGCGATGCTGGAGCAGCGCATGCAAGCGTATCCGTGCAGCGGCGAGATCAACTTCCGCGTGGACGATGCCGCTGCCACGGTGGCGCGCGTGATGGCGTTCTATGCGGACCGGCAGCCGCAGATCGAGCACGTCGACGGCGTGAGCGCGGCGTTCGACCAGTGGCGCTTCAACCTGCGCTCGTCCAACACCGAACCGCTGCTTCGCCTCAACGTGGAGACCCGTGGCGATCCGACGCTGCTGGCGGCGAAGACCGCCGAACTGAGCGCCCTGATCGGCAGCCCACCCGCCTGATCCCATCCGCACCGGACGCCATCGCGAGCGACACGCCGCCGCCCCTCACCGTTGTAGGAGCCCGCTCGCGGGCGATACGCCGCCGCCCCTCACCGTGTAGGAGCCCGCTCGCGGGCGATGCTCTTGGCCTGAATCTGGCATCGGCGCCAAGAGCATCGCCCGCGAGCGGGCTCCTACGGCTTCCGGTGGTGTGGGCTGACAGTTTTGTGGCTGTGCACACGGGCATGCTGTCGGCATGCCGATCTTTCCGCCAACCGGTCGTTCCGCCTTGCGTCACGGGCGGGTCTCGCTGCCGGGCCAGGTCTACCTGCTGACCACCACGACGTGGCAGCGCCGATGTGTGTTCGAAGATCACGCCTGCGCGCGAATCGCCAGCCGGGTCGCTCATGTGAACGATGTCTGGGGCGATGCCCGGCTGCTTGCATGGGTGCTGATGCCCGACCACTGGCACGGCCTGCTGGCACTTGGCGAAGAGCCTCTTGGGCACGTGATGTGTCGCTTCAAGGCGGGAGTTTCGCGCGCGCTGCATGCGTCTGGCTTGATCGACGGATCTGTCTGGGATCGCAGCTTCCACGACCACGCCCTGCGCCGTGACGAGGACATCAGGCACGCTGCGCGTTACATCGTGGCCAATCCGCTGCGGGCCGGGTTGGCTGACTCCGTGCTCGGGTATCCCTACTGGCATGCCGTCTGGCTCGACCGTAAAACGCCTTCACTCACCCGCCCCGCGCCCCACCGGTAGGAGCCCGCTCGCGGGCGATGCTCTTCGCCTTGATGTTGCCCATCGGAGCCCAAGAGCATCGCCCGCGAGCGGGCTCCTACGGGCGAGCGATGGGGAAGGCCGGCGGGGCGATGGGGCAGGCCGGCGGGCGATGGGGCAGGTGGGTTGGGCGATCGTCGTTGTCGCGGCGGCGTTCAGGCGCGGCCGTAGACGTCGTCGAAACGCACGATGTCGTCCTCGCCCAGGTAGCTGCCGGACTGCACCTCGATCAATTCGAGCGGCAGCTTGCCGGGGTTGCGCAGGCGGTGCACGGAGCCGAGCGGGATGTAGGTGCTCTGGTTTTCGCCGAGCAGGAATACCTTGTCGTCGCAGGTCACTTCGGCGGTGCCGGAAACCACGATCCAGTGTTCGGCGCGGTGGTGGTGCTTCTGCAGGCTCAGCGACGCGCCGGGCTTGACCACGATGCGCTTGACCTGGAAACGCCCGCCGGCCTCCAGCGAGTCGTAGCTGCCCCACGGCCGGTGCACCACGCGGTGCAGCGAGTGCTCGGTGCGGCCGGCGGCCTTGAGCCGGTCGACCACCTTCTTGACGTCCTG
>DATKVA010000110.1:0-52149 GCA_035530315.1 Rhodanobacter sp. | reverse complement strand
GCTTCAGCAGCGCAGCGCGGCGTTGAGCGTGGCCAGTTCCGCCGCGCCGGGACAGAGTTCCTGGTTGCCCAGCGTATTGAGCGGTCGGGCGCTGGTGTTGAGTGCCGCGTGCAGATCGCTCGCGTCCGGGTCCACATAGAGCAGTCCCGTCACCACCTCGCCGCGCGCCTGGTGCGTCTGCACGTGGTTCATGGCGGCCAGCCGGTCGGTCGGATCGTAGCCATCGTGCAGCTTGCGCAGGCGCAGCGTCCGACCATCGTGCTGCACCACCTCCACCACCTCGCCGGGGGCGTAGTCGGTGGTGATTTCACTGCGCGGCGTGATGAAGTCGAGGCGGTTCATCGCCTCGTTGTGCTCGCGCACATAGTCGTAGCACTTGGTGCTGCCGGCGTGGTTGTTGAACGCAATGCAGGGACTGATGACGTCGATGAACGCCGCACCGCCATGACCGATGGCGCCCTTGATCAAGGGCACCAGCTGCGCCTTGTCGCCGGAGAAACCTCGTGCCACATAGCTGGCCCCGAGTTGCAGCGCCATGCCGATCAAGTCGACCGGATTGTCGCTGTTGATCGCCCCTTTCTTGCTCTTGGAGCCGCGATCGGCCGTGGCCGAGAATTGCCCCTTGGTGAGCCCGTACACGCCGTTGTCTTCCACGATGTAGACCATGCGCACGGCACGCCGCATGGCATGGGCGAACTGGCCCAGGCCGATCGAAGCCGAGTCGCCGTCGCCGGAGATGCCCAGATACAGCAGGCCGCGATTGGCCAGGTTGGCGCCGGTGAGCACCGAGGGCATGCGCCCATGCACCGTATTGAATCCATGCGAGGCGCCGAGAAAATAATCCGGCGTCTTGGAGCTGCAGCCGATGCCCGAGAGCTTGGCCACGCGATGCGGCTCGATATCGAGCTCCCAGCAGGCCTGAATGATTGCCGCCGAGATCGAGTCGTGGCCGCAGCCGGCGCACAACGTGGAATTCTTGCCCTCGTAATCGCGCCGGGTGTAGCCCACCTTGTTGACCGTGAGCGAGGGGTGGTGAAGGCGGGGTTTGGCCAGGTAGGTCATGCCGCATGCTCCTTGAGCCGGTTCTTCTTGACTTTGCGCTTCGGCATGACCGCCTCGGCATGCACGTGCTGCGTGATGGCATCGGTGATGAAACGGGCGGTGATCGGCGTGCCGTCGTAGTGCAGCACCGGCACCAGGCGCGCCGGATCGACCTCCAGCTCGTTCACCAGCAGGCTGCGCATCTGGGCGTCGCGGTTCTGCTCGACCACGAACACTTCCTCGTGATCGGCCAGAAACTGGGCGACCACTTGCGGAAACGGGAAGGCACGCAGCCGCAAGGCGTCGAGGTGGATGCCTGCGTGGTTCAGCACATCGAGCGCCTCATGCATCGCCGGACTGGTGGAGCCGAAGTAGATGACGCCCAACCGGGTCTTGCGCGTCGCAGGGCGCAGCACGGGTTGCGGCACCAGGTCGGCGGCGGTCTTGAATTTCTTCAGGAGACGCTGCGCGTTGTAGACATAATCCGAACCACGCTCCGAATAGCGCGCGTAGGCGTCGCGCGTGGTGCCCCGGGTGAAATAGCTGCCGAGGGTGGGATGCGTGCCGGGCAGCGTGCGCCATGGAATGCCATCGCCATCCACATCCTTGTAGCGGCCGAAGTCCTTGCCGGCCTCCAGCTCTTCGGCGGTCATCACCTTGCCGCGGTCGTACGCATGCGCATCGGACCATTCGAACGGCTCGCACAGGCGCTGGTTCATGCCGATGTCGAGGTCGGTCATCACGAACACAGGCGTTTGCAGCCGGTCGGCCAGATCCAGGGCGGCGGCGGCGTGCTCGAAACATTCGTGCGGATCTTCGGGGAACAGCAGCACGTGCTTGGTGTCGCCATGCGAGGCGTAGGCGCACGACAGGATGTCGGCTTGCTGGGTGCGGGTGGGCATGCCGGTCGACGGCCCGCCGCGCTGCACATTGATGATGGTGGCCGGGATTTCGGCGAAGTACGCCAGCCCGATGAACTCTGTCATCAGCGAAACGCCCGGCCCGGACGTGGCGGTGAAGGCGCGCGCGCCGTTCCAGCCCGCGCCCACCACCATGCCGATCGAGGCCAGCTCATCCTCGGCCTGCACGATGGCGAATTTGTGCTGCCCGGTGGCCGGATCGATCCTGAACCGGCTGCAATACTTCTGGAACGCCTCGGCCACCGACGACGACGGCGTGATCGGGTACCAGGCCGCCACGGTGGCACCGCCGTACACGCAACCCAGTGCGGCGGCGCTGTTGCCGTCGACGAAGATCCGCTCGCCCACCATGTCGGCACGCCGCACCTGGATGCCCAGCGGCGCCTCCAGATGTTCCCGGGCAAAGTCGCGGCCCAGCTGCAGGGCGCGCAGGTTGGAGTCGAACAGTTTTTCCTTGCCCTTGTACTGCGCGGCGAACAGCGCCTCGAAAACTTCGCCGTCGACCCCGAGCAGCACCGACAGTGCGCCTACGTAAATGATGTTCTTGAACAACTGCCGCTGGCGCGGATCGGTGTAGACCGCATTGCAGATGTCGGTCAACGGCATGCCGATCACGTGAATGTCCGTGCGGAATTTCGATGGCGGCAAGGGCCGGGTGCTGTCGTAGAACAGGTAGCCGCCCGGTTCGAGCTCGGCCACGTCGGCATCCCAGGTCTGCGGGTTCATCGCCACCAGCATGTCCACGCCACCGCGCCGGCCGAGGTAGCCTTTCTCGCACACGCGCACTTCGTACCAGGTCGGCAGGCCCTGGATGTTGCTCGGAAAAATGTTGCGCGGACTCACCGGCACGCCCATGCGCAGGACGGCCTTGGCGAACAGCTCGTTGGCCGAGGACGAACCCGAACCGTTGACGTTGGCGAACTTGATGACGAAATCGTTGACCGCTTCGATGCGCTTCATGCAACAACCTCCGGTGCGCGCGAGCCTTTCCTGGCATCGCGGCACATGGGCCCGGCCTGGGTCGGCTCGAGCAGGAACTTCTGCATGTCCCACGCCCCGGTGGGGCAGCGCTCGGCACACAGGCCGCAATGCAGGCACACGTCCTCGTCCTTGACCATCACGCGGCCGGTCTTGAGCATGCCCGACACGTAAAGATCCTGCTCGAGGTTGAGTGCCGGTGCCTTCAGCCGCTTGCGCAGGTCGGGCTCGTCCCCATTGATCGTGAAACTGATGCAGTCCATCGGACAGACGTCCACGCAGGCATCGCACTCGATGCAGGCAGGCGCGGCGAACACCGTCTGCACGTCGCAGTTCAGACAGCGGCTGGCCTCCTTGAAGGCGGTGGCCGCATCGAAACCCAACTCGACTTCCACGCGAATATTGGCCAGCGCCATCTCGGCCTTGGCCCATGGCACCTTGAAGCGGGGGTCGTTGGAGGTGTCGTTGTCGTAGCTCCACTCGTGGATGCCCATCTTGGTCGACATCAGGTTGGTGGTCGGATCCGGCCGCCGGCGAATGTCCTCGCCATGCAGCAGCCGGTCGATCGAGACCGCGGCCTCGTGCCCATGCGCCACCGCCGTGATGATGTTCTTCGGGCCGAACGCCGCATCCCCGCCGAAGAACACGTTCGGTATCGTGGACTGGAACGTGGTCTTGTCCAGCTTCGGCAAACCCCACTGATCGAACTCGATGCCGCTGTCGCGCTCGATCCAGGGGAAGGCGTTTTCCTGCCCCACCGCGATCAGCACGTCATCGCACTCGACCAGCACCTCGGGCTCGCCGGTCGGCACCAGCGAGCGCCGGCCGTGCTCGTCGTAGACCGCCCGTACGATCTCGAACTTCATACCGGTGAGCTTGCCGTTGCTGTGCTCGAACGACTTGGGCACGTGGAAATTGATGATCGGGATGCCTTCGTGCTGGGCATCCTCCTTCTCCCACGGCGAGGCCTTCATTTCATCGAAGCCGCTGCGCACGATCACCTTCACCTCGGCACCGCCCAGACGCCGCGCCGAGCGGCAGCAATCCATCGCCGTGTTGCCGCCGCCCAGAACGATGACGCGTTTGCCGATACTGGTGATGTGGCCGAACGACACCGACGCCAGCCAGTCGATGCCGATGTGGATGTGCTGTGCCGCCTCGCGGCGTCCGGGCAGATCGAGGTCGCGCCCGCGCGGCGCGCCGCAGCCCACGAACACCGCATCGAAGCCCTGCGCCAGCAAGGCCCGCATCGACTCAATGCGCTGGCCGCTCTTGAACGCCACACCCAGATCGAGGATGTAGCCGGTCTCTTCGTCGATCACCGATTCGGGCAGGCGGAAGCGCGGAATCTGCGTGCGGATGAAACCGCCCGCCTTGGCCTCGCCGTCGAACACGGTGACTTCGTAGCCCAGCGGGGCCAGGTCGCGCGCCACCGTCAACGAGGCCGGCCCGGCGCCCACGCAGGCAATGCGCTTGCCGTTGCGCGGTGCCACCTTGGGCATGCGCCGGGACACGTCGTCCTTCATGTCGGCCGCCACGCGCTTGAGCCGGCAGATCGCCACCGGCTCCGGATGCTCGCCGTTGCTCTGCTCCACCCGGGCGCGGCGGCAGGCCGGCTCGCACGGCCGGTCGCAGGTACGGCCAAGGATGCCCGGAAACACGTTGGAGACCCAGTTGACCATGTAGGCGTCGCTGTAGCGACCCTGCCCGATAAGCCGGATGTACTCCGGGACGGGCGTGTGGGCCGGGCAGGCCCACTGGCAGTCCACGACCTTGTGGAAATAGGACGGGTTCGCGATATCGGTAGGCTGCAAAGCTGTCTCCTTGATCAGGTGACCATGGCGCAGACCATGATGGCGGGGGACAGTCTAATCCCCCTGCGGCCCCGGTAGCGCTGACGCCAGTCAAGTCGCGCTCGTCGGCCGGGAGTTTTTGCGCCGGCCCCCTACATCCGGCATGCTGCGCTTTTGGATCCAGCCAGATAGCCATGATCGAGTTCGGACACGGAACGCACGTCGGCCTGCGTCGCACGCGCAATGAGGATACCTACCATGCCGACGCCTCTCTCGGCCTGTTTCTGGTGGCCGACGGCATGGGCGGCCACCAGCATGGCGAGGTGGCCTCGGCCGTGGTGCGCGATGCCGTCGTCGACCTGATTGCCCGCGGGCATCGTCTGACCGAGGCCATCCAGGGTGCATGCGAACGGCTGCGTGCACGCACGAGCGACAGCCCCGACGAGCTGCCGATGGGTACCACGATTGCGGTTCTGCATCTGGTCGGCGACAACTACGAGGTCGCCTGGGTGGGCGACAGCCGGATCTACCTGTGGCAACACGAATTGCGCCAGATCAGCCACGACCATTCGCTGGTGCAGACACTGGTCGAAGCCGGCCAGATCGATCCGGCACAGGCCTGGCAACATCCGCAGCGCAACGTGCTTACCCAGGCGCTGGGCGTGACGGCCGCCGAGCAGCTGCACATCGGACTGGCTCGCGGCCGGCTGGAGCCGGGCATGAGCTTCCTGTTGTGCACCGACGGGCTGACCGAGTGCGTCAGCGAAGCGTCGATCGCACGAATCGTCGCACGCACCGATCTGGCGTCGCAGGAATGCGTCGATCAGCTTTTGCTCAGCGCGCTGGACGAAGGCGGCGACGACAACATCACGGCGATCATCGTGCGCTGTGGCTGAGGCTGCGCGGCGGCAGCACTCACCCCATCTGGCGCCACACACACTTTCCGCCGGCACTCTTGTCCAGCGCATCGAGACGCTGCTCATGCCAGGCCAGTTCGTCTGCCGCCGCGCGCAGTACCAGCGGGCGCGCGTGCAGGGCCACGGGTGCGGCCACGGCGCTGTCGTGTTGCTCGGCCGCACCTTCAAAGGCCAGATCCAGAGCGGCCTGTCCCGAGGTCATCGACAAGTAGACATCGGCCAGCAACTGGGCGTCGATCAGTCCGCCGTGCAGGTCCCGCCGTGAATTGTCGACCCCGAGCCGCTTGCACAACGCGTCGAGGCTGTTGCGCTGGCCGGGATAGCGTTCCCGTGCCAGCGCCAGCGTATCGAGTACGCTGCAGCGATCACCGATCCGGCCCGCGCCGTTATCCAGGCGCGCCAGTTCGGCGTCCAGGAAGCCGATGTCGAAACTGGCGTTGTGGATGACCAGTTCGGCACCATCGACAAAGGCCAGGAATGCCTCCACCACATCGGCAAACCGGGGCTTGTCGAGCAGGAATTCGTCCTCGATGCCGGTGACCCGGCGGGCGCCTTCGTCGATCGCCCGATCCGGATTGAGATAGGTCTGGTAATAGCGGCCGGTGAGCCGGCGCTCGACCATCTCGATGCAGGCAATCTCGATCAGGCGATGCCCCTGGCGTACCTCCAGGCCGGTCGTTTCGGTATCGAGCACGATTTGCCTCATGCCCTGACCCTCATCAATTCGGCCTGCTCGCGCGCGGCCTGGTCGACCCGTTCGTTTTCGACATGTCCGTTATGCCCGCGCACCCAACGCCAGCTCACCCGATGCGCGCCAGCCGCAGCGGACAGGCGCTGCCACAGGTCCTGGTTCTTCACCGGCTTCTTGTCGGCCGTGCGCCAGCCATTGCTGCGCCACCTGGGCACCCACTGCTCGATGCCCTGCATCACGTAGCGCGAGTCGGTGGTGAGTACGACATGGCAGGGGCGCTTCAAGGATTCCAGCGCGGCGATCGCCGCCATCAGTTCCATGCGGTTGTTGGTCGTGGCCGGGTCGCCTCCAGCCACCATCTTTTCGCTGCCACTGGCGCGCAGCAAGGCAGCCCATCCGCCCGGACCGGGATTGCCCAGGCAGGCGCCATCGGTAAATGCTTCCACTTCGCTCATCGAACGCTCGTTTCTTCCACGGAAAATCAGGATGCCGAACTGCGCCGCGTACCAGGCGTCAGCCGGCCACTCACCGGCACGTGCATCGGCACCGACTTGATACGCAATGGCGTCGCCATATGACGCCGCTTGCGCGCAAAAAGCACATAGCCACCACCCCAGAGGTTGGCGTGGTTCATGGGCGCGTCGGCGGCACTGGGCCACAGATGGCCTGCCCGGCGCGTCCGCTCGACCTCCAGCCCTGCCCGCTGCAGCATCTTGATGAGCAGTAGCGGCATCTGCAGCACCTGCGGCGACTGGCGCATGTGCCAGTAAAACCATGGCGCCCAGCCACTTACCGGGTGCACGCCGGTCACCACCAGCACGCCACCCGGAGCAAGCACCCGGACGGCTTCGCTGAGCAGCAGCGACGCCACCGGCACCACCTGCAGCGCATGTCGCAGCAGCACCAGATCGAATGCATCATCGACAAACGGCAATGGCTCGCCGATGGCTGCCTGCAGATCGCCCCGATACTGCTCGTCATCCACCCGCAGCCGGGTCCAGAAGCCGAGCATCGGCAGCCCGGGCGTCGCATCGTCGAGCGACGCCCCCACCAGCAATGCATGGGTCCCGCTGCAGCGTTGCAGATCGGGCGTCATCACGCGCATCTGGTCCTCCAGCAGCCGCCGCAGCGGCTTGCTGGCATAGATGTCGTGGTCGCGCTGTCGACGCATGCGTACGGGCCGGTCTCGATCTGTTTCAACAGTGTAACGGCTGCCGACTGTCGGCAGCAGGTTGCATTGAGGACTCGGCTGCGCCACGCCATGCAACGAGGCCCCCGGTTAACGCCTCGCTAACGAGTTGTCCGCCAAGCGTCTTTATAGTGAAGCTGGCCGGACGCCACACGGATGCGCCGGGTGGCTGCCGTCCGGGCAGGGTTTGCGGATTGCACACGGGCCGGCATCGTGCGTCGCGGAACCCTGCGAAGCACTGCCACGCCGGAGATCCACCAGACCGCGGAGTCCATCTTGCATCTCATACCGTTACCGGCGTTTGCCGACAATTACATCTGGATGCTGCACGACGACGCGGGTCAGGCGGTCGTGGTCGACCCGGGCGATGCCGCCGTGGTCGAGCACGCCCTTCTCGAGCGGCAACTGCAACTGCGCGCGATCCTGCTGACGCATCATCACCACGATCATATCGGTGGTGTGGCCGAACTGCTCGGCCGGCATCCGGTGCCGGTTTACGCGCCGGTCGATGACCGCATCGTCGAGGCGACCATCCGGGTGAGTGACGGCGAATCGATCGAGTTGACCTCGCCCGATGTTCGCTTCGAAGTGCTCGCCATCCCCGGCCACACCCTGAGCCATGTCGCCTACGTCGGGGATGGCTTGTTGCTGTGCGGCGACACCCTGTTCAGCCTGGGCTGCGGCCGGCTGTTCGAGGGAACCCCGGCACAGATGCTCGCCTCGCTGGATCGCCTGTCGCAGTTGCCGGGAGAAACCCTGGTTTGCGCGGGACACGAATACACCGAGGCCAACGGGCGTTTTGCACACACCGTCGAACCGGACAATCCGAGTCTTCAGGCGCGCCTGCGGGAAGTTGCCGGGCTGCGTACCCGGCAGCTTCCCACGCTGCCCAGTTCACTGGCCGACGAACGGGCATGCAACCCGTTTCTGCGCATCGACGCCGGCCCGGTGGCGGATTGGTGCCGGCGGCAACACGGCGGCGCCAGCGATCGCATTGCCCGCTTTGCCACCCTGCGCAGCGCCAAAGACGTGTTCCGCTGACCGGAACAAGTCTCCTGCAGCGCCAGCGGGATATGGCACAAAAGAACCGGCGAGTGGCACGATCCATCGCAAGCTGCACCCGCACGCATCGAAAGGGCGGCCTGCGCGGCCCTTTCGACCCGCTGGATTCACCCGCAATCAGGCCATGTCGATCTTCGGGTCCGCACCATACGGGTTGCTGCCTTGATCGCCGTCGAGCGCCAACAGCACGATGATCCAGATCGTGCCGATCAGCGGTATCAGCGCGATCAACAGCCACCAGCCGGTTCTTCCGGTGTCATGCAGGCGACGCACGCCCACCGCAATGCCAGGCACCAGCAACGCCAGACTGTAGAGACTCGCGATCACCGGCAATCCGATGATCCGGCCGATGATGGCCACCACGATGGAAATGAGGATGTTCACCAGAAAGAACATCCAGTATTCGGTCCGCCGTGCGCGACCATCGAAATCCGCGTAGTGGTCCCTGACGCACTTCAGATACCAGTCGAAAAATCCCATTTCACCCCTCCCGTAAAATGATGATGCGGGCCCGTGCCCGACGCGGACTATGCAGTGCGTACCTCGCACCTGTCCAACCGCAACCGGCAAGGTGCCCCACTGGCCACCTTGTTCGTCCGCCGGAAAACGCTCGCGGCCTACTTGATCAGCCGCAGCGTGAACGGGTAGCGGTAACGCACGCCTTCATTCGCCTTGACCGCCGCGATGATGGTGAACACCAGCCACGTGATGCCGATGATCACCCACAACGGAATCGCAATGATCAAGCCGATGCCGAAGGTCATGATCGACAGCAGCAACAGGACCAGGCTGGCGATCGCCACCGTGATGTTGAAATTCAATGCTTCCTTGCCCTGGTCGTCGACGAACGGCATGGTGTCCTTCTTGATCAGCCAGATGATCAACGGACCGATAAAGACCCCCCAGCCCCCTCCCAAGGCACCCGTGAGAAGCGCACCGAGCAACGCGGACAGATGGGCAAACATGCCCCACTGGCGTTGTTCGGCGGAAGGATCCCCGGCTGGCGACGGATCGCCTGGCGAAGGCGGAATGACGGACTCGGGTGGCACGCTCATGCGATTCTCCTCAGCGTCGACAGTTCGCCGGCCCCATGCCGGACGAGTGGATGCTAGCAGCCTTGCCGAGTGAACTTGCGACACAGAGATCCGCCGGCGCACCCCTCGGAGGCTTATTCTCCGGCCACGGTCATGCGTTCCAGCAAGATCGAACCCGTAAGAATCTGCGAACGCCGATCGACGTCCGCCCCCACCGCCACGATACCGGCGAACATGTCGCGCAGGTTGGCGGCAATCGTGATCTCCTCGACCGGGTAGGCGATCTGGCCGTTCTCCACCCAGAAACCGGCCGCGCCGCGCGAATAATCGCCGGTGATGGTGGACACGCCCTGCCCCATCACCTCGGTCACCAGCAAGCCGCTGCCCATGCGCTTGAGCATGCCTGCGAAGTCGTCCTGACCCGGCTCGACCACCAGGTTGTGGATACCCCCGGCGTTGCCGGTCGACGCCAACCCGAGCTTGCGCGCCGAGTAGCTGCCCAGCACGTAGCGCGCCAGCACGCCACCTTCGATCAGGGCGCTGTCGCGGGTCGCCACGCCCTCGGCGTCGAAGCTGCCCGAGCCTTGCCCACGCAACAATTGCGGCCGCTCCATGATGTTCAGCCAAGCTGGCATCACCGACTTGCCCACATGATCGAGCAGGAAACTGGCCTGGCGATACAACGCGCCGCCGCTGACCGCGCCGATCAGGTGGCCGATCAGCCCGCGGGCCAGCTCCGGCGCGAACAATACCGGGCACTGGCGAGTCGACAGGCTGCGCGCGCCGATGCGCGCCAGCGTGCGTTCGGCAGCCTTGTCGCCAAGTGCCTTCGGGCTCATGAAATCACCGGCGGCGCGCACGCTGTCGTACCAGTAATCGCGTTGCATGCCGTCTTCGTCGCCGGCGATCAGCGCCAGCGACAGCGAATGGCGGGTGCCGCGCTCGCGGCCGACGAAGCCGTGCGAGTTCGCATACACCGACAACCCCTGGCCGGCCTGCACGCTGGCGCCGTCGGAATTGCTGATGCCCGCATGCGCGCGGCCGGCATCCTCGATCTCGATCCCCAGCTCGATCGCGCGCGTGGTGTCGATGTCCCACGGGTGCCACAGGTCCAGATCGGGAAATGTCGTCGCCATGCGCGCCGCGTCGGCCAGTCCGGATGCGGGATCCGCCTCGGTATAGCGGGCGATCGCGCAGGCCTGATCCAGTGTCGCCTGGATCGAATCGGGATGCAGGTCGGCCGTGCTGGCCGAGCCCTTGCTTTGACCGAAGTACACGGTGAGGCCGAAGCCGCGGTCGCGGGTATGTTCGACCGTCTCCACCTCGCCCAGGCGCACGTTGACACTCAGCCCGGTATCGATGCTGGCCGCCACTTCGGCCTGGCTGGCACCGGCGGCGCGGGCACGGCGAATCACGTCCTCGGCCAGCTCGGCGAGCCGATCGAGTTCATGTTCGCTGCGATCGGATTGGCTGAGATCGGGCTGGCTGCGATCCGGCTGGCGCCGGTCCTGGCTGATGGCGCGTTCGCTCACGTTGGGTTTCCTGGGGAATTGGCGGGTAGAATGGGCGGTTCGCAACCGCTGGCTGTCCGATCGAGGCCGGGCGTCCACTGACGCTCCTGGCCCGAGATGGGGTCGCTGCGACGAAATGCAAAGAGCTGCGGAGAACGCGATGCAACCGGCCGCCGGCATCTATCGTCACTACAAGGGCCAGCGCTATCGCGTGCTGGGCACCGCCCGTCACAGCGAAACGCTGGAACTGCTGGTGGTCTATCAGGCGCTCTACGGCGACCATGGCTTGTGGGTACGCCCGGCGTCGATGTTCGGCGAAACCATCATGCTGGATGGTGAACCGATTGCCCGCTTCGCGCTGGAGCAGGCCGAGCGGCCTGACAGCGACGACCCGCACGTCTGATCCGCCGCCATATCCTCAGGAACTGCAACCCGTGACCCGCAACCCGACCGAACCGTCCGACGAGGACTACGGCCCCAGCCGCACCCAGCAACGCCGCGAGGCGCTGGCCGTGCTGGCACTGGCCACTCAATTGCTCGAACTGCCGGCCAGCCGGCTGGCCAGGCTTGAGCTGCCGGACGACGTGCGGCACGAGATCGACGTCACCCGCCGCATCACCGCGCACATCGCACGCAAGCGCCAGCTTGCCTTTCTGGCCAAAGTCATGCGTCGCCATGGCGATGAGGCCTTCGCCTCTGTGCGCGCGGAACTGGGCGAGAACCGCGAAAAGCAACGCCAGGAAAACGCCGCCATGCATCGGCTTGAGGCGACACGCGATCGACTGATCGGCGAGGACGAAAGCGCACTCGCCGAGCTGATCGCGCAGCACCCGCAGATCGATCGCCAGCACCTGCGCTCACTGATCCGCCAGGCGCGGGTCGAGCGCGACGGCAACAAGCCGCCGCGGGCCTATCGGGAAATCTTCCGGTTGCTCAGGGAGCTGCCCGAGTCGGGGCCGGGCAGCGACGTGGCATAGCCCTGCCCGCTGGCCTGTCCGCCATGGCAGGCAGCGCCACAGCCACCGTCGAGCCCCTTGCCATATGCTCTCGCCAGGCCGAAAGCGGCCGATCCACCCCGAGGCGCCGGATCGAGTGTCTCGATCGCATGGGTCGGGTTTCGCCCGCGTGCTTGACGCGTAGGGCCGGGTGGACAGCGAACTTTCAACCCCAAGCAGGTGGCGCCCTGCCGGGCGCACCAAAAAAGGCCGGCTTGCGCCGGCCTTTTCCCGAATCCGACACGTCGATCAAGCCGCCGTGACGTCTTCGGCCTGCAAGCCCTTCTGGCCGGTGACTACCTTGAAACTCACTTTCTGCCCTTCCTGCAGGCTCTTGAAACCCGAGCCGCTGATGGCACGAAAATGCACGAACACGTCAGGGCCGCTTTCACGGCTGATGAAGCCGAAACCCTTCGCGTCGTTGAACCACTTGACTGTACCAATTTCACGATCCGACATGACTCACTCCGATCCATTCGAGACGCTGAGACAAACCGACCCGCGCGGGTCGACGACTTACTGGGCATGCCGGAGCCGAGTGTAACGATGCGGATTCAGGAAACCTCACACCGGGCACGCACTTGACCGAGCAGACGCAGTACGCCAAGCATAACGGAAATTAGACATGCAAGTGGTTTGTCAAGCGATTTTTTACCGGACCTGTCCCGACCGGCCCGGGCATCAGCCAGGGTCCACCTGAAGCCTGTTGCGGCGGTCAGGCCGCGCTTACCTCGTCGGCCTGCAGGCCTTTCTGGCCCTGCACCACCTTGAACGAGACCTGCTGGCCTTCCTGCAGGCTCTTGAAGCCGCTGCCGGTGATCGCGCGAAAATGCACGAATACATCCGGACCGTTGTCACGCGCGATGAAACCGAAGCCCTTGGCATCGTTGAACCATTTCACTGTACCAATCTGACGATCAGACATCTTGATCACTCCACTAGGTTATAGACTCGACCCGCATTGGCGTGGCCGACTTACTGGTATGCAAAGGAAACAACCCTGGGGTGAACGATGAGACAGATCCCGGATCAGCTGCATCGGGCCACAAGACACTGGTGACCCCGGCAAACACAGTGCGCGAATGATAGCGGCAGAGCGTACGGGATACGAGATGTGGAAAGCCCCGCGACAATGAGTGCCGCGCCGCCGATAGTCGCAAACCGCACATGCGATTCATTTTTCCTATACCTTGAATCCTGTTTGATGTAAATCGGTTATCTCCCGTCGCGGCTGCCCGACCGATACGCTGCGCATTCCAAAGGAAAGCATGATGATGCCCGCCCTGCCACGCCTGATTCTGGCCACCACGATCGCCAGCCTTGCATTGATCGGTTGCGCGGACAAATCGGCTACCCGAGCCACCTCGACCACTGAAAACCCGATGCCCGCCAGTACTGCCGCCACCCGCAACATCCAGCATCGGCAGCGACCTGCGATCAACCTGCCGGACAAGACCGGTATCGCCGCCTGCGACGACTACCTGTCCAGCTATATCGCCTGCCATCGCGCAGCCGCCATCTTCCCCCCGGAACAACTGCCGTCGCGTTATCGGATGATGCGCAACAGCCTGCTGCGCGATTCGCTGAACCCGGACATGCGTCCGCAGCTGGCAACCCGCTGCAACTCGCTGGCCAGGCAATTGCGCCAAGCGCTGCATGGCAAATCTTGTGATGTGAACCCGGCACCGGCCAGCAGCACGCCCTGACCGCTTCAACCGGTCGAACCGCGCGCCGTCCAGGCTCACGGGCCGGCGATCAGCCACTCAAACCCCGGCGCGCCACGCCGCGCGCAGCGCCGCCGCCAGCGCCGCAGGCTGCGTGCGGCCGATGCGGATTTCCGGCGTGCCGTGCCAACGGGCGAAACGAGCGATCACCGTCGCCAGCGCGTGTACCAGTGCCGGCTCAGGCTCCACCCCCGACTCCAGGAACATGCTCTTGATCTCGAATACCGCTTCGCTGCGATGTGCCTTGGCATCCAGCCGGCCGACCAGCCGGCCACGATGCAGGATCGGCAACACGAAGTAGCCATGACGCCGTCGGGCGGCCGGCGTATAGCACTCGAGGATGTACTCGAAATCGAACATGGCCAGCAGTCGGGCCCGATCCCATACCAGGGGATCGAACGGCGACAGCAGTGCGGTATGGGTGGCGCGCAGGCGGCCTCGCAACGCCTTGTCCAGTGCACCGGCATGGTCGCGGTGCACATAACCCGGGGTCTTCCAGCCCTGCACCGATACCGCCAGCAGATCGCCGCTGGCCAGCAGCGGGGCCAGCTCGCGGTCGGTTACTGCCGGTCGAAGACGATGGTAATCGGCAATCCAGCCGGCTGGCGTGACCCCCAATGCGCGCACGCTGTCGGCAATGAAGCGTTGTCGCATGGTCTGCGGCGAAACCGCACTGAGATGAGGATCGAGCGGAGGATCGAGCCGTGCCAGCACGTTTTCGGCCAGGTCGTACACGCGCTGGAAATTCTCGCGCCGCATCACCATCAACTCGCCCAGCGCGAACCAGGCTTCGAGCCAGCGCTTTTCCGGCTTCCACGCCCACCAGCCGGGCTTGCCCGCGGCGTCGCCACCCGGCTGGCGGGCGAAATCGGCCGCGCGCACCGGACCGGAGGCACCGATGCCGGCCAGCAGCGCATCCATATCGGCCCGATGCTCGCGGTGCATCCGCACGGCATGCCGATGCGCCCAATGATGCATGCGCAGGTCGCGTGCGCACCGGTGCCAGCCGATATCGGTCGCCGTGACAAAACACGCCTCATGCGCCCAGCACTCGGCCAGCCGCCCCTGTTCGAGCGCCTCGTCCAGCCAGGCCATCGGGTAATCGCCCAGACGCGAATGCAGCACCAGATACGGACTGCGCGCGACCACGTGGACGGTGTCTATCTGCAGCATGCGCATGCGTTCGATCGCCGCCACCACGTCATCGCGGCGAGGACGCCGCCGCAGCGGCTGCAACAACCCCTGCGCAGCCAACTGCAGAAGGCGCGCCTGTACCAGGTTCAGCGATGGACGACTGGCTGAATCCACCCTCAACGACACGGCATCTTCACGGACAAATGGACACGATGTTGAACCGGCATTGATGCAATTCCTGATAGCTTGATCTCACGCTCGTCCCCGGCGGCCAGGATCTGCCCCGCGCCGAGCCGGTTCCGGCACCATCGCAACTTTCAAGCACGCATTCTGGCATGGAGTAATGACATGAAATCCCACAAGTTGCTGTTCGCCACCCTCGCCACGATCGGAGTGCTGTTCGCCGGCAACCTGATCGCCCAGGAAACGCCGGCACCCGCGTCGTCCGCTTCCAGCCCATCGGCTGCAACGCCTCCCCCGGCCACGGCGGTTTTCCAGACGCCGAAGGGTGAAGTCACGATACGCAGCGTCGCCGCACCGGCCCCGTCCTTCGGACCGGCTCCGTCATTCAAGCAGCTGTCCGCTGGCGGCAAGAGCATAACCGCCGAGCAGGCTGCAGCCTACCCGCCCTTGGCCAATGATTTCATCCACGCCGACAGCAACAAGAACGGCAGCATCAGCAATACCGAGTACGAACGCTGGGTCAAGCAACTCTAGTCTGCATCGCGGCAAGGCCGGGATCTGCGCATCCGTCGGTTGCCGCGCCGACGAACACGGGTTCCGGGAACTGCTCCGGGACGGTGCCTGACTCGACCAAAGCCACTGGGTTAGACTTTCAGTGCATTCGGCGCACAGGCCTGATCGTCCCGGAATCCGCATGAAGACTCACCTTGTTGCCGTAGCGCTGGCACTGGCCGTTCTCGTGCCTGCCACGCCGATCCAGGCGCAGAATCCGGATCCGACCGACATTCGCGGCTGCACAGCCATCGAAAACGATGCGCAACGACTGGCCTGCTACGACAAAGCCACCGGCCGGGCAAACCTGCCTGTCGCACAGAAACGGAACCATCCGCCCGACAATGCGCCGGGCATTTTCGGTCATGCCGGCACCGGCGGCACATCGGTCGCCGCGGCGGAAGGCGGCAATGAAGTTGCACGCCCGCTGTCGTTGCTCGACAGTCGCTGGGAACTGACGCCGGAGAGCAAGCTCGGTACGTTCAATATTCGCGGTTACAAGCCGGTCTACGTGCTGCCGGTCTTCTTCACCAGCAACCAGAACAACCTGCCACGCAGCCCGAACCCCGACAATACGCTGACGCAGAGCCAATCGCTGGACAATACCGAGGCGAAATTCCAGCTGAGCCTGAAGGCCAAGGTCTGGCAGGGCGTGTTCGGCGACGCCGGCGACCTATGGGTGGGTTATACCCAGTCCTCGCGCTGGCAGTTCTACAACACGAAATTGTCGCGCCCGTTTCGCGAAACCGATTACGAGCCCGAAGCGATGCTCGTGTTCGGCACCCACTATGAGTTGTTCGGCTGGAGCGGCCGGCTGCTCGGCATCGGCGTCGACCACCAGTCGAACGGTCGCAGCAACCCGTTGTCGCGCAGCTGGAACCGGGTGATCGCCGACATCGGTTTCGAACGCGATGGCTGGACCGTGATGTTCAGGCCGTGGTGGCGCATCCCGGAGTCGCGCAGAAACGACAACAACCCCGACATCAGCAACTACATGGGGCGCGGCGAAATGCAGGTGATCCATGAATGGCATAGGCAGGAGTTCGGCATGCTGCTGCGCCATTCCCTGCGAGGCGGACGCAACAGCCATGGTGCAGCGCAATTCACCTGGAGCTTTCCACTGGCCGGCAATGTGCGCGGTTACATGGATGTGTTCAAGGGTTACGGCGAAAGCCTGATCGACTACAACCACAATGCCACCTATGTCGGCATCGGCATATCGCTGCTCGACTGGTACTGAGTCTGCGGTCAACGGCGAAGGCCCGGCGATTGGACATCGCCGGGCCTTCGTGGTGCCGGATCGCCGCAATGCAGCGATCAGTGCTGATGACCACCCGCGCCGTGCACGTGTCCGTGTGCCAGCTCCTCGTCGGTGGCCGCGCGCACGCCGGTCACTTCGATGGCGAAATGCAGGGTCTTGCCGGCCAGCGGATGATTGCCGTCGATGAATACCTTGTCACCCTCGACCCGGCTCACGATGACATTGATTTCGCCTTGCGGGCCACGACCCTGGAACTGCATGCCGGGCTGGATGTCCTCCACGCCCTGGAAGGCCGAGATGGGCACTTCCTGCATCAACTGAGCATGGTGTACGCCATAGCCTTCCTCGGGTGTCACGTCGGTGCTGAATTTGTCGCCGCTCTGGCGGCCTTCCATCTGCTTTTCCAGACCGGGAACGATCTGGCCGCTACCATGCAGATAGGTCAGCGGCTCGCGGCCTTCGGAACTGTCGATAACCTGGCCCTGGTCATCGGTCAGCGTGTAGTGGAAGGCGGCAACGGAGTTCTTGGCAATCTGCATGAGCGTCTCGCGAACAGGTTCAAGTCCGCCGGCCAGGAACCTGTCGGGCTTTGGTGATCGAGGCGAGAATGCGGCTGTGCGGCCCGGCCAACCAAAGTCCGACAGGCTCCTGGGTGCCGGCACGAGGTTGCAAGTTTAGCAGAACGACAAAAATCCACTTCGCTGCAAGCCCGAACGGGATTGGCGATACTGCGCGCATGATTGCGCCACCGCGTCCCGCTCATCACCACGTCAACCGTGCCGCATGTCTGTTGTTGGGCTGCGCATGGCTGCTCGCGGCAACGTCGTCAATCGCCTCCCCTGCGCCCGCGGCAACCGGCGCCGCAGGCACCGCGGCACTGGCGGCGCAGATCGATGCCCAGATCAACCAACCCCGCTTTGCCGCCGCCCGTTGGGGCATTGCGGTGGCTTCGCTGGACAGCGGACGCCTCCTGTACGCGCACCACGCCGATCAACTGCTGCAGCCAGCCTCCACCGCCAAATTGTTCACCGCCGCGGTCAGCCTGGCCGTGCTGGGTCCGGATTACCGCATTCCCACCCGACTGCTCGGCCATGGTCATATCCGTCATGGCCGTCTGGACGGCCCACTGGTACTGTACGGCATGGGCGACCCCACCCTGGGAACCGCCGGCAGCGCCGATTGGGCCGACCGACTGGCAAGCCAGCTGGCCACGCGCGGGGTACGGCTCGTGCGTGGGGATCTGATTGCCGACGACAGCTATTTCGCCAGCCCGCCCTTCGGCAGCGGCTGGGAAGCCGGCGATCTGCAAAGTGGGTTCGCAGCACCACCCTCAGCACTCAGCGTGCAGGAGAACGTCGTCGCCATCACGGTCAGTCCCGGTGCCCGCACCGGACTTCCAGCCAATCTTGATTTCGTTCCCGCCGATGCCACGCCGCCGCTGCTCGGCCAGCTGACCACCAGCGCGGCGCATTCGCAAAGCGATATCAATCTGTATCGTGCGCCCGGCGACGCGGGGCTTTATGCCTTCGGCACGATTGCGCTCGACTCGCCGCCGCAGCATTTCAAGCTGGCGGTGCCGGACCCTGCCCTGCTCGCCGGCAGACAGTTGCGGCGGGCACTGGCACGCCAGGGCATCCGCGTCAGCGGCAAGCTGCGGGTATTGCACTGGCCGCAGGACGATGCGGCCGTGCTGGCACATGCCGACACCCTCGCCGAAGTGCTGTCGCCGCCGCTGCTGGATATCCTGCAACGCGGCCTGAAGCGCTCGCAGAACCTGTACCTGCAAAACCTGCTGCTGAGCGTCGGCGCACACGCGCAGGCCACGGCGGCACCGGTTGCGATGACTGGTTTCAAAAGCACTGAAGCATGGGGCATCCATGCGTTGCACGAGTTGCTGGCCAAGATCGGCATTCCGCCTGCGGCCAGTTTGCTCGATGACGGCGCCGGGCTGTCGCGCAGCGACCTGGTCACGCCGGACGCGCTGGTGCGCCTGCTCGAGTACCTTGCCGCACAACCTTATGCCGCAAGGCTGCGCGAAGCGCTGCCGATCGCAGGCAGGGACGGTACGCTGATCAACCGCATGCGCGGCACCGCCGCCGAGAACAACGTGCACGCCAAAACCGGCAGCATGACTTACGTGCACAGCCTCGCCGGCTATGTCACCGCCGCCGACGGCGAACGGTTGGTGTTTGCGATCATGCTCGACAACGACGATCCGCCACCACAGGGACCCCGCGCGAGCAGCGACGTGGACGCGATCGCGGTGCTGCTGGCGAACTTTCGCGGCAGCCGTTGAAACAACAGCCCCGGTTTTCCCGATTGCCTCAGCCGCGCAGTCGCGCCAGCGTGTCCTTGCCGATTTTCTCCGGCGTATCCGTGGACGCATAGCGCTTGACCACCTGACCGTCCGTATCGACCAGGAACTTGGTGAAGTTCCACTTGATCGACTCGCTGCCGAGGATGCCCTTGCCCTCGCTCTTCAGCCACTTGTACAGCGGATCGGCGTCGTCGCCGTTCACCTCGAGCTTGGCGAACATCGGGAAGGTCACATCGTACTGGGTGCTGCAGAAGCTCTTGATCTCGTCTTCGTCGCCGGGTTCCTGGTGCCCGAACTGGTCGCACGGAAAACCCAGCACCACCAACCCCAGGTCGCGCTGGTCCTGCCACAGCGTTTCCAGCCCCCGGTATTGCGGGGTGAAACCGCACTTGGATGCGACATTGACGATCAACAGCGTCTTGCTGCGCCATTCGGCGAGCGAACGCTGATTGCCGTCGATGTCGCGGACGCTGAAATCGTAGACGCTGGACATGGTTCGGACCCCGCTTGAGTGAATCTGACCTCCCAGTCTACGCCATCGCCGGGGCCGCACCGGCGCACGACATCCGGACATCTCGAATAGCGTGGTCCCGTAGGAGCGCACCCTGTGCGCGATTGCTCTTTGCAGCGGCCGTGATAAGAGCTATCGCGCACAGGGTGCGCTCCTACGGGATCGGCATGCGCGATCCGCGGTGCCTCCGGCATCGGCGGTGCGAATCACCCCTGCGTTGCGGGAATTTCGAAGACCTGGCGCAGATAGGCCACGTAGGCCTGGTCCTCGCACATGTTCTTGCCCGGCGAATCGCTGAGCTTGGCCACCGGCTGGCCGTTGCAGCGGACCATCTTGATCACGATCTGCAGCGGCGTCGGCCCGACGTCGTTGCTGAGGTTGGTACCCACGCCGAACGCGAGCAGGCAGCGACCGCGGAAATGCTCGTACAACCGCATCACCTTGGGGATATCCAGGCCGTCGCTGAACACCAGGATCTTGCTGCGCGGATCGACCCGGTTCGCCCGGTAATGCGCCAGTATTTTGTCGCCCCACTCGAACGGGTCGCCGGAGTCGTGCCGCGTGCCGTCGAACAGCTTGCAGAAATACATGTCGAAATCGCGCAGGAACGCATTGAGTCCGTAGACGTCCGAAAGTGCAATGCCGAGATCGCCGCGATATTCCTTCGCCCATGCATCCAGTGCCGCCACTTGCGAGTCGCGCAGGCGAGGCCCCAGCGCCTGATGCGCCTGCAGGTATTCGTGCGCCAGCGTGCCCACTGGGGTCAGCCCGAGCTTGCGCGCCAGCCACACGTTGCTGGTGCCGGCAAGCTGCGCGCCCAAGCCGTCGCGCAGGGTCGTCACCACTTCCTCCTGCCATGTCCGCGAATAGCGCCGGCGCGTGCCGTAGTCGGCGATCCGGCAACCGGCGTAATCCGGCGTGTCACGCAGCAGTGCCATCTTCGCCTGCAGTCGCCGGCGTCCTTCGGCGAGATCCAGCCCGGCGCTGGTATGGCAGAAATACACCTCGTTGACGATCGCCAGCAACGGCACTTCGAACAGGATCGTATGCAGCCACGGCCCCTTGATGCGGATCTCGATCTCGCCGTTGCCCGCGGAGGACGGGGCGATGTCCACATATTTCTCGTTGAGCTGGAACAAACCGAGAAAATCGACGAAGTCGCTCTTGATGAAGCGCCAGCTGCGCAGGTAATCCAGCTCCTGCGGGCTGAAACGCAGCCGGCACAATGCCGCCAGCTCGGCGCGGATCTCCTCGATGTACGGCACCAGATCGATACCGGGAGTGCGGCACTTGAAGCGGTATTCGACCTGCGCGGCCGGATACTGGTGCAGCACCACCTGCATCATCGAAAACTTGTACAGGTCGGTATCGAGCAGCGATTCGATGATCATCAATGGCTCTGGGGAAACGGGAGGAGCACGAGGGAACGGCGCGCAAGTCATTATCCACGCGCGCCAGGCTTCTTGCGCAACATGCGAATCTGCAACCACGAAGCGTTCGGCCAGCACGTGACGAAGTCATCGGAAAGGTAGTCGCCTTCGCAAAAAAAAACTCCACACACCAGGGGAGGATGCGTGGAGTCTGTCAGGCGGTCTCCAGGGGAGGAAAGACCGGCCCCTCAGTGATGCGATACGCTGCCTCACTTCCTGTCGCCGTCACGGCGATACGTAGGCTTAGTGTGGCCGCAGGCATGAACGTTCAAGGTCTGCAGGCATCTTGTTCAGGTTGGCTACAGGCGGCCGGCGTGCGAACGATCACCGTGCCCGCCGACATCGCATGCGGGCACCGGATGCACTATCGCGCGGTTCCACTGGTCGCCCTGCTCGGAGGCGTCAGTTCCAGCAGCCTGTCGGACTTTGGTGGTCGAGGCGAGAATTCGGCTGTGTGAGGACAGATTTCTGACGCTTCTTGGCCCATAGTGGTGCTATGGGCCAAGAAGCGGCGGAAATATGGACCGCACAGACGGATTCGCAGCCCGGCCAACCAAAGCCCGACAGGCTGCTAGCGACCGCCTGCAATCCATCGCCGCCGACGGCTTCGCCGCGGAGATAGATTCCTGCCGCACTGGCTGGACAGGCACGGCAGCAAGGCATGGCTGGCGATGGCTCAGAGCATGCCGGTTTCCAGCTTGGCTGCATCGGACATCATCGAGTGGCTCCATGGCGGGTCGAACACCAGATCCACTTCGGCCTCGCTGATCGTGGGGATCATCTCGAGTTTGGTGCGCGCGTCATCCACCAGGATGTCACCCATGCCGCAACCCGGCGCGGTCAGCGTTAGCTTCACATAGACCTTGCGTGCGCCGTCCGCGACCTGCTCGAGGCTCAAATCGTAGACCAGCCCCAGCTCGACCACATTGACCGGTATCTCCGGGTCGAACACGGTTCGCAACTGGTCCCATGCCAGCTTCTCCACATCCGCATCGGTGGCATCGGCGGCCACCTCGATCGCCGCCGGCCGCTCCTTGCCCAGCGCATCGGCATCCACGCCGGCAATCCGAAACAGATTGCCTTCCACGTAAACGGTGAAACTGCCGCCCAGCGCCTGGGTGATGTAGCCGATCTGGCCTGCGGGGAGGCTCACCACGTCTCCTTGCGGCACCATCACTGCGTTGCAATCACGCAACAGGGTGAAAGGCTCGCTGCTCAGACTGAAACCGCTCATGCCAATCCTCAACCCCGTTTCTTCGGTCCATATCCACGGATACGACAAGACATCGCATCCAGATCATCTATTATGCCGCCCGATGACCGTGGCCACCTGCTCCAGATCAGGCCGCTGCGGATGACGCAGCCGCGGACCACACCGGTACCATCGAATTCATGTGCGTCCTGCAGCCGACAATCACAAGACCTGGCAGCCTCCCGCCGACGACACGTTATCATCGCTGCCCTGCCCAATGGAGCAATACATGTCCCCTGATGTCTTGCCCCGTGATTGTCGATGAGCGCGCGCTCATTGTTGAAGGCTGCCTTCGCCGTATTCAGCGCCGCCATGCTCGGGCTTGCCGCGGGCGCGCTGTGGATGGTTGCGACGCTTTACCTGCGCCAGCTGCTGCCCTGGCTGATCGTGCCGATCGGCGCACTGCTGGCGTGGACGATCCGTCGTGTGGTGCTGCGGCCGGGAATCGGCGCGGCGGCACTGGCCACACTGGCAACCACGCTGGCGACGCTGTACATGAACCTGCTGCTCGCGGCGACGCGGATTGCCGGCGAAATGGGCATGGGCCTGATCGACGCGCTGCGTACGGCCGGCGCCGGCATGCTGTGGCAGTTGGCACGTCTGGCGCTGACGCCGATGGATATCGGATGGTTCATCGCCGGTATCGTGCTGGCCGCCATGATCGCCGCGCGGCCAGCGCGAGGTCACCTGCCGCCGCCGCAGGCACGACCGTAGCCAACCCCGGCCGGCGGTCGGCGGCATGGATCGCCGACTGAAGGCGGGCAACCCGCAGCGCGCCCGGTCGTGGCCGCGTCACCCTTGCATCGATCGCCGCCGGCGCAGCGTCGTGCCCAGACCGGTTTAGTACGGACCGGTTCAGTGCGTACCGAGCCAGTCCGATGCGATCGCCGCCACCTCGGCCGCGCTCAAGGCCCGGGTGTCGACAGCGCTGTTGGATGGCCCGTAAGGTCCGTATTTTTCCGCTGAGGTCACCGAGAACAGGCCGAGCGTCGGCGTGCCGCTGGCAACGGCCAGATGCATCACGCCGCAGTCGGCGCTGATCACGGCCTGCATGTTCGCCATCACCGCCGCCAGTCGCACCAGATCGCGCGTGTAGTAGGCGGGAAATTTTTCGCCCAGCTGCGAGCGGCCGTGATCGGCCACCAGCTCGACGATGCGCGCCTCCGGCTGCAGCTTCTGCAATGCGTCGAGAAATGGCATCCACCAGTCCGTGTCATAACGCTTGGCGCCGGTGGCATTGGCAAAAATGCCCACCACCCGTTGCCGCGGCATCGACACACCGAGAATGCCGGCCAATGCCCGCCGGGCCTGCGCCCTGTCATCGTCCGACAGCCGCATGTTGAGGGGCGGATACACCTGGCGTACTTCGCCGGCATAGGCCGTTCGCAACAGGAACACACCACGCTGCGCGAAATGCTCAGGAGCGGGCAAGCCGTGCCATGCCGACTGCGCGCCGACCCGTTCGTCCGGAAACCCCAGCTTGAAGCGGGCGTGGGTGATCGCCAGCAGCAAGCGGCCCGACTGCGAGCCGTTGCTGGCATCGATCGCAAGGTCGTAGCTGTTGCCCCGCAATTGCCGCAGCAGTTTGACGCTCAACCACAGATGGCGGGCGATCCTCGAGGGCAGGCTGATGACCTGGCGCACCAGGAAGCGATTGCCGAACAGGGTGCCGGCCGCGTGGCCCGCGCTGATGATGTCGATCTCGGCGCCGGGATACAGCGCTTCCACTTCGGCCAGCAGCGGACTGATCAGCAGCGCGTTGCCGAGGCGATGATTCGGCCTGCAGATGAGCACGCGATGGATGCCGCGGACGGGCAATTGCCCCGGCTCGCACAGCGCGCGGCCCACGCCGCCGAACAGTCCCGCAAAAAAGCGCCCGACCACGCGGTGTCGCAGGGCATCCCAGCGACGCTCCGGCATCCCTGCAGGAACACCGGCGGGAGCGACCTTGTCGTGGTCGGAAACGGTCGAAAGCGGGTGTTGCACGGTTGATTCATCCTGCAGGGCTCGCCGCCAAGTATGCATGAACGGCTGCCGCACTGACTCGGCCACGAGGCCGCAGGGTGGTGCCCTACGACCACGGCAAGACGGATTGCCCGATCGGATCCGTCGCCCCCTGACCACTGCGCTGCTGCGGCCGGCGGACCGCCGCAGCAATGATCGGCAGCGGCAGCGCTCAGTCGTCCAGCGTCTTCAATTCATTGACCAACTGGCCCACGGCCGCCTGGCCATCGCCGTAAAGCATGCGCGTGTTGTCGGCGTAGAACAGCGCATTCTCGATGCCGGCAAAGCCCGTGCCCTTGCCGCGCTTGACCACGATGACGTGTTTGGAGTCGCCGACGTCGAGGATCGGCATGCCGTAGATCGGCGAAGCCGGGTCGGTCTTGGCCAGCGGGTTGACCACGTCATTGGCGCCGATCACCAGTGCCACATCGGTCACCGCGAACTCCGGATTGATGTCGTCCATGTCGGCGATCAGGTCATACGGCACGCCGGCCTCGGCCAGCAGCACGTTCATGTGACCGGGCATGCGACCGGCCACCGGGTGGATCGCGAACTTCACCTTCACCCCGCGCTTGATCAACAGCTGCGCGAACTCCCAGACCTTGTGCTGCGCCTGCGCCACCGCCAGGCCGTAGCCGGGCACGATCACCACGCGCTCGGCGTACGCCATCATCACCGCCGCGTCGCTGGCCTCGATCGGCTTCTGCGCGCCATCGATCGCCTGCGCCTCGCCGCCGGCCGCACCGAAGCTGCCGAACAGCACGTTGCCGATCGAGCGGTTCATCGCCTTGGCCATCAACTGGGTCAGCAAGGTACCGGCCGCGCCGACCACCGTGCCGGCGATGATCATCGCCTCGTTGCCCAGCACGAAACCCTCGAACGCCACCGCCAGGCCGGTGAGCGCGTTGTACAGCGAGATCACCACCGGCATGTCGGCGCCGCCGATCGGCAGCGTCATCATCAGGCCGAACAGCAGCGCCAGCACGAAGAAGGCCGCGATCAGCGGCAAGCTGGCATGGCCGCTGGCCAGCAGCACGCCGACCAGCACCGCCGCCGCCAGCAGCAGCAGGTTGACCGCGCGCTGCGCGGGAAACACGAAGCGCTTGTCCAGCCAGCCCTGCAGCTTGGCGAAGGCGATCAGCGAGCCGGAGAAACTCACCGCACCGATCAGCGCACCGAGCACGCCGAGCGCCAGCTCGACCGGGGCCAGCGGCACGATCGCGGGGATCGCCGGCGATCCGCCCGACAGGCCCGCCGGTTGCAGCAGCGCCAGCTCGCGCACGTAGCCGATCAGCTCGACCGCACCGATCGCCGCCGCCGCACCGCCGCCCATGCCGTTGTACAGCGCCACCATCTGCGGCATCGCGGTCATCGCCACGCGCTTGCCGGTCCACCAGGCGGCACTGACGCCGATCAGCACAGCGGCGAAGATCAGCCCGACGTTGTGGATGCCCGGCAGGAAGAACGTGGCCAGCACCGCCAGCAGCATGCCGTAGCCGGCCCAAACGATGCCGCCGCGCGCCGTGCGTGGCGAGCTCATGCGCTTGAGGCCCAGGATGAACAGCAAGGCGGCAAGGAAATAGCACGCCTTGATCAGAGTCGGCAGCCAGCTCATCACTTACTCCCCTTGCCGGTATCGGGCTTGCTGGACTTGAACATCTCCAGCATCCGCTCGGTCACCACGTAGCCGCCGGCGGCATTGCCGGCACCAAGCAGCACGCCGACAAAGCCGACCGTCATCTCGAACGGTGTCTGCGCATGGCCCAGCGCGATCATCGCGCCGACCAGCACGATTCCGTGAACGAAGTTGGAACCCGACATCAAGGGTGTGTGCAGGATCACCGGTACCCGCGCGATGATTTCGTAGCCGGTAAACGCGGCCAGCATGAAGATGTACAGTGCCAGGAACCCGTCGATCATGACCTCACCCCGTCAAGACTCAAATGTCCGCCCATCATATCGGTTGCCGGTCAACCTGTGCGAGTTTGTCGCGTTGAACGCGGGATCGAACCGATGGAACCCGAGGATGCGTCACCCGACCATGCATGCGCACAGGCCATGAACAGCATGATCGGCATGCTGGACGTGGACCGACCGATCGATGGCAGTGCGAGCGAGGACATGCACGAGACGCCTGCCACACTGGATGCGTTTCTGGCCCGGATCGAGCGGCGTGCCTTCCGCGTGGCCGAGCTGCAATTGCGCCATCGCGAGGACGCCATGGATGCAGTGCAGGACGCCATGCTGCGGCTGGTCAGGCATTACCGCGACAAGCCGCCCGGGGAATGGCCGCTGCTGTTCTGGGGCATCCTGCGCCGGCGCATCGTCGACCTGCAGCGCCGCCGCAAGGTGCGCTCGATCATGGTGGGCTGGCTCGGTGGCGGCCGTGACGCGGACGGCGACGAAATGCCGTCGTGGGAACCCGCCGACCCGGGCCCCGGCCCGCTCGACCGGCTGCACGATGCGCATTCGTATGCCGCCATGGTCACCGCGGTCGGACAGTTGCCACAGCGCCAGTGCGAGGCCTTCATGCTGCGTGTGCTGGAGGGGCTGGACGTGGCGGAAACCGCGCAGGCCATGGGCTGTTCCCAGGGCAGCGTGAAGACCCACCTCTCGCGCGCCATGCACCATCTGCGCGACCAACTGGAGGACTGGCGATGAACTTGCCTGACAACCCGAACGACCGGCACATCGAACAGCGTGCCCGCGAGCTTTATCGCGAAGCCTGCCAGCGCATCGACCCAGTCACCGTCGGCCACCTGCGTGCGGCCCGTCGGCAGGCGCTGGAAACGGCACACGCGTCACATCGCCTAGTTGCGTCCCGCTGGCTGATCCCCACCGGCGCGCTCGCGGTGCTCGCACTGGCCATGCTGATGGTGTGGCGGCCGCTGCCGCATGGCACGACAGCACCTTCCGTCCAACCCGGCATCAGCTCCGACGCCAGTGCCGGGACGGACAGCGAGCTGCCGCCGGATGCCGACAAGACCGATCCGAATCTCTACCAGAACCTCGACTTCTACGGCTGGCTGGCGGCCAACAACAGCCGTCCGGCGAACCACTGAGCCATGATCCGCTTTCTCCGCCCGATCGTTCCCCTGCTGCTGGCCGCCCTGCTGGGCGGCATTGCGGCCGCACCGCTGCACGCGCAGCAAATGCCGCCGCCTCCTTATCGCGAGATGCCGCCGCCACCGCCTCGCCCATGGAACAGCCTCGATCCGGCCCAGCGCGAAATACTGGCACCACTGCGGAAAAAATGGGAAAGCATGCCGCCCCGCCGGCAGGCACACCTGATCGAGCGTGCCGGACACTGGGCCACGTTGCCGCCGGCAAGACGCGAGGAAATTCGCCAGCACATCATCCGCTGGCAGCAGATGACGCCCGAGCAGCGCCAACTGGTGCGTGAACACCGCCGGGAATTTCGTCAGTTGCCGCCCGAACAGCGCGCAAAACTGCACGCCGCGTTCGAGCGCTTTCAGAAGCTGCCGCCGGCACAGCGCGAAAAGCTGATCCGCGAATGGCGCGCCTTGCCTCCCGCCGAGCGGCTGCAGTGGGACGAACAGCGCAACCACGACCGCCCACCGCCGGACGACTCCGACCAGCCATGAACCCGCCTCGCGCAGGGCAGCATGGGCCCGTGTAGGAGCGCACCCTGTGCGCGATGTTTTCCGTCACGTGGCGAAAAGCATTCGCGCACAGGGTGCGCTCCTACGCGTTGAAGCGGGTTTCGCCGGCGTGGCTCAGGCAGCTTTTGGCTACCAGCTCGTCCTCGAAGTCCGGCTTCAACGCACCGTCGTGCACCAGCAGCTCGACGAAGTTGTAGACGTTGCGCGCATACATTTCCGACGCATGCAGCGGCGCGCCGGCCGGCAGGTTGAGCGGCCCCAGGATCACCACGCCGCCGTGCTCGACCCGCTCGCCCGGCCGGGTCAGCTCGCAGTTGCCGCCACCCTCGGCGGCCAGGTCCACGATCAGCGCGCCCGGCTTCATGCCCTCGACCATCGCCGCGGTGAGGATCTTCGGCGCGGGCCGGCCCGGCACCGCCGCGGTGGTGACGATCACGTCGATCGACTTCAGATGCTCGGCCAGCGCCTGCTGTTGCGCGGCGCGTTCCTCGGCGGACAGCTCGCGCGCATAGCCGCCACTGCCGGCCGCGCTGACGCCCAGCTCCAGAAACTTCGCGCCCAGCGACTCGACCTGTTCGCGGGTTTCCGGGCGCACGTCGTAGCCCTCGATCTGTGCGCCGAGCCGGCGCGCGGTGGCGATCGCCTGCAGTCCGGCCACGCCGGCGCCGATCACCAGCACCTTGGACGGCCGGATCGTGCCGGCGGCGGTGGTCAGCATCGGGAAGAACTTCGGCGATGCCTCGGCGGCGATCAGCATCGCGCGGTAACCGGCCACCGCCGCTTGCGAGCTGAGCACGTCCATCGCCTGCGCACGGGTGGTACGCGGCAAGAGCTCCAGCGAAAACGCAGTCAGCTTGCGCGCGGTCAGCGCCGCGACGCGCCCGGGTGCGCCATACGGACGCAGCTGGCCGACCACGATGCTGCCTTCGCGCAGGCGGGAAAACACCGCGTCGTCCGGCGGCAGCACGCATGCCAGCAGATCGGCCTGCGCCAGCATGGCGTCGAGGTCGGCGAACTCGGTCTCGGCGTAAGCACTGTCGGGAAACCCAGCGGCGCGGCCCGCATCGTGTTCGAGCAGGACACGCAGGCCCTTGCTGCGCAGTTTCTTCGCCATCTCGGGCGTGATCGCGACCCGGCGTTCGGCGGCAGCGGTTTCGCGCAAGGCGGCTACGGTGATCGGCATGGTGCATTCCCCTTCAAAGGTCCGACTATCTTAACGGGACTTGGCAGCATGCAGGTTTTTGCTGCCCGATAGCCCCCAAGAGTAAGCTGGCCCGCCGACACAAGCCACTGGCACGGTGCAGGGCCCTTGCCGGAGATACCGATGCCCGCAGACCCGAACCCGTTTGATCCCCTGCTGGCACTGGCGCGCAGCGCGCGCGAGCAGGCCTACGCACCGTATTCGCAATTTCCGGTCGGCGCCGCGCTGTCGACCCGCGACGGCCGCCAGTTCGTCGGCTGCAACGTGGAAAACGCCGCCTACGGCTTGTGCAACTGCGCGGAACGCGCGGCGCTGTTCAGCGCCGTTGCCGCCGGCTGCCGGCCTGGCGATTTCACGGCACTGGCGGTGATCGCCGATACACCAGGCCCGGTCAACCCGTGCGGTGCCTGCCGCCAGGTGATGGCCGAACTGTGTGACGCAGCGATGCCGGTGCTGCTGGGCAACCTCGACGGCGGCAGCCGGCAAACCACCGTGGCCGAGTTGCTGCCGGGTGCGTTCAAGTTGCCGACGGCGACTTGATGTCCGGCACGAAGATCCAGCCACGCCTGCCAGATGTGCCCGATCCCGGCAGTCGCGCGCGCCGGACTTCATTCGCCCGGTCGCCTTTGCGATCCTTGGCCGCGACAATTGGCGCTACAGTCCCCATGGCAACCGGTCATTTCCTGCCTTTCGGCATTTCAACGACGCCCCGAGACCACTGATGGATTCGCTTGAGCACTACTTTGCCCCGTTCCGCGCCAACACCGCAGGCCAGGAGCAGACGTTCCGCTCGCCGTATGGCGAGCAGCGCATCGTCTACGCCGACTGGACCGCCAGCGGCCGCCTCTACCGGCCGATCGAGAAAATGCTGCTGGAGCGCTTCGGGCCGTATGTGGGCAACACCCATTCGGAAAGCAGCGAGACCGGCCGCGCGATGACGCTGGCCTACCACGAGGCGCACCGCCTGCTGAAGGCGCACGTGAACGCCTGTCCGGACGATCTGATCATCACCATGGGCACCGGCATGACCGGCGTGATCAACAAGTTCCAGCGCATCCTCGGGCTGAAGGCGCCGCAGGGCCTGCGGCGTTTCGTGGACATCGCGCCGGCGGAGCGCCCGGTGGTGTTCATCACGCACATGGAGCACCACTCCAACCAGACCTCGTGGTACGAGACGATCGCCGACGTGGTCGTGATTCCACCCGATCGGGACGGCCTGGTGGACCTGGCCGCGTTCGAGGCGTTGCTGCACGAGCATCGCGACCGCGCGGTGAAGATCGGCTCGTTCACCGCCTGCTCGAACGTCACCGGCGTGTGCACGCCCTACCATGCGATGGCCAAGCTGATGCACCGCGCCGGCGGCGTGGCATTCATCGATTTCGCCGCCTCGGCACCGTACGTGGACATCGACATGCACCCGGCCGACCCTGAGCAGCAACTCGATGCGGTGCTGTGGTCGCCGCACAAGTTCCTCGGCGGGCCGGGCTCGACCGGCGTGCTGATCTTCAACCGCGCGCTCTACCGCAACACCGTGCCCGACGATTGCGGCGGCGGCACCGTGAACTGGACCAATCCGTGGGGGCAGTATTCGTTCCTCGACGACATCGAGGCACGCGAGGACGCCGGCACGCCGGGCTTCCTGCAGACGATCAGGGCCGCACTGGCGGTGCAGCTGAAGAACCAGATGGGCGTGGCGGCGATGCAGCGGCGCGAGGAGGCGATCGTCCCCTACGTGATGGACGCGCTGCAGGCGATCCCCGGCGTGCGCGTGCTGGCCCCCTTGCGCCGGCAGCGGCTGGCGATCTTCTCGTTCTACGTCGAGAACATCCACTACAACCTGATCGTGCAGTTGCTGAACGACCGCTTCGGCGTGCAGGCGCGCGGCGGCTGTTCCTGCGCCGGCACTTACGGGCATTACCTGCTGCATGTCGACCCGTCGCTGTCCCACTCGATCACCGATCGCATCGACCACGGCGACCTGTCGGAGAAACCCGGCTGGGTGCGGCTGTCGTTCCACCCCAGCACCACGATGGCCGATATCGACCACACGCTCCACGCGGTGCGACAGATCGTGGCGCATGTCGACACGTGGGCGCAGGACTATGTGTACTCGCCGGTCACCAACGAGTTTGCGCGCCGGGACGGCGACGACGGCGCGGCGCTGGCACGCGTCAAGGCATGGTTCGAACTGGATCCGCCCGATGGCGCGCGATGAGGAGTCTTCGGTCACCATGAGCCTTCCTGCAGCCCCGACGAGTCCGTCCATGTCCGATCCCCTTGCCCTGCTCCGGCAACGCCGTTCCGTCCCTTCGCGCCAGCTCGGCGAGCCGGCGCCCGACGAGGCCACGCTGCAGGCACTGCTGCAAGCGGCGATCCGCGTACCCGACCACGGCAAGCTGGTGCCGTTCCGGCTGGTCCGCCTGCAGGGCCAGGCGAAACTGCGCCTGGGCGAACAACTGGCGGCGCTGGCCGTTCGCCGCAACCCGGAACTGTCCGAAGCCCTGCAGGAGAAAGAGCGCCTGCGCTATACCTTCGCCCCGCTGGTGCTGGTGGTGGTGGCCTGCCTGCATGCCGACAGCGCGATTCCCGAGATCGAGCAGAAGCTGTGCGCCGGCAACGTCGCGCACAATCTTCTGCTGGGTGCGCACGCGCTGGGCTTCGGCGCGCAATGGCTGACCGGCTGGACCGCCTACGATCGCGAAGCGGCGGCGATCCTGCACCTTGGCGATCACGAACAGGTGATCGGCTTCATCCACCTCGGCACACCGCTGGTCGAGGTGCCCGAACGCGACCGCCCGGCACTGGCGGACCTGCTCAGCACATGGACCGCGTAACTACCCCGGCCGGCGAGCGGCCGGCCGTCCATCTGGTCGACGGCAGCCTGTACGTGTTCCGCGCCTGGCACTCGATGCCCGACGAGTTCTTCGATGCCGACAGCCACCCGGTCAATGCGGTGCACGGCTATGCCCGCTTCTTGTGCGAACTGCTCGAACGCGCCCAGCCCGAGCACATCGCGGTGGCGTTCGATGCCTCGCTGACCAGCTCGTTCCGCAACGCGATCTACCCGGCGTACAAGGCCAACCGCGAGCTGCCGCCGCCGGATCTTGAGCGCCAGTTCGTGCAGTGCCGCGCGATCACCGAGGCGCTCGGCATCCACCTGATGATCGACCACAGCTTCGAGGCGGACGACCTGATCGGCAGCACCGTGTGGAACCTGCGGGCACTGGGCTGGCGCAGCGTGATCGTCTCCGCCGACAAGGACTTCGGCCAGTTGCTGGGTGAGCACGACGAGCAGTGGGACTACGCCCGCGGCCTGCGCTGGGGGCCGGCCGGCGTGCACGACAAGCTCGGCGTGCATCCGCACCAGGTAGCCGATTACCTCGCGTTGTGCGGCGACGCGGTCGACAACATTCCCGGCGTGCCCGGCGTCGGCGCGAAAACCGCGGCCGCCCTGCTCACCCATTTCGGCAGTCTGGACAGCTTGCTCGAGCGCGTCGACGAGGTCGCCTTCCTGCGCCTGCGCGGCGCCGCCGGCTGTGCCGCGAAACTGCGCGAACACGGCGAGCAGGCACGGCTTTTCCGGCGCCTGACCCGCATCGCGCTGGATGCGCCGGGGGCCAGCACGGTCGATGCGCTGCTGCGCCGACCCGGCGATCGGGATCGCCTCGACGCGCTGTGCGAGCAGCTGCGCTTCGGCGCCTTCACCCGCAGCCGCCTGCGTGCCCTGCTGCGACCCTTCTGAAATAAACCGTGCGCGCAGCGCATACCATCGCCTCCTCCCCCTTGGGGGAGGATTGAGGAGGGGAGGTCAAGTTGCCGCCGCACCCCAAGAGCACCCCACCCCGGCCCTCCCCTGCAAGCAGGGGAGGGCGACCGGCCGCGCCGGTTGTCGCTGCCTCCTCGACAAGTCAACATGCTGGGAGCCTGTCGGACTTTGGTTGGCCGAGCTGCGAATCCGTCTGTGCGGTCCATATTCCCGCCGCTTCCTGGCCATAGAACCACTATGGGCCAAGAAGCGTCGAAAATCTGTCCTCGCACAGCCAAATCCTCGCCTCGACCACCAAAGTCCGACAGGCTCCTGGCTTTCCTCCTGACCGAAGCCGCTTTTCGCCGATGAACAAGACCACCCACCGCATACCCGTCGATGCCGACGCGCCGCTGCAGACGCTGTACCAGGGCCGCTGGCTCACGCTGCGCAAACGCGGCCGCTGGGAATACGCCGAACGCAACAACCCGGCCGGCGCGGTGATCGTCCTGGCGCTGACGCCCGAGGACAAGGTGCTGTTCGTCGAGCAGTACCGCGTGGCGATCGGGCAGTACACCATCGAGATGCCGGCCGGCCTGGTCGGCGACCTGGCCGGCCAGGCCGGCGAGAGCGCGCTGCTGGCGGCACAGCGCGAGCTGGAGGAGGAAACCGGCTACCGCTGCCAGCGCGTGGAGTTCATCCATCGCGGCCCCTCATCATCGGGCATGAGCAACGAGATGATCGCCTTCGTGCGCGCGTGGGATCTGCACAAGACCGGGCCCGGCGGCGGCGATGCGACCGAAAACATCGTGGTCCACGAAGTGCCGCGGCACGAGGCCGGCAGCTGGCTGTTCGCACGCGCCGCCGAAGGCTACTCGATCGATCCGAAGCTGTTCGCCGGGTTGTGGTTCATGGAACATGCCGGCAGCCGGGGCGGCGACCCGCTCTAAAGTTTTCCGGGCCGCAGTCGATGTGGTGGGTAACGAACTTGATCACCCTCATCGATGGATCCACGCTCATGAAAAGCCTGCTCACCGCCCTGTTCCTGTTCGCTCCGATCGCCGCCAGTGCAGCCTGCGCACCCACCGATTTCACCGTCCAGAACTTCACGGTCACGGTCAGCAACGGTGGCATACGTCCCAGGATGAACATGAAAGGCGAGCTGGTGAACCACTGCGCCGAGGCGGCCGCGGCAGAGCTGCAGATCCAGGCCAGGGACGGCAGCGGCAGCCCGCTGGAGACCAAGAAGGGCTGGCCGGCCGGTACGACCAACATCGCACCGGGCAAGTCGGTGACCTTCGACCTCGGCCGCCTGTTCCACTATCAGGCCCAGATGCAGACCTATGCCGTCGGCGTGGTTTCCGTACGCAGCTGGTAGGTTCGCGAGAGGCACCTCGAATACCCCGAAATTGTAGGAGCGCACCGAAGTGCGCGATCGCTCTTGTGGGAGCCATCGCGCACTTCGGTGCGCTCCTACATGCAGCTCGCTCAGTGCAGCACGAACAGCTTGTCGAATCCGGCCACGCGCAGCGTGCTGCGCAACTCGCCCCCTGCGTTGACGATGCGGATATCGGCGCGATCGGCACCGGCATGTTCGCGCAACAACAGCAGCATGCCCAGCGCCGAGCTGTCCATGCTGGTCACTTCACCGAGGTCGATCACGTAACTGCGCGCGACGGCAGCGCTGCCGAGACAGGCATCGTGAAAATCGCGGTGAATGCTGAAATCGAAACGCTCGCCGAGCTGGAGTGTGAGGCAATCGTGTTCGGCATCGTGATGGACAATCATGGTGAGCTCCTCAAAACAGTTCGATTTCGCCGGCATCCATCGAGCTTTGCAGGGCCGGGCCGCGCGAACGCAGCCGCGCCTTCTCGCGTTGCACGGAAAGCCGGCTGCGTACCCGCTGGGCGTGCCGGGCCAGTTCGTCCGCATCGATCGGCGCACAAGCCAGCTCCTCGATGTCGCGGGTGCATTCGGCGACGACCTCCTGCAGCTCGACCAGCCGACTGCGTGTCTGCTGCAGCAGCTGGCTCAGGATGTCCTCGAACTGCAGCGAGCGGATGGTGGTGGAGACGTCGCTACCGAGACCGCGATTGATCTCGACTGCCTGGTCCGCGACGGCGCTGGTACGCGCATCGCTCTCGGTAACATGCGCCATCATCGCATCGATGCCGCCCTTGGCCGACAGCGCCACGTTCAGATCCTGCGAGGCCATCGCGCCGACCAGCCCGCGCAATTGCTCCATCGCGGCGCGCGCGCGCTCGACATGGCTGCCGATCTGCACGTTGAACTGGTTGGAGTTGCTGGCCAGGTTGCGGATCTCGCCGGCCACCACGGCGAACCCGCGACCGGATTCGCCGGCACGCGCCGCCTCGATCGCCGCATTGAGCGCCAGCAGGTTGGTTTCCTCGGCGATCGTGTTGACGTTCTTCAGCAAGCCGAACACCGCATCCATCTCCCTGGCCATGCCGTCGATGCGATAGACGATGCGCAGGCTCTCGCGCGACATCTGCACGATCATGCCCACGAAGTGCTGCAGCAGGTCGCCGGTACGGGCGGCGAAATCCTGCACCGATACGCCGCCGCTCTGCGCCTCGATGATCTGCTTGAGCAGCGACTGCTGCAGGCCGGTCTTCTGCGACAGGCCGTCGAAGCCGCCGCCCAGTTCGGACACCGCATCGCGTAGCAGGTCCAGCCCCTGATGCAGCTCGCGGGTCGCATGACCGAGTTCGTCGACCAGTGCGCTGCGCACGTCCTCCAGCGCCTCGCGCACCGGCGCGCTGTCGCGTTCCAGCGCCGCGGGTGCCGGCTCCATGCGGTGCCTGCTCTCGAATATCCACACGACCGTCAATGCGATCACCAGGACTGGCGCCAGCCACGGCACCGGCCACAGCAACGCGAGCAGCAGGCACGCGGTGCTGGCAAGCCAGCCATACAGGGGGCGGCGCGCAAAGGCGAAGTGAAAAATGCGATCGATGACTGTCATGGCCAGTATCCGTCGGTCAGGCGCGCAAGGCGCCGGCTTGGAGCTGCCGCGCAAGCATCAGCAAGCGCGCAGCAATTTGATCCAGCGGCAGCATTTCGCGCGCCGCTCCCAGCTTCCAGGCGGCGCCGGGCATGCCCCAGACCACCGAGCTTTCTTCGTCCTGCACCAGCGTGGCGGCGCCGGCCGCATGCAATTCCGCCAGCCCGCGCGCGCCGTCGTCGCCCATGCCAGTGAGCAGCGCCGCCACCGTGGCGGCGCCGACGCTGGCCGCCATCGAGCGGAACAGCACGTCCACGCTCGGCTTGTGCCGGTTCACTGCCGGGCCGTCGTGCAGTCGGCACACCGGCTTGGCGCCGTCCCACATCACCAGCAGATGCTCGCCGCCGGGGGCGATGTAGGCATGCCCCTGCTGGATCGGCTGGCCGTCGCTCGCCTCGCAGACGCGCATCGCCGAGCACTTGTTCATGCGTTCGGCGAACGGGCCGCTAAAGGCGGCGGGGATGTGCTGGGTGATCACGATCGGCGGCGCATCCGGCGGCATCGCCTCCAGCACCACGCGGATCGCCTCGGTACCGCCGGTGGACGCACCGATCGCGATGATCGGGCTGCCGCCGCGCGAACCGGGCGTCCGTGCCAGCGGCAGCACCGCATCGGCGGAAAACCGCGGCGCCACATCCAGTTTGCGCACCGCGGTGCGCGCCTTCGGCCGCGCGCGTGCCGCCATCCTGACCTTCGCGCAGATTTCCTCGGCGCTCGCGGCGAAACTGCCGGCCAGATCGCTGCCGGGTTTGGTGAAGAAATCCACGGCACCCAGTTCCAGCGCGCGCAGCGTCACCTCGGCTCCCTGCGAGGTCAGCGAGGACACCATCACCACCGGCATCGGCCGCAACCGCATCAGGTTCTCGAGAAAGGTGAGGCCGTCCATGCGCGGCATCTCGACATCCAGGGTGAGCACGTCGGGGTTGAGCTGCTTGATCTTCTCGCGCGCGATCAGCGGGTCGGCGGCCGTGCCGACAACCTCGATCGCCGGGTCGCCGGCAAGCATGGCGGACAGCATCTTGCGCACCAGTGCGGAATCGTCGACTACCAGAACACGCACTCTATCCATTGCCTTCGGTCTCGCTTTGCCATGGTGGTGAAACAGATGGGACTCGGGTCGTGGGGGCGGTCTGCCCACTTGCACCAACGGCCTGTGCCGACGAACTGCAGCGGGTACGGCGGGTTTCCAACGCCCCACGGCCGCAAGCTCATCCAAGCAGGCCCATCCGCACTAGAACAGCTCCACCTCTCCTGTTATCGGACTCGTCGCCAAACGCTTGAGGTACTGCCGCTCGTCATCGACCAGCACCACGTCGGTACGGCGGCGCAGCAGGCGCACGCGCGCCTTGCCGGTCGCCGGAAAGAACTGCACCTGGCGCGGATACACGTCGCCGAGATCGGACGCGCTCAGGTTCAGCCGTTCGGTGGCGATGTAGCGCTGCACAAATTCGATGTTGCGCTGGCCGACGTCGGTCATCTGCGCCAGCACGCGACCGCCGCCGAAGATCTTCACTTCCAGATCCGCGCGCTGGCCACCGGCCTTGAAAATCGCGTTGAGCAGATGCTCCATCGCATCGATGCCGTAGCGCGTCGCGCGGCCCACCGTGGCGGTCCAGGCATCCGCCTCGCCCGGACGCGCGCCGGTTCGCTCGTTCAGCGGCTCGGGCAGCATGAAGTGATTCATGCCACCGATGCACCGGCGCCGATCGAAGATGCATGCCGAGACACAGGAGCCGAGCACGGTGGAAATCATCTCCGCCTGGGTGCTCACGTAGAACTCGCCCGGCAGCACCTTCACCGAAACGCAATTCAGCGCCGGATCCCAGAACCGCCGCAGGTGTTCGAAGCCCGGCAGCACCGTATCGAGGCCTGGTACCGCTGCACTGGCGGCGACCACGGCACTCATGCGCGCTTCCTGTAGACCGTACGGCCGATCAGCTCGAAATCGTCGGAAAGTCCATGCATCGACTCGGAGTGGCCGAGGAACAGGTAACCGCCGACGGGCAGCAGCGCGGCATAACGCTGGAACAGGCGACGCTTGGTCGGCTGGTCGAAATAGATCACCACGTTGCGGCAGAAGATCGCATCGAACGGCCCCTGCATCGGCCACTCGTGCAGCAGGTTCAGGGGCAGGATGCTGACCAGTTCGCGCAGCCGCGGATGCACGCAGGCCAGCCCGTCGAAGTCGCCCTCGCCGCGCAGGAACCAGCGCTGGCGCCGCTGCGGATCGACGCCGGTCAGCCGCTCCAGCGGGTAGACACCCTTGCGTGCGCCCTCCAGTGCCTGCGGCGACAGATCGGTGGCGAGAATCTTCGCATCCAGCTTGCTGCCGGTACGCTCCAGTGCCTCGGCCAGCACCATCGCCAGCGCATACGGCTCCTCGCCGGTGGAGCAGCCCGCGGACCAGATCCGCAGGCGATCCGCATCACGGCGCTTGTGCGCCAGCCAGCGCGGCAGCAGTTCGTCGACCAGCAGGTCGTAGTGGTGCACTTCGCGGAAAAACGCAGTGACGTTGGTGCTGATCACGCTGGCGAGCTCGCCCAGCTCGCTCGCCGGGTCGCGTCGCAGCAGATCGCAATAACCGCCGAAGTCCTGCAGCCCGAGCGCGCGCAGTCGCCGCAGCAGACGGCCCTGCACCAGCTGACGTTTCTGATCGCTCAGCGCGATGCCGCACTGCTCGTGCACGTAGCGGCGCAGGAACTGGAAATCGGCATCGCCGAGCAGCGGCCCGTTCGCGCCCGCCATGGCGACCTGTTCGTCGTGCATGACGGACGCATTCATCGAATCAGAATTCCTTCCACGCACCGGCATCGGCGGCGGCCTCGGCGCGCTCCTCGGCACGAACCGCCGGCCGGCTCTTGCGGATCGTGGCCAGTACGGCGGCGGTTTCGGCAACCGCTGCCTGCTGCCGGTTTACGGCGCTGGCCGGTGCCGCGGCAGCGGCGGCGTCGTTCAGCTGGAAGAACCCGACCTGCTGGGTCAGCTCGTCCGCCTGCTCCTGCATCGAACGGGCGGCGGCGGCGGCTTCCTCGACCAGCGCGGCATTCTGCTGGGTCATTTCGTCCATCTGCATCACGGCATTGTTGACCTGGTCGATGCCGGACGATTGCTCCTGGCTGGCCGCGGCGATCTCGGCGACGATGTCGGTCACCTTCTTCACGCTGTCGACGATCTCGGCCAGCGCCTTGCCGGACTGATCGACTAGCGCCGTGCCGCCGCGCACCTTCTCCGCGCTGTCCTCGATCAGGCCCTTGATCTCCTTGGCAGCACCGGCGCTGCGCTGGGCCAGACTGCGCACCTCGGTGGCCACCACCGCGAAACCGCGGCCCTGCTCGCCGGCCCGCGCCGCCTCCACCGCGGCGTTCAGCGCCAGCAGGTTGGTCTGGAACGCGATTTCCTGGATCAGCCCCACGATATCGGCGATCTTGCGGCTGGAGGCATTGATCTCGCCCATCGCCTTGACCGCCTGCGCCGCCACTTCGCCGCCGCGCTCGGCCTGGTCGCGCGCGCCGCGGGCCAGCTGGTTCGCGTGGCTGGCGTTCTCGGCGTTCTGCTTCACGGTGGAGGTCATCTGCTCCATCGACGAGGCGGTTTCCTCCAGGCTCGACGCCTGCTCCTGCGTGCGCTGGCTGAGGTCGTCGTTGCCGCGGGCGATCTGCTGGGCTGCCGTACTGACCGCGCCGGAACCGTGACGCACCTCGCCGACGATCATCGAAAGGCGTTCGTCCATCGTGCGGAACGCCTCGAGCAGCTGGCCCAGCTCGTCGTCGCTCTTCACCTGAATGTCGTGGCCGAGCTTGCCCTCGGCGATCCCGTGGGCGATGCGGCCGGCATACTTGAGCGTCCGCAGGATCGAACGGCTCAGCAGGATCGCCAGCGTCAGCACGAAGGCCAGCCCCAGCAACATCCCCGCGATGCACACCAGGCGGATCAGCTTGAAGAGGCGAACCTGGCTGGTGTAGATGTTGTCCGCACCGTCGCGCAACGAGGCGATCACCTTCCTCGCCGCCTCCTGGCGCTGCATCAGCAGCGGGCGCACTTCCATCTCCAGCACGTCGTTGGCCGACGGATCGGCCTGCTTGATGGCGTCAAGCATGTCCTTCTTGGCGCTCTGGTAGTCGTCGTTGGTGGAGAGGTAGTCCTTGTACTCCTTCTCCACCTGCGGGCTCTTGGCGAGACCGGCGAACTGTTTCTCCAGCGTCCCCAGCTCGGTCTCGTACTTGGTGTACTCGGCCATCTTCTGCTTCAGCTGGTCGGGCTTGCCGAGCAGGTTGGCGGCCTCGCCCAGGGCGATGAATGCCATCAGCCCGCGCTGCTGGATCTGCGAGGCCATTTGAGCCGGCACGACATTGCCCTGGTACATGTGGCTCATCGCCTGATCCTGCATCTGCATGCCGCCGATGCCGAGCACGGCACCCACGATCAGCATCAGCACCTGCATGCCGAGCACGATGCGCAGGCGATTGCGGACCGTAAAGGAGGGAATCTTGAACTTGGGCATTTTCATGAGGTTTCCTGTCAGGTCGGCTCGTATCAGGCCACGGCTCGTACATCGGTGGCCGCCGGCAGGGCGGCCTCCAGCATCTGCGCGTCCTGCGGCTGCAATAGTTTGTCCACGTCTAGGAGCAGCACCATGCGCTCGGCGACCGAGGTCAGCCCCTTGAGATATTCGGTATCCACGGCGGTGCCCATGTCCGGCACCGGCCGCACGTCGCTGGCGCTGACGTCGAGCACGTCCGAGACGCCGTCCACCACGGCGCCGAACAGGCGGCCGGCCACGGTGATGATCACGGTGACCGTGGTGGCGCTGTATTCCTCGCGCACCAGCCCGAAGCGCAGCCGCAGATCCAGCACCGGCACGATCGCGCCGCGCAGGTTCAGCACACCCATCACGTAGGACGGCGCCTGCGGAATGCGGGTCACCGGGGTCCAGGCACGAATCTCGCGGACGGCGAGCAGGTCGATCGCGTATTCCTCGTGCGCCAGATTCACCGCAAGGTACTGGGTCATGGCGGGCGCATTGACGACGGGTTCGGACGCAGGGTTGGCTGACTGGCTCATGGGCTTTCCACTGGCAGGGCGCGCGGCCTGCCGTTCGTTGTACGAGTACCGTTATCCGGCTATCGGCTGCCGCGACCGATTCTTGAAGGGATTCTCGAATAGCCGTGTTCCTGGCACTCGTAGGTGCGCGCTTGCGTGCGATGCTTTTGCTCCACTCCAGGCCAAAAGCATCGCGCGCAAGCGCGCTCCTACAAATCGGGGTTATTCGAGTTCCTACAAATCGGGGTTATTCGAGCTGCCCTTCGTATTGTCAGGCCGCCTTGCTGCGGCTCTGCAGCCGGATCAGCCCGGCCACATCCACGATCAATGCCACCGAGCCATCGGCCAGGATGGTGGCGCCGGAGATTCCGCCGACACGCCGGTAATTGGCCTCCAGCGACTTCACCACGGCCTGCTGCTGACCGATCAGCCCATCCACCAGCAACGCCGCCCGCGCCCCGTCGCCTTCGACCACGATCAGCAGGCCTTCCTCGATGACGGCCTGCGCGCCGGTGCAGCCGAACAGCTGGTGCAGGCGCAGCACCGGCAGATATTCGTCGCGGAAACGGAACAGTTCGCCGCCGCCCGTCACGCGGTGGACGGCCTCGGGCTTGGCCTGGACCGATTCGATGATCGACACCAGCGGCACGATGTAATGCTCGCTGCCGACCGCCGCGGTCAGTCCGTCGATGATCGCCAGCGTCAGCGGCAAGGTGATGGTGAACACCGTGCCGTGCCCGGGACGGCTGCGGATGGCGACGGCACCGCCCAGGTCGGACACGTTGCGGCGGACCACATCCATGCCCACGCCGCGACCGGAAAGGTCGGTGGCAACCGCCGCGGTGGAAAACCCCGGCTGGAAGATCAGCTCGGCCACCTGCTCGTCGCTGAGCTGGTCGCCCGAGGCGATCAGCCCGCGCTGCAGTGCCTTCGCCACGATCGCCTCGCGATTGAGGCCGGCGCCGTCGTCACTGACCTCGACCACGATGTTGCCGCCGCGATGAAAGGCCTCCAGCCGCAGCGAACCGGTGTCGCTCTTGCCGGCGGCACGGCGGCGATCGGGCATCTCCAGGCCATGGTCGATCGCATTGCGCACCAGGTGCACCAGCGGGTCGCCGATTTTCTCCAGCACGGTCTTGTCCAGCTCGGTCTGCTCGCCGACCAGCTCGAGTTTCACCTGCTTGCCGAGTTTCTGGGTGAGGTCGCGCACCAGGCGCGGGAAACGGTTGAAGACCGAGCCGATCGGCAGCATGCGCACGCCCATCACGCTCTCCTGCAGTTCGCGCGTGTGGCGCGCCAGCTGGGTCAGCCCCTGCTGAAGCAGCGCCAGCTTCGCGCTATCGAACTCCTCGCGGAACTGATCGAGCATCGACTGCGTGATGACCAGTTCGCCGACCAGGTCGATCAGGCCGTCGATCTTGTCGATCGACACCCGCACCGAACCGGACTCGGCGCTGTGCACGGTCGCGGCGGCCGGGGGCTTGCCCGCCGGCACGGCTGCAGCCGGAGCCGGCTCATCGGCCACGACGTGCAGCGGCTCGATCGTCAGCTCGCATTCGTCCTCGACCCAGTCGAACACCGCGGCGACCTGGTCGCGGGTTACCTGCCCGCGCAATTCCAGCACCCAGCCCAGATGGCATGCGGCCGGTTTCAGCGCCGCCAGCGGCGGCAGCCGATCGAGCAAAGGCTGCACCTGCATCTCGCCCAATGCGGCCAGTTCGCGAAACAGCCGCAGCGGATCGTTGCCGCCGGCCAGCATGCCCTCGTGCGGACAGAAATCGATCCGCCATGCATCGGCATGATCGCCCGCGCGGCGCGATGGCGCCGCCTTCGGCTCGATCTTGCGCCCCAGCGCGGCGGCCATCTGCTCGCGCAGCGATTCGGCCTCGGCGCTGTTCAGCGGCTGGCCGGACTGCGCCCGTGCGAACATGCCGCGCAGGCAATCGACCGTGCGCAGCAGCAGTTCCACGATCGCACCGTCGATCGCGCGGCGACCGTCGCGCAATTCGTCCAGCAGCGACTCCGCCTCGTGCGTGAAGGCGGCCATCTCGGGAAACCCGAACGTCGCCGAACCGCCCTTGATCGAGTGCGCGGCGCGGAAGATCGTGTTCACCAGTTCGCTGTCGCCGCCCTCGTCGAGCGCCAGCAGCGACGACTCCATCGCATCGAGTCCTTCCAGACTCTCATCGAAAAAGACCTGATGAAACTGCGCGACGCCGACGCTGGCCATGCGATTTATCCCAGCACGCGCTTGACAGTAGCCAGCAGCTGATCCGGGTCGAACGGCTTGACCAGCCAGCCAGTGGCGCCCGCCGCCTTGCCTTCCATCTTCTTGTCGGTATGCGACTCGGTGGTCAGCATCAGGATCGGCACGCCCTGGTACTGGGCCATCGTGCGCAGTTCGCGCACCATCGCGATGCCGTCCATCACCGGCATGTTGACGTCGGCCAGCACCAGGTCGAAGGTGCTGCCGCGTGCCGCATCCAGCGCGAGCTGGCCGTCTTCGGCCTCGGTCACCTCATGCCCGGCACCGCGCAGGGTGAAAGCCACCATGCCGCGCATCGAGACCGAATCGTCCACTGCAAGAATCCTTGCCATGCTGCCACCTCGTGTCAGGCCGGCACGGCGGCCGGCAATTCCAATGTCTTCGCCAGACCCAGCAGGCCTGCCGCCTCATCAAGCGCTACGCTCGCTCCCATCCAGTTCAGCGCGACGCCGCGCGCATCCACTTCACGCTTGAACAACGTCAGCAACTGCAAGGCCGCGGTATCCACGCGCTCCACCGCGCGACCGTCCAGATCGATCGCGCAGGCATCCAGGGCCGCCAGCAATTCCTGCAGCAAGTGCGCCTGGGCCGCCATCCGGCAATCCGCCGGCAGCGTCACCACGACCGGCTGCGGCCCTGCGGACATGGCACCATCCGCTGCGGGCTCCGCCGCGGTCGCCGCCGGCGCAAGCTGCAGCATGTCCGGCCCTGCCGCTTGCGGCAGGCTGCAAGTACCTTGTTTCCCAGTCGCCCGTTTGCCGGCCATGCCGCAACCCCGCTTGCGCAATCTGCGCTGACAAACGGCATATCGGCCGCCGTGGCGATCGCTTTAGGGCTGCCCGAACAATCCGGCTCCCGGCACTTATGTGTGTAGGAGCGCGCTTGCGCGCGATGCTTTTGTCCGAACGTTGGCAAAGAGCCATCGCGCGCAAGCGCGCTCCTCCCGATTCCAACGGGCCGTCCGCAACTCTTGCGAAATCCCTCAAGTCGGCACGCGCACGGCCGATAGCCGTCTCAGGACGAACCCATTTCAAACCCCACGCAGGCGAACCGGCGCAGGAATTCCCGTTGATCATCCAACCCACCAGCCTCGCTGCCCTCACCTGGGCCGGCGCCGCCGCCGGCACCAGCGCGCAGAGCTGGCGCATTGGCACGGTGTTGTCGGCGCGACCGTTGGGAGTCAACCCGCAGGGCATGCTGGTGTTGCAGATCGGTGCATTGACCGTGGAGACCGCGATCCCCGGCAATCCGTTGCCGGCGCAGTTCCAGGTGCGGGTGTTGAGCCTGGGCGCCCAGCCACAGCTGGAGCAGCTCACCCCCTCCCCCGCCGACGCGACGTTCCAGCGCGCCCTGCGCGAACGCCTGCCGCAACAGAACGGCTATGCGCCATTGCTGTCCACGCTCGACAGCCTGGCCCAGCGCCCCATGGTGCGCCAGCTGCCACCGCAGTTGCGCGCCGCGCTGGCCATGCTCGAGAACGGCATGAGCACTCCCGTGGAAATCACGCAGGGCGAAGGCTTGCGCATGGCGATCAGCCGCAGCGGCCTGTTTTTCGAATCGCAGCTGGCGCAGCCCCAAGGCGACTTGTCGGCGCTGGTCGAGCAGGACTGGAAAGGCGCGCTGCTGCGGCTGTTCGGCCTGCTCGAGCAGCGGCCCTCGGCAGCATCGGCTTCAGGCCGTACCGACACGGCACCGCCGCTGCTGCAACGCGGCCTGCAGGCACAGGCGCGATTGCCGTTGCCGCTGTTCACGGACAGCGAAAGCGTGGCCCCGCTGCTGGATCGCCTGCATGGCGACGTGAAGGCCGCGCTGGCACGGGTGGAAATTGTCCAACTGGAAGCAAGCACCCTTCCGGCCTGGATGATCGAGATACCGCTGCAGGGCGACGGCGGCCACGATGTGCTGCAGTTGCAGCTCGAATACATCACCGATGCCGACGATGGCGGCCATGGCGGCCATGGCTGGACCCTGGGTTTTGCGCTGGACCTGCCGGCGCTCGGTCCGGTGCAGGGTGAATTGCAACTGCGTGATCTGCGCCTGTCGGTGCGGCTGTGGGCTGAAACCGCCATGACCGCACAGCGTCTGGAACGTCAATTCACGCCGCTGCGCCACCGCCTGTCCGCATGCGGCGTACTGCTCGACCAGCTCAGCTGCCAGGTCGGCCTGCCGCAACCCTCGGGTCGGCACAGCGCCCTGCTGTTGCAGGCGACGGCATGAACATGCCGCCGCCGGCCCAGCGCAAGGTCAGCCTGCGGCTGGCCGGCGGCGCGAGCGAGATCAAGCCGATGCCGGCCGAATCGCTGGACAGCTTGCTGGCCCGTGCCCGTTCGCTGGGCATTCCACTGCATCACGACCCGCAGATCGCCGCGCTGCTGGCCGGCCTGCGGCTGCGCGAGGACGTACCCGCACTGCTGTATGCCGCCGCCGCATCGGTGCTGGCCTGCGTCTACGACGCAGCGGAAGAGGATCCGTAGCGACATCCGCGCCGCGCCCCGACCGATCAGCGCGGGCAGCGCCTTTTCAATGGAGATAATCGCGACCGCCCCAATCCTCGACCTTGCCTCTGGGTACGTCGCCTGAGCGACAAGCGGGTGCAACAGCGTCGAAGCGGAACAGCTGCCAGTCCTGCCCGCTGGTCACGCCCATGTCCTGGGCATCGGCGCGATTCACGCATGGCGCCATGACATCGGCCATGATCAGCACCCAGCGATGGGCGGGATCGCCTCGTTGCCAAACGATCGCGCGCGCCAGTTGCTGGTGCCACGGCCGCTCGAAACCGAAGTCCTTCACCCGGCGGGAAAATGCCAGGGGGATCTCCTCCTTCCATGCGACCACCGCCAGCGTGGCCTGCGGCCCGATGGCCGATTCGACACGCCGCACCACCCTTGCCGGCGAACCTGCCTTCGCCAGCACAGGGGCACCCCACAGTCCCCACGTCATCCAGATCGCGGCAAGGCCGCAAAGCGCGGCCAGGCCCGCGCGTCGCAACCTGAAAACCGCGACGCACAGCAGGGCAAGCGCCCCCGCCACGATCAGCATGAACCAGAGCGACGTGGCGTCATCGCCCAGTTGATGCGAGGCGACCAGCCGCGCCGCGAACGCGGGCCTGAACAGCAGGGCGTCCACGCCCGCACCCAGCAGCATGACGGCGAGTACCGTCATGAAGCCGGCGACGGCCCACTGCAGCCAGCGTCGTTGCAAGGCATCCTCCAGGAAGGGCGCCGCGCACAGCGCCAGCATGGGAAGCGCCGGCATGATGTAGACATCCCGCTTGGCCCGGGTCAGGCTGAAGAAGACGATCACCAGCACGATCCACACCAGGGGCAGCAGAATACGCGCATCGCGCTCGCGCAGCCGCCGCCACCATGCCGGCGCAATCGCGGGCAGGGCCAGACTCAGCGGAAGCCACGAAGTGAAGATCACCTCGAGATAGAACCACGGTGGGTTGAAGCTGTTCCACGGGTGCACATAACGATGCACGGTCTGATTGAGGAAGATGTCCTCGAGATAGGCGCGGGTGGTCGCATTGTCGTGCGCATGCACATAAAGCATCAGCGGCACGATCCACAGCGCGATGGCCGCCATGAACGCGACGAATCCGCCCAGCCATCGCGCAAGGCTGCCCCGCGCATCCGCTGCATGCGGCCACTGGTGGCGGCACGCGTACACCCACGGCAGGAACATCAGGAACGCGAGGAACCCGACCCCTTTCGTGATGATGCCCAGTCCGGCCGCGAAGCAGCCCAGCCAGAACGCCCGCCAATCCGGCCCGGACAGGAAATGTCGCAGCAGCCCGTAGTTCGCCAGGGTGATGAAAAAAGTCACCGTGGGGTCGATCTGTCCGCGCTTGGCCTGAAACACGAACTGCACCGTGCACAACAGGCCCAGCGCGGCATACATGCCGACGCGGTGGCCCCAGAACCGGCGCGCCAGGTCGTAGATCAGCCAGAGGGTACCCAGCGAGGCGAGCAGCGAAGGCAGCAGGAACGCAATCCACCAGTTGCCCGTCACCACATACGAAAACGCCTGCATCGCCATGAACGTCGGCGGCTTGTCCGCGTACCAGTCGGTACCCCGGTGGGGTATCAGCCAGTTGCCCGATTCGACCATCTGGTGCGCCACCAGCGCGAAGCGTGGTTCGTCCGAGGGCGTGGGACCGCGCAGGCCGATTCCTGCGCCGAGCAGGATCAGCGCACCGAGCATCAGCAGCCAGCGCTGCCGCCGCTGACGCGTTGATGTCGGGTGCGCCGGGAGGGCGGCAGGCGCGACAGGATCGGGGGTAACCATGGCGAGTTCCATTTCAGGCAGTGACCGGCACGCCGACGGATCCGGCATCGGGTCATCGACCGGCCGGGAGCCGACCGGTGCTGCCAGCCGCGACACAGTCATTCGACGATCCGCAAGCCGGCGATCACCGGCTTCGACACATCAGCGTGCGGTGGCAATGGTAGTGGCTGGCGAAGCTCAGTGCGCGCCCGCGTCGGCCGGCAACCGGCAGAGCCGGCACACATCGAGCAGCGCGACGAAGCTGCCCCGAGATTCGAGCACAGCCTGCACCGGATCGTCGTCCCGCTGCGTGCGGTTCGGCGGCGGAGCGGACAGCGCCTCGTCGGAGGAGATCAGCAATTCGCCGACGGCATCCACGCGCAGGCCAACCAGATGCGGGCCGTGGCCGAGCATGACGATGCGCACTTCCTCATCCGCATCATCGCGCACGGCGAGCCCGAGCCGGCGACGACCGTCCATCACCGGCACGATGCGCCCGCGCAAGTGCCGCACGCCGAGCAGATCCGGCGCGGCACCGGGTACCGGGGTGATCGCACCGGGACGGATCACCTCCCTGACCCGGACCAGCGGCGCCGCATAGAGCTGGCCATCGAGGCGGAAGGAAAGCCAGCACTGTGCCGCGGTACCGGCAAGCATCTCGGTCGCTGCGTTCATGCACGGGGCTCCTGCGGAAGATGGGGGTGAGGGAGATGGCTCATGGACCGCGACCGGTCGTGTCCGCTGGCGGTTCCGCGACCAGCCTGGCATCGCTTTCGGCGGCTCCCGCCGCTGCGGCGGCGGGGGCGGAGTCAGCCTGCGCGGGTCTGGTCGCCGGCAACGATCCTGCCGTGGCTGCCGTCCTGCCCAGCGGCGCGTCCGTATCGTGGCCGGGCTCGCCGAGTCGCCCGGGATCGCCGCGGACAGCATCGGGCGTGTTCTGGTCGTTCATCACCACCACCAGCACCCGCCGGTTGTGGTTGCGGCCTTCTTTCGTGGCATTGTCGGCGACCGGCCGCACTTCGCCCCAGCCCACAATGCCGAGCCGGTCCGGCTTGACCCCATGCCCGGCAAACAGGCGAGCCACGGTGGCCGCGCGCGCCGCCGACAGCTCCCAGTTGGACGGGTACCGGGGCGTGTCGATCGGCACGTTGTCGGTGAACCCCTCCACCCGCAGCGGGTTCGGGAATGGCGCCAGGGTCGAGGCCAGGTCGAGCAGCACCTGGTTGGCCGGAGTCGACAAGTTGGCCACGCCGCTGGGAAACAGGATGTCGGTGCGGATTTCGATTTCCAGCCGGTCCGGCGTGCGCCGCAGGATCACCAGCTTCTTGTCGATCAGCGGCTGCAATACCCGTCGCACCTGATCCTCGATGCGCTCCAGCGCGGTCGGCTGGTCTGCATGGCTGAGCGCCGGCTGCACGGAGAGGTGAGGATGCGGCATCGGCACGCTGATCGGCACCGTCGGCACACTGTACGTCGCGGGAAGCCGCAGCGGCGAGGGCACCGGCGACGTGCCCGGCGTCGGCGACACGATCACCCCGTCTTTCCCGTTGAACGCCTCCATCATCGAGGCGGACATCACCCGGAACTTGCCCTGGTTGACCACCGACACGGCATACATCACCACGAAGAAGGCCAGCAGCAGGGTCATCAGATCCGCATAGGGAATCGCCCATGCCTCATGGTTGAGGTGCTCCTCGTGCCGCTTCCTCCTCATGCGAAATAACCCTGCAGCTTCGTCTCGATCTGCCGCGGATTGTCGCCGTGGGCAATCGACACCAGCCCTTCGATCAGGATTTCGCGCATTTGCGTCTGCCGGCCGATCAGGCCTTTCAGCCGCGCGGCCATCGGCAGCATGAACAGGTTGGCCAGCGCCACGCCGTAGATGGTTGCCACGAAGGCGGCGGCAATGCCATGGCCGAGCTTGCTCGGATCGGCCAGATTCTGCATCACGGCCATCAGGCCCATGACGGCGCCGATGATGCCCAGCGTGGGGGAATAGATGCCGGCGTTTTCGTACACCTTGGCGCCGGCCAGGTCGATCGCTTCGCGGGTGTCCAGATCCACTTCCAGCACGCTGCGGATCGCTTCCGGCTCGCTGCCGTCGACCAGCAGCTGCAAGCCTTTGCTGATGAACGCATCGGACTCCGCCTCGATCTGCGGCTCCAGCCCGAGCAGGCCCTGGCGCCGCGAGATTTCGCTCCAGCCGACGATCCGCTCGATCAGGTCGGCGGGCTCGTGCCGCGGCGGCCGGTAGATCATCGACAGCATCTTCCAGGCATGCTTGAGCACCCTGCCCTGGTTCTGCACCAGCAGCGCGGCGAACGTCCCGAAGAACACGATCACGAACGCCGCCGGATTCCACAGCGCACCGGCCGTCGAACCCTTGAGGATGGTGCCGGCAATGATCACCACGAAAGCCAGGATCGTGCCGCTGATGCTTGTCCGATCCATCGCGTCAGCCGATCCTCTGCAGCGCAGGCAGCAGTTGCCCGTGGGCATCGGCCAGCCCGGCCAGATCCATCACCAGGGCCAGCCGTCCGTCGCCGGTGACGGTGGCGCCGGCGATGCCCGGCACGCCCTCGAACAACGGGCCGAGTGGCTTGATGATGACATCCTCGCGGCCGAGTACTTCGTGCGCCAGACAGCCCAGCCGCAGATGGCCGATGTGCAGCACCACCACGTGCCGGCCGGCGGCGGTGGCCGCACCGGCCCAGCCGGCCAGATTGGCCAGCGGCAGGGCACGACCGCGATGGCTGGCGACCAGCCGTCCATCCAGCATCCGGTCCTGCCCGTCGACCAGTTCGAAAACCTCCTCGATGTTGCTCAACGGCATGGCGAACATGCGTTCGCCCACGCGCACCATCAACACCCGCAGGACCGCCAGGGTCAGCGGCACGGCCAGCTCCAGCTCGCTGCCGTGGCCGCGCTTCGAGCGCACCTGCAGGCTGCCGCCGAGCTCCGCCACGCGCGTCTTGACCACGTCCATGCCGACACCGCGCCCGGAGATGTCGGAGACCGCCGCCGCGGTGCTGAAACCGGGACGGAAGATCAGTTCGTAGCATTCGGTTTCGCTCAGGCGTGCCGCCTGCGGCTCGTCGATCACGCCCTTCTCCAGCGCCTTGCGGCGCAGAACCTGCGGATCCATGCCGGCGCCGTCGTCGCTCACCGAGATCACGATGCGCTCGCCGCGCTGGCTCGCCGACAGGCACACCCGTCCCTTGCGCGGCTTGCCGCTGCGCTCGCGCTGCTCGGGCATTTCCACGCCGTGATCGAGCGCGTTGCGCAACAGGTGGATCAGCGGGTCGGCCAGCGCCTCGACGAGGCCGCGATCGAGCTCGGTGTCTTCGCCTTCCAGCACCAGCTCCACGTCCTTGCCGAGTTGGCGCGCCAGATCGCGCACGATCCGCGGAAATCGCTGGAACAGCCGGCTCACCGGTTGCATGCGCATGCCCAGCACCGCGCGCTGCAGTTCGTCGGCAACCCGGTCCAGTTCACTGGCAGCGGCCACCAGCGCCACCTCGCCGCTCTGCCCGGCCAGGGTAAGCAGCCGATTGCGTACCAGCACCAGTTCGCCGGCACGGTTCACCAGCGCATCGAGCCGTGCGGTATCCACCCGCACAGTGGCCTCCGCCGAGGCCGCATGATGTGTGGGGGTTGGCGATGGGGGCGGCGCCGCGCGGGCCGGTGCGGGCGCGGTAGGCGCGGCCATTGCGGGCTGGCCACCCTTGCCGTGCAGCGTGTCCAGCAGCGCCTCGAATTCGTCATCGTCGATCGTGGCGGTCGGACCCGGTCCGGCGCTCGCCGGTGGAGCGGCCGCGGCAACACCGGGGGCGCTGGTGCCATAGAGCGTGTCGAGCAGCGCCTCGAATTCATGGTCGTCGATCCCGGCGGCACCGTCGGCCGCCGCGACCGCAGGGGATGGCTCCGGTTCCGCCGGCGCAGGGCCGGCGGCGACCGGCAGCAGGCGTTGCAGCAGTGCCGCCGGCGGCATCGCCAACGGCGCACTGGCATCCAGGGCGGCCATCATCGCGTTGAGCAGATCCAGCGCCTCGAGCAGCGCGTCCATCTGTGCCGCGCCCAGCACCACGTTGCCGTTGCGGGCCTCGTTGAGCAGGTCCTCGGCGTGATGGCACAGCAGCACCATCGGGTCGGCCGCCAGAAACCCGGCACCGCCCTTGACCGTGTGGAACGCTCGGAACACCGCATTCAGCAGTTCGCTGTCGCCGGGCGTGGACTCCAGCTCCACCAGTTGCTCGCCGAGCCGCTGCACCAGCTCGCCTGCCTCGACCAGAAAGTCCTGAAGCAGCTCGCTGTCGAATGCCGCATTCACCGCGACACCGCCTTCAAAAACCGAATTCGCTGAGCAGACGGTCGGCATCTTCCTGGCTGGAAACCGTGACCACGCTGGCCGGGGCCTCGCTGCGCGCCAGCGCTCCGGTCAGTCGCACCAGTTCCAGCAGCGACGATTCGACGGCGCCGATGAA
>DATKVA010000109.1:0-24787 GCA_035530315.1 Rhodanobacter sp. | reverse complement strand
AGCGTCAGCCGTTGCCCTGGAAACCGGCCTGGAAGTGGCGAAATCAGGCTTACCGGCGCCGGTATTGCAGCGCTTCGGCCAGATGCGTCTGGTCCAGCAACGCCGCCCCGCCATCGAGGTCGGCGATGGTGCGTGCGACCCGCAGGACCCGATGGTAGGCCCGGGCCGACAGCCCGAGCCGCGCCAGGGCGTGCTCGAACCAGCGCCGTTCGGCCGGCCCCAGGGCGCAGTCGCGCTCCAGCTCGCGCGTGCTTATCTCGGCATTCGGCCGCCCGGCCCGCATCAGCGACTGCTGGCGTGCCTTGAGCACCCGCGCGCGTACGGTGGCCGAATCCTCGTCGCACGGACTGCGCGTCGAGCCGAGCTCGGCCAACGGCACCGGCGGCACTTCCACGCACAGGTCGATGCGGTCGAGCAGCGGCCCGGAAATGCGCGAACGATAACGCTGGACCTGATCCGGCGTGCACTGGCAGCGCGCGTCGCCGGCATAGCCGCAGGGGCACGGGTTCATCGCCGCGACCAGTTGGAACTGCGCGGGGAATGTCGACTGCCGAGCCGCCCGCGAAATCAGGATGTGGCCGGACTCCATCGGTTCACGCAACACTTCGAGCACGTGCCGGCTGAACTCCGGCAGCTCATCCAGAAACAACACGCCGTTGTGCGCCAGCGAAATCTCGCCGGGGCGCGGGTAGGAACCGCCGCCGACCAGCGCTACCGCCGAAGCGGTGTGATGCGGAGCGCGGAACGGACGTCGCCGCCATTGCGTCAGGTCGGCGCCCAGCCCGGCCACCGACAGTACCGCGCAGGTCTCCAGCGCCTCCGATTCGGACAGCGGCGGCAGGATGCCGGGCAAGCGTTCGGCCAGCATGGTCTTGCCGGCACCGGGCGGCCCCATGAGCAACAGGTGATGGCCACCGACGGCAGTGATCTCCAGCGCACGCCGCGCCTGCAACTGACCGCGCACATCCGCCAGATCCGGACCGGCGTCGGCACCGCCGCTGCCGCCGGGAATGCCGACCGGCATGGAAAGCTCCTGCGCGCCGCGCAACCAGCCGCACACCTCGGCCAGCGTGTCGGCTACCCGCACATCCATGTCCGTGACCAGCGCGGCTTCGGCGGCATTCTCGCGCGGCACCACCACCCGACGGCCGCGCGCACGCGCACGCAGCAGCGCCGGCAACACCCCGGACACGCTGCGCAACGTGCCAGTCAAGGCCAGCTCACCGAGGAATTCGCAGTCGTCCAGTTTCTCGCGCGGCACCTGGCCGCTGGCGGCGAGGATGCCCAGCGCAATCGGCAGATCGAAACGGCCCCCGTCCTTGGGCAATTCGGCCGGCGCCAGGTTCACCGTGACCCGGCGGCCGGGGTATTCGAACGCGGTGTTCTGGATCGCCACGCGTACGCGGTCGCGCGCCTCGCGAACCGCCGCTTCGGGCAGGCCCACGATATTCGTGCACGGAAGGCCGCCGGACAGGTGCACCTCCACCATTACCTGGGGAGCGGCGATCCCTTCCTGGGCCCGGCTGAGGGTAACGGCAAGACTCATGCGGCCAGGAGTCCGTCGGGCTTTGGTGGTCGAGACGAGAGTTCGGCCGTGCGGAAGCGGATGCCTGGCGCTTCGCCGGTCAAAGGTGGTTCCATGGGCCGGGAAGCGGCAGGAATAGAGCCCCCGACGGATTCGCTGCTTGGCCGACCAACGGTCCGACAGGTCCCCAAGCGGCGCCGACGCAAGGGGCGCTGACGCATGGATGGATCGGTGATATGCACTGACATCACGCGACTCCACCTGCAGTGCCGAATAAATAACCGCCCCCGATCATTCTCGGGGTGAGGATGACAGATCGGGGGCGGCTCCCGGGAGATCGACTCTCGCTAACTCCCGCGAGCGGCGACGGCGGCCTCGAGCTCGGCCACGCGTTGCTCCAATTCGTCGACCTTGGCGCGCGTACGCGCCAGCACCTGCATCTGGACTTCGAATTCTTCGCGGGTGACCAGGTCGAGGCGGCGCAATCCCTGCGCCAACACATCCTGGAAGTTGGCCCGCAAATCCTGTTGCGCCTGTGCCAACCCTGGCGGTACCAACGACACAAGCCGCAGGGCAATCTGATCGATGTCCTGCTTATCCATCATGGACAGCGCCTCGCACTCGTCGAGATGGATATTAGGTGAAGGGAAATCGGGTCTGCCATCAGTGTGCTCCGTCAAATTCTGTAGGGATTGTCCTACACGGACCATTATCAGGCGACAACGCCCGGCCGGGCAGGCAGAATGTGCCTGCATCGAGTGGTCGTGTCGGTGTCTGTCAAACGAGGAAACCCCCCATGAAGCTGGTCGTGGCGATCATCAAGCCATTCAAGCTGGACGATGTGCGCGAAGCGCTGGCCGAAGTCGGCGTGCAGGGCGTGACGGTAACCGAGGTCAAGGGCTTTGGTCGCCAGAAAGGCCATACCGAGCTGTACCGCGGTGCCGAGTACGTGATCGACTTTCTGCCCAAGATCAAACTGGAAGTGGCGGTCGCCGACGACCAGCTGGAGCGGGTGCTGGAAGTGATCCAGAATGCCGCCCGCACCGGCAAGATCGGCGACGGCAAGATCTTCGTCAGCACGCTGGAGCAGGTGATCCGCATCCGCACCGGCGAGCTCGACCACGACGCGCTGTAATGCCCGCAAGCATGTCCCTGCGGCGATGCCGCAGCGGCATGACCGCAACCCCACCCGACCCGAAGTATCCGCAGGGCATACCGGCAATGGCCGGCTTTCTCGCCCGCACGCGTGCCGGCGTGCGGGACGAGCGGGTATGCGGCACGACGTCGGGATGCGCGCGGCGGCGCACCCCGACGGATCAGACCGGGCTCACCGCCACGGCCACGGTTTCAGCGCGTATTCCTTCGGTGGCGTGTCGCCGGCCAGGTAGCGCACGAAATAGTCCCAGCGGCGGCGGGTGATGTAGGGCGTGGCGGCGGCATAGCCATGATGCACGTTGGGAATCGCGATCATGTCGAAATCGCGGTTGGCCTTGATCAGCGCCTGCACCACCAGCAAGGTGTTCTCCGGCGGCACGTTGTCGTCCAGCGTGCCGAAGGTCAGCATCAAATGACCTTTCAGGTCTGCAGCGAAATTCTGGTTGGCCTGCGCGTCGTAGTTGCTCTTGCCGTCCTTGTCCTTGACCAGCAGCCCCTGCCATTTCTCGGCCCAGTCGTCCTCGTAGTCGCGATTGTCATGGTTGCCGCTTTCGGCCCAGCCGACCTTGAAGAAGTCCGGATAGTGGAACATCGCCCCCGCGCTGGCATTGCCGCCGCCGGAATGGCCCCAGATGCCCACGCGATCGAGGTCGATCCACGAATGCTTCGCAGCCAGCTGGCGGATCGCACCGACCTGGTCGGGCAAGGTGTTGTCTTCGATATGCTGGAAGTACGCATCGTGAAACGCCTTGGAACGCCACGGCGTGCCCATGCCGTCGACGGCGATCACGATGAAGCCCAGCTCGGCCAGCGCCTGGTTGTCGCCGCGCGCAGGGAGGAAACTGCGCCCTCGCACCGATCCGGTCTGCGGACCGGGATAGACATAATCGATGATCGGGTACTTTGTCGACGGATCGAACTGGCTCGGCTTGAACATCATCCCGTACAAGTCGGTCTTGCCGTCGCGTGCCTTCACCGTGAACGGGATCGGCGGCACCCAACCGGCTGCCTTCAGGCGCGTGATGTCGGCGGTCGCCACGGTGGCCAGCGTATGCCCGTCATCGGCATTGCGCAGTACGGTCACCGGTGGCGTGGTCGGCGTGGAATACGCATCGACGAAGCGCTTGCCATCCGGCGCCAGGCTGATCGTGTGGTCGGCGTCCTCCGGCGTCAGCAGCGTCGGCTGGCCGCCGTCCAGCCCGACCTTCCAGAACTGCTGGTAATACGGGTTCACGCCCGCCGTGCGACCGACGCCGCGGAACCAGACGGTGCGGGTTACCGGATCGACCTTGAGCACCTCGGTGACGTTGCCGGTACCGCTGGTGATGGCGTGCTTGAGTTTGCCGGTGATCAGGTCGTACAGGTACAGGTTGCCCCAGTTGTTGCGCTCGCTGAACCAGATCGCCTCATGGCTGGCCGGCAGGTAGCGCCAGTTCACCGCGCCGTTGCCGCTCTCGTAATACGTCGGCACACTCTCCTCGAACACCGTGCGCACCGCGCCGGTTTTGGCGTCGGCGATGCGGAACCATTCGTGCCTGTGGTCGCGCGACGTGGAAACGAAAGCCAGGGTGTTGCCATCCGGTGCCCACTTCACATCATCCCAGCCACCGTCCGGGCCGCAGCTGACGTCGTCGCACAGACTGGAGCGATGCTGATCCGGCGGCATCTTCAGGCGCACCACCTTGCGCGTCGGCACATCGATGATCACCCGCTCGATCATCGTCACGTTCTTGTCGCCGACCAGCGGATATTTCCACTTGAGCAATTCGGGGTGACCGACTCGCGAGCGGATCAGGTACATCTCGCCGGTCTTGCGCTGATCCTGCTGGAAGGTGGCGATCCGCCGCGAATCCGGCGACCATTCGAGTATCGCGTGATCCGTATGCTTCCAGCCGGCGTTGTCGGTGGCGTAGCCGAAGTTCTCCACGCCGTCGGTGGTGAGCCGGGTTTCCTTGCCGGTCGCCATGTCGCGCAGCCACAGGTTCCAGTCGCGGATGAACGCCTCGGACTTCCGATCCGGCGACAATACGCCGGGCTCGTCGCCGGTCGTCACCTTGCCGGTCTTGTCGTGTGCCAGTACGCCCTTGTCCAACGCGCACACGGGAGCGTCACGCAGGTCGCACAGGTAGTGCTTTCGCCGGATGGCAATTTCCAGACGGCCATCCGGCCGCTTGCGGTAACCGGTGACGGGCAGCTTCCGCGCATCGAGCGGATTCGCGATGACCCTGTCGAGTGCCGCCGCGAGCTTGCGCTGGTCGAACAGCGGCGTGACCTTGCCGCTGGCCACGTCCCGCTGCAGGAAATGGTCGCCTTGGATGTCGTGGTCGCGATACCAGAAGTGGCCGTCGTCCAGCCAATGCACCTTCTGCACGTCATGATCGACCAGCGGCGCGGTGGCGTAGGCCATGAAGCGTTCGGCCCGTGCGTAGTCGGCCGCGCTCAGCGTCCGTCCCTGCGCGGCGACGGCGCCCGACAGCAACCCCATCACCAACGCGCCGACCAGGCGCAACCTGCCGATCATCGAATACATGCCTTGCTCCGCGAGATTCGGCGGCGCGGGACAGCCCCTGCGCCCGTGCCCGAACCGCCCGATGCTAGCGCAACAACCCGCCGGCTCCCTATGCCAGAAGATCTACCCTGCCAGCCGGTCCCGGCTTGACGGGCATGCGGCGGCCGTCGCACGCTGCGGCATCCGTGTTCCCGTCCCGGAGCCGCGTCATGCCGCAGCGCCTCAGAGTCATCGGCAATTACATCTCGCCGTACGTGCGCAAGGTGCTGGCCTGCCTTGAGCTGAAAGGGCTGGAATACGAGATCGACCCGATTGCGCCGTTCGTCGGCAACGACGAATTCACCCGGCTCAGCCCGCTGCGCCGCATACCGGTGCTGCTCGACGGCGAACTGGTACTCAGTGATTCCTCGGTGATCTGCCAGTACTTGGAAGACCAGTACCCCACGCCGACACTCTACCCGCGCGACATCGCCGATCGTGCCCGCGCCCGCTGGCTGGAGGAATACGCCGACACGCGGCTGGCCGACGGGCTGATCTGGCGGCTGTTCCACCAACTGGCGATCAAGCGCCACATCTTCGGCGAAGCCCCCAACGAGGCGGTGGTGCAGCATGCGCGCGAGGTGGAAATCCCCGCCGCACTCGACTACCTGGAAAAGCAGCTGCCGCACGATGGCTTCGTGTTCGGCGCCGTGTCGATCGCCGACATCAGCCTCGCCAGTTTCTTTCGCACCGCCTCGTTCGTGCGCTACACGATCGACGCCGATCGCTGGCCGCTGATGGCCGCGCTGGTGGCGCAGGTGCAGGCGCTGCCGGCATTCCAGAAGCTGGCAGGCTTCGAGGACTGCATGCTGCGCCTGCCACTGGCCGAGCAGCGCGGTGCCCTGATCACCGCCGGCGCTCCGCTGACCAGCGACACCCTGGGCACCAGCGCGCCACGCCCCGGCCCGCCACGCGCGTCGTAGGAATTCCCACCCGGACCGCCATGTGTAGGAGCGCACCCTGTGCGCTCCACGGTGCGGCGTGGTCGCCTCAGCGTTGCCCCGCCGTCAGCTCCACCAGCCAGTCCACGAACACCCGCAATCGTGCGGGCATCTGCCGCTGCTGCGGATACAGGATGGTCATCGGCAGCGACGGCGGCGGGTATGCCGGCAGGAGCTCGCGCAGACTGCCGCTCTTCAGTGCATCGGTGATGCGGTAACGCGGCATCTGCGCGATGCCCAGGCCGGCCTCGCAACAGCCGAGGTAGGCATCCACGCCGCTGACACTGACGCAGCCCGGCAGCGCGACTTCGCGCCGCTTGCGGCCGATCATGAATTCCAGCGGCTCGGCACGATGGGTGGTGGGTGAAGCCCAATTCACCGCCAGGTGGCCGCCCTGCAGCGCGACCAGCGAATCGGGCAGGCCGTGCCGGCGCACGTAGGCGGCGCTGGCCACGGTCACCTGCTCCAGCATCGCCACGCGACGCCCGACCATGCCCGAGTCGCCCAGTTCGCCGATGCGCAGCACGCAATCCACGCCCTCGCGCACCAGATCGACGAAGCGGTCGCCGGTGCCGATGTCCAGCTGGATCTGCGGGAAGCGCGCGAAGAAATCGCGCAGCGCGGGAATTACCAGCAAGCGCGCCAGCGACGCCGGCAGGTCGATGCGCAGGCGGCCCTTCGGCTGCACCAGCGCCTCGCGGAAATCCGCCTCGACCTCGTCCACGTCGGCCAGCAGGCGCAGGCAATGGCCATAGTAGGTCTCGCCGTCGCGGGTGGCACGCACGCGGCGGGTGGTCCGTTGCAACAGCTGCGCGCCCAGCCGCGCCTCCAGCCGCTTGATCGCATGGGTGACGGTGGCGCGCGGCAGGTTCAGGTCGTCCGCTGCGGCGGTGAAGCTGCCCAGCTCGACGATCCGCGTATACAGCCGCATGGCTTCGAGTCGGTCCATTGCATTATTGTCGATTCTGAAATGGTGATGGCCATTATTGAGCATTTATCCGCTTGCCGTCGCGGCGCACCATGCACCCACCTTCACCCACCGGAGCGACAACCATGCAGACCCGCACTCTCGGCCACAACGGTCCGGCCGTCTCCGCCTTCGGCCTCGGCTGCATGGGCATGAGCGCGTTCTACGGCCAGCACGACGACGCCGAATCGATCGCCACCATCCACCACGCGCTGGATCGCGGCCTCAATCTGCTCGACACCGCCGACATGTACGGTCCGCACACCAACGAGGTGCTGGTGGGCAAGGCGATCAAGGGCCGCCGCAAGCAAGCCTTCATCGCCACCAAGTTCGGCATCGTGCGCGATCCGGACAACCCGCAGGCGCGCGGCATCAACGGCCGCCCGGAATACGTGCGCGCGGCCTGCGACGCCAGCCTGCAGCGGCTTGGCATCGACACCATCGACCTGTACTACCAGCATCGCGTCGACCCGGGCGTGCCGATCGAGGAGACCGTCGGCGCGATGGCCGAACTGGTGGCCGCCGGCAAGGTGCGTTACCTCGGCCTGAGCGAAGCCTCCGGCGCCACGCTGGAACGTGCGTGCAAGGTGCGCCCGATCGCCGCGTTGCAAAGCGAATTCTCGCTGTGGACGCGCGACCCGCAAACGAACGGCATGCTCGCCGCCTGCCGCAAACTCGGCGTCAGCCTGGTCGCCTATTCGCCGCTGGGCCGCGGCTTCCTCACCGGCGCGATCCGCTCGCCGGACGATTTCGACGCCGACGACTATCGCCGCAGCAGCCCGCGCTTCATGGGCAACAACTTCACGCGCAACCTGCAACTGGTCGAACAGGTGAGAACACTGGCCGCCGACAAGGGCTGCTCGCCCGCGCAGCTGGCGCTGGCCTGGGTGCTGGCACAAGGCCGGGATGTGCTGGCGATCCCGGGCACCAGGAAACGCTCGCGGCTGGACGAAAACCTCGGCGCGCTCGACGTGCAGCTCAGCGCGGCCGAGCTCAAGACCATCGACGCGGTGTTCCCGCCGGACGCCGCCGCCGGCGACCGCTACGCCACGTCGATGATGCATATGGTGAACGTGTAACGCCGCTGCCGCGCTCCATCCCGTGCTCTGCAGGGGCTGGCCGCCGCACTCCCTCCCTTGCTCGCAGGGGAAGATGCAAGGCGGCTAAACTGTGCGGCATGAGCACCCCCGAACATTCCCCGCTCGGCAAGGACACCAGCTACCCCGACCGCTACGACCCGGACAGGCTGTTCCCGATACCGCGCGCCGACAAGCGTGCGGAACTGGGCCTGGCCGAGATACTGCCGTTCCACGGCGTGGATATCTGGAACGCCTACGAACTGTCGTGGCTCGACCGGCACGGCAAGCCGGTCGTGGCGCTGGCCGAGTTTCGCGTGCCGGCCGCTTCGCCCTACATCATCGAGTCGAAGTCGTTCAAGCTGTATCTCAACGGTTTTGCACAGGAACGCGTGGCCGATGCCGACGCGCTGGCCGCCACGCTGGTGCGGGATCTGTCCGCGGCGGCGGGCGCCGTGGTCAATGTGCAGCTGAGCGCAGCCAGCGCAGCCGCACACCGCCTTACCGATCTGGACGGCTATCTGCTCGACGACCAGCTGCTTGAGATCGATCATTACGGACCCCCGCGGGCCGATTTCCTGAGCACGGATGCCAGCGCTCAAGCGATCGAGGAAACGCTGGTTTCGCACCTGCTGCGTTCCAACTGCCCGGTCACCGGCCAGCCTGATTGGGGCAGCGTGCAGATCGCCTATCGCGGCACGCCGATCGGGCATGCCGGTCTGTTGCGTTACCTGGTGTCGTTCCGCAATCACAACGAATTCCACGAGCAATGCGTGGAACGCATCTTCGTCGACCTGCTGCGGCGCTGTGCACCGCAGCAACTCAGCGTTTATGCGCGCTACACCCGCCGCGGCGGCCTCGACATCAACCCGTTCCGCAGCAGTACGCCGATCACCCCGGACAACCTGCGCAGTGCTCGTCAGTGACGATCGCTGCGTCATCACTGCGTGAAGATCGCCACCGGTAATCGGCGCTTCATATCCACTGCATTAGCCTTGGCGGCCTGACCAAAGCGCCCGGGCGGCGTTGCGGCAACGGCCAAGGATCGGCATTCGCCACGTCATCGACACCGGAGTCTGCACCATGACACTTTCCCCACACCGCGCCGTGGTTTACAGCGCCAGCCTTGCCGCGGTACTGCTGCTCAGCGCCTGCGGCAAGCACGAACCGGCGGCACCAACCGGCCAGCCGGCAGCCGCCGGCACCGCGGCAGCAAGCTCCACGATGGTACCGGCCGCCAGCAGCACGGCAGCGGCGAACAAGGTGGCGCCACCGACCGTCAAGCAGCCCGCAGCAGCCGCCTCCGCGGCCGCGACGCCAGCCCAGACGCCCATCTCGGTAGCCAAACTGACTCTTGGCAGCGCGGTCAATGCCGAGCATCAGATAACCCGCCCCGGCAACCGCTTTGCCTCCGACGAAAAGACCATCTATGCCAGCGTCGCCACCGAGGGCCAAAGCCGCGACGCCACCCTCAACGCCACGTGGCGTTATCTGGAAGGCAAGGGCCAGCTGGTCAGCAGCATCAGCCAGTCGATCGCCACCGACGGTCCGGCGATCACCACCTTCAAGGTGCAGAACCCGGATCTGTGGCCCGAGGGCAAATACAAAGTCGAGATCTCGCTCGACGGCAAACCGGTGGCCCAGCAGGGTTTCGAGATCAGCAAGCGCTGATCCGTGCATGGCGTCCCGCATGACGCCCGTTGCACGCGAAAAGAAGCCATCGCTGTGCGATCGCATGGTGGTAGTGGGAGCGGCTTCTGCCGCGATGCTCTGAAATGACGTGAACGAAAGGCATCGCGGCTGAAGCCGCTCCCCACAGAATCAGGCTATTCGAGATTCCCCAGCGGTGGACTGCGCGTGGCTATCGGCCGGCGCAGAACCTGTCAATTGTCCTTGGCGCCCTGGTCGACCCATTTCGTGATCAGCTCGATATCCCGTTCGGGCAATCGACGTGCGTTGACTCCCGGCAAGACGATGTTATCGTGCTGTGTCAGATCGATCGTGTAATTTTTCGGCATGTTGATCGTTGTATCGGCCTGGTGCTTCACCAGCCTGACCAGCGTGCTGCCCACGCTGCTGCCCGGCGAAACGACGGGACCGTACTTGGTGCCCTTCATGACATCCTGATAGGTACCCACACTGAACCCGCTTTTTGCGTAACCAGCGCCACCCGGCGTATGACAGATCGCGCAGTTTGCCTGGAATATGGGATTGATGTCGTGCCGGTAACTGATTTCACGCTGACTGCAGGCAGTCATCAAAAAAGCAACCAGGGAGATGGCGTAAACGGTCTTTTTGCTGAACATGATTGTCACCCTCGCTTGTCGGCACTCGACGTGGAACTTCCTTCACAAACTGCGCAACCCGACAATCACAGCGTGCTGAAGCCGTCTTGCATGTTGGTACATCCGTGATCTTCTTCGTCAAGGAAAGCCTCGAACAAGCCGTCATCCCGGCGAAAACCTGCACCCGACAACTCATCAATCCATGAAGGCATCGGTTCCAGTGATTTCGCCGGAATGACGAACGGGGTATATCCGGCTATTCCCTGGCGGATGCCATCGGTTACACCGATGGCATCTGCCTTGTCCGAACAAGCTGTCAATCCGGTACGGTCTTCTTGTCCGCACCGAGCTTGCCGGGCAAAAAGATCATCTGGTACAGGGACACGAATATCTGCACCCCCCAGGCCGAGCCCAATATCAACCCGGAAACCACCACGGTATAGGCAAAGACCGGATCCCACTTTGTCAAATACCAGGTGGCGACGTCCGTAACCATGGCAAAGAACGGCGCAACGATCACTACGTTCTTGAACCATTCGGGAAGCGCCGTAAAGGTAAAGACGAACCCGAGCACAAATGTGACCAGGCCTATGCCGAATAGATGAATGTGCGAAAGCTTTACCAGTGCTTCAATGGACAAGCCATGGTCAACCGTGGCCACCGGGATGATGCCCTCGTAGGTGGTGTAATCCGGCAGGTTCTTGCCTGAATTCTTGCTATGGCACTTCGCGCAATCCTTCATGATAATGGGGTAGATGGTGTCGTCGTAGACGTCCTCCGTCGAGCCGGATTTCAGCCAGGCAACGACCTGATCCATTTCATCCGGGCTGATCTTGTCTCGCATCTGGCCGCGCAGCATCATTTCGAGTCGCGTGCCACTTCGATTGCCGTAGTACGTTATGGCGATATCCTGCACCGAAAGCCCCGGCTTGCCGCTGAGGCCGGCATGGGTCAGGTACAGGTAGCCGAGCGCCATGCAGTAGCCCAGGCCAAGTACGATCATCACCAGACCGTACAAAGTGCGTTCGCTGCTGGAGCAGTCCGCGAACGTTCTTCCCTTCACCACGGGCCGGTCGCGTGGAATGCGTCCGAACATGCGCCGTATCCAGAAAATGGACACCACAATGCCTGCCACACCCAGCAGAACGTGCATGATGGAGACGTCTTTGGCCGCAGAGCTCAAGGTGTCGGGAGCCAGGATGATCCATACCGTGAGCAGGAAAAATGCCCACGCCGGCCAGAAGGCCCGACGCCAGATCAAGGCGATGGTGGCGACCGTCATCATGAGGACGCCGGTGATGATGTAGGTCCAGAAGATGCCGCGGTTCAGCGTGGCCTGAGGCCCGCTTATATACCATGGTGCAAAGACTGTCAGCGCACCGATCACCAGACCGGAGACTCTGGCCGCCAACCTGTTTTGCCCTGGCACCTTGTTATCATTCATTGTCGACTTCCCGGGTTTTGTGCATGGATTCAACCCTGCCCGATGGATTCGCGGAATTCAGGATTGCTGGATCGTTGGCGTTCGGTTCCCCGACAAACCCTTCGGGCATGCTGCGGACGGACATGATTCGAAAGGTTTGTCGATGATCCGTTCGTTTGTCACCTGAAGCTGTAGCGATAAGCCACGAAAAGCACATTTTCCGTATAGCTCGGGCTCTTCTGATTGGTCGGTATCGTTGTGGTTCCAGTGAAACCAAGCTGGTAGTAGTTGTAAAGATAATCGTTGGAATTGAGCTTCTCGTAGATGTAGCCGAAGGCGATCGTGCTCTTCATGTCGATGGCGTAGTTGGCTGTGAGCTTGGCGCGAGACAGCGCACTGCGGATCTCAGGCACAGGACCGCAGTTGTATCCGCCATTGCTGGGTGCCGTACACGATGCATTCGTGTAATTGAGCGCCGTGTAGTAATCCGTCTTGTCCAGTGAGTAGGACAGGTCTGCCGTCAACTGCAGTTTGCCGGCCATCAATCCGCTGCGCTTCGCCGTGAAGCCTACAGTGGTGCCCTTGTCCGTAAGATCGTTGGTCCATGTATTGGGCAGGGGTGCCACGGCATTGCGTCCACTGGCGCTGAGCAGACCGCGCGTCCTGCGCTGCCAGCTGGCATAGGCGGAAACGGTGGCCTTGTCCGAAAACGCGTAGGTCGAATCGAAATTCAGGCTGGCCGAATGGCCCTGCTGCACGCCGAGCGGCGAGTCGTTGTAATCGTCGTACGTGCCGCGACCATCCAGACTGAAGCTCAGCTTCTGCGTCGCCTGCCAGTTGGCCCCCGCCTTGAGCATGTGTTCCCTGCGCGATGCGTCGAAGAATGCCCGATAGCCGAAATCCTCGAACCCCTCGCTGTTGCCCTGCATCGGGTTGTAGAAGGAACTGTTCACGGTCGCATTGCGGTTGGCGTAAGCATAGCCGGCGTTGAAATTCAGATCGTCGCTGGCGTTCAGACGATAATTGACGACGAATTTGTTCTCTTCGTTTCGCGGCACCTGGACGCAGGAGGCCGTCGTGTAGTAACCGGCATTCGTCGCCGACAACTCACCCTGGGCATTGTTGGCCAAGGCGTTGTTGCACCAGCGCGAAGTCTTCTCGTACTCGTACGCCGCGTGAAGGTGCTGATTGCCGCTGATGCGGTAATCTGCCGCAAGCGCGCCTTTGGTGGTGCTGTAGCTCAACGGAATGTTGACCACAGTTTGCTCATCGCCACCCAGATTGAAGAAGTCATACGTATATGATGGCGTCTTGTTGTCGCGCTTGTTGTAGTTCCCGCCGATCGACAGGCTGAGATCCTTCGTCGTCTGGTTGGTCAGTTTCAGGTCGTAATGGGTGATGATCACCCGGCCCCTGAGGGAATTGACCGGCAACCCGCCAGGCACCATCTGATCCTGATTGATGTAGCCGGCATTCTGGGTGTTGCGGCCGTAGGAATAGCCGCCCACCAGTTTTGTCGTGGGCGTCAGGCTGTAGCCGCCGCTGAGGTTTGCCTGATTGAAGTTGTTGTTCGGCATGGTGCTCAGTGCATCGACTGGATAGGCTCCGTTCAGCGTCGTGCCGTTCACCACGTTCGAACCGGTATAAGGATTGGGAAAGCTCACGCTCTGATTGTTATCGCGGAAGCGTGAGCCGAAGTAACCCACCGTGAAGAACGCCTTCGCCCCTGCCCAATTCAGCGCCAGATCCATGTTGTCCGTGGTGTAGTCGGTCGGGTTCATGATGATCTGGATGGATTCGCCACCGAGCGAATACCCGGCGAGCGCAAAACCGTCGGAGGTGTTGTTCTTGTCGGTCGCAGCAGCGATCAGCTTCGCGCCGGACTGCTCCACATGGTTCCAGTTGAACTGCACATTCCATTGCGGGTTGAAGTTGTAGCCGAAGGTGAAGCCCGAGTTGTCCCGGTCGCTATGGACGTTCACCCTGTGAAAGAACGCCTGCTGCGCCGGGGTGAGCACCTGCGTGCCGTAAGCGGCAGGTACGGTTGGCCGGCCGGTGCTCACGACACCGAACCCTGCCGGCATCGTGAACACATTGCCGCCCATGGACCCCTGCAGCGGCGTCTCGTAGGTGTCACCGTCACCGATGTTGTGGTGCAGCTGGTCGTAGCTGACGCCGAACATCCACTTCCCCTGGTTCCGGATCGTGGCATCCAGCGACCGGGAGGTCGTTCCCAGATCGGTGCCTTCGATCGACCAGAGATTGGTGCCGGTCCCCTGGCCGTAGGCATCGCCACCGCGCACGCTGAAGTTGCCGAGCAGATAGGCGCGGGATTTGTTCAGTCCATTGTATTGACCAAATTCCGCCGAATTCTGGTCGGCGTACACCCCGCCAACCTCGATGAAGTTGGTGGGTCTGGTCAGGATGGACACGTCATCGTCCTGGGCAAAGGCAACCAGCGGCAGAACCGCCATGATCGCCAGTGCAAGTGACTTGACGGACAGTACTCCATTCACGGATTTCATATCGCGTCCCTAATAGTTAACGATGCAAGAAGGCGCCAGCCGGGCTGTTCGAACCATGGATCATCGAGTGGCAGTTGAGGCACGAGCGTCCGGCGCCGGTCGGGCTTGGGCTGGGTGCGCGACCACCGCTGACCCCGAACCCCGACATGGTCGACTGCAGTCCGCCGATTCCCGGGCCAAAGGGCGACGAACTGGCGTGCGGACCGTCGTGGCATTCGCTGCACAGGAACGGCGGACGGGATTTCAGCAGTGGCGGAATATTCGAGCCGTGCGGCGTATGGCAGTTGGTGCAGTCCTCGACCACCGGCTGGTGCTCCCACAGGAACGGACCGCGCTTTTCGGCATGACACGTGGTGCAGGTCTCCGTCACGGTGGCCTTTTTCAGCAGATGCGGGCCGGTCGAGCCATGCGGGTTGTGGCAATCGGAGCAAATGACCTTGCCTTCACCGATCGGGTGGTGCGAAACCTTGTGGATATCGGCGCGCCGGTCCTTGTGGCAGGTCATGCAAACTTCCGGCTGAGTCAGCCTGTCGCGTACCGGATCGACCGCGCTATGCACCTTGTGGCAGTCGTTGCACGCCACACCGTTGGTCTGATGCTCGCTTCCATCCCAATGGGTGCGCTGGGTTCCTTTGTGACAGGTCAGGCAGACAGCGGATCGGTCACCCGCATCGGACATCGGATAGTCATGCTTGTTGAACATCACATCCGGCGGCGGAATGCCTTTGCCGGTCTTGTCGCCAGCCAGATGCTTTTCGCTCGGGCCATGGCAGGACTGGCAGGTCGGGGTCCGCGCATCGCCCCTGACGCCATGTGGCGTCTGGTAGATCGACAGAATCGGCTTCGCCTCGTTTTCGTCATGGCACCGGGTGCACTTGGCGTCTTGCGCCAGCGCGTCCGCTGCCGTTGCAGCGGACGCCTGGGCCGAGGTCGAGTGATTGGTACCCAGATCGGGAAGCTGTATGGGAGGGCTGCCTGCCAATGCTGGTGCCACCCAGCTGGCGAGGATCAGGACGGCTCCAACGGCGAGTCTCTTTAGAAAATACATTTATCAGGTCCCTTCCTGCTTATCGATGGGGGTAATCAAGTTCTGCCGGATCCGGTTTGCCGCATGATCCAATTGCTGGCCGACGTCGACTTGAACCTCGTTGGTAAATTACATATGCAACGTGCATCCGGCTTGCCGGCATGGTGCGGACGCAGGTGGTCCGCGCCATGCCGAGCAGGCCCTATAGCGAAAGAATCCAATCCACCAGGTTCTTGATCTGCGCCGTATCGTTGGCCGGATCCGTCTTGATGATCTCGTGATGCACCTTGCTGCCATCGGCAAGCGTGACCATCTCGCCGGAGGTCAGGTGATGCATCAGCTTTGCCTCGGCGCCCGGATTGCCCTTGTACTTGTCCGCAACTTTTTTCCAGCCGGGACCGTCCTTGTCACGTGTGACGGCATGGCACTTGAAACAGTTGTTCGTCCTGGCCAACGTCTTGGCGGCATCCATGTCGGCAGCGTGGGCCGCGGGAGCGAACGCGAGAACGGCGATGCCGGCAGTGACGATGGCGGCCAGCACGGAGCGCGAAATCTGAGTCATGTCTTTTTCACCTTGTGGACGAGTTGCCTGTTGATTGATCCGTGGCCATTTTGAAAACGGTCATAGACGCCAGTAAATTATGGGCGTGCGTATTCAGGCCAGCCATCGGAAGGCGATGAAATTAACCATAGGATTAGTCCTATGGCATATCGGATTAATCCCATGGTTCATTTAATTCATTCGGCCTGACTTACGCACGGGCTCAAGCCGCGAAAAACCAGCGGCGACCATTAGCGACAGGCAGGAATTGGCCAGACAGGCATGCCGAATGGCCGGACAGGCACGACGGCTCCGGTTATCCTGCTGGCGGAACGTGAGAAGGCGCGCGCGTTTCGACGCCCCTCAAGCGCGCACCTGGACGGGCCCACGCCGCGCGCATTGGATCGTGGGCAGCCTGACGGCGAGGCAGCCGCTCGGCCGCCGCTGCGAATGCCGCAATGCCCTGGCCACGAGGGGCCTGATGGTGAACTCGCTCCCCGGCGTGGCTCAGCCGGTCGCTGTCTGCGTCTTGCCCAGCGCCCGCAATCGCTTTTTCTCCGCCTTGCGCTCCTTGCGCGCGGCCCGGCGGATCTTGCGATCGTGATTCCAGAGGTAGATCGCCGGGGTGCTGAGCAAGGTCAGCAGTTGCGACACCAGCAGGCCGCCGACGATCGCGATGCCGAGCGGCTGGCGCATCTCCGAACCGATGCCGAAGCCGATCGCCAGCGGCAGCGCCGCACCCATCGCCACCAGCGTGGTCATGGTGATCGGACGGAAACGCACCAGCGCGGCTTCGCGGATCGCATCCGGTGCAGACAGGCCGCGTTCGCGTTGCGCGACCAGCGCGAAGTCGACCATCAGAATCGCGTTCTTCTTGACGATGCCGATCAGCATCAGGATCGCGATGATCGCCATCAGCGAAAGCTGTGTCTGCGTCACCAGCATCGCCAGGAACGCACCGGCACCGGCCGCCGGCAGCGTGGACAGGATGGTCAGCGGGTGGCCGAGGCTCTCGTAGAGGATGCCGAGCACGATGTACATCGCCAGGATCGAGCCGAGCAACAGCACCATGCCGTTGGACTGGGCCTGCTGCAGGCGCTGGTTGGCGCCGGTGAAGTCCACGTGGATACCGCCCGGCAGGTCGGCCGCGAGCGCCGCCTGTTTCACCAGTGCGATGCCGCGATCCTGCGGCACGCCCTTGGCGAGGTTGTAAGTGATGGTGGCCGCTTCCATCTGGTTGTGGTGGCGGATGCGGATCGGGCTGATGCCCGGTTTCAGCTGTGCCAGCGCGGACAGCGGAATCATCCGGCCCTGCTCGTTGCGCACGCGGATATTCAACAGCGCCTGCGGGCTGAGGCTTTCCGCGGGGTCGGCGCTGAGCACCACCGAGTACTGGTTGATGTCGGAGTAGATCGTCGACACCTGGCGCTGGCCAAACGAGTTGTAAAGCGCGCTATCGATCGCGCCCAGGCTCACGTGCAGGCGCGCCGCGGCCTCGCGGTCAACCCGCAACTGCTGCTGCTTGCCGACCTGATCGAAGTCGCTGCCGACATCGCGGAATTCCTTGATCGTGCGCATCTCCCGCACCATTTTCAGTGCCCACGGCTGCAGGTCGCCGCCATTGCTGCTGGCCAGCTGGAATTCATACTGGCCGCCGTTATCGCCGCTGCCACCGCCACCGAGGAACTGTACCGGGCGGATTTCAATCTCCACGTCGGGCAATGCAGCGAACTGCTTGGACAGCCGTTCGATGATCTTCTGGATCGTTTCGGGGCGCTCGCCTGGACCGTTACCGCGCGGCTTCAGGTCGACGAACATCCGCGCGCTGTTGCCCACGGCACCGCCGCCGCCGCCATTGCCGCCGAGCATGGTGAGGGTGTCGAGCACGGTCGGGTCCGACTGCATGATGCGGATGATCTGCTGCGCGCGTCTGGCCAGCACCGTGGGCGCGATATTGGCGTCGGCGCTCATCTGCAGCTGCAGCTGGCCGGTGTCCTCCTCGGGCATGAAGCTGCCGCCAGCCGTCTTGACCACCGCAAAGCCGAGCACGCCGGTAAGGATCAGCAGGGTCAGCGGCTGCCAGCGCATGATCCGGCGATGGTGCAGCGCCCAATCCAGCGCGCGCTCGTACAGGCGCAGCAGGCCGCGATCGAATCGCTCCGCGGCCTGTTCGAGTCGTCCCGGCGGTTTGCGCTCGGCGGTTTCGTGCTTGAGCAATCGGCCGCACAGCGCCGGCGTAAGCGTGAGCGAGACGATCGCCGAGATCACCACCGCGGCGGTCAGCGTCACCGAAAATTCACGCAGCAGCATCACCAGCATGTTGTTGCCGAACAGCAGCGGCGCGAACACCGCCACCAGCGACAGCGTGATCGAGACCACCGTGAAACCGATCTCGCCGACGCCCGTCAATGCCGCCGGCAATGGCGGCGCGCCGTGCTCCATGTGGCGCACGATGTTCTCGATCACCACGATCGCATCGTCCACCACGAAGCCGATGCTCAGCACCAGCGCCACCAGCGACAGCGTATTGAGGGTGTAGCCGAGCGTCCACATCACCACGAACGCCCCGGCCAGCGACAGCGGCACGCTGAGCATGGCGATCAGCATGGGGCGCGCGCGGCGCAGGAACACCAGCATCACCAGTGCCACCAGCATGATCGAGATCAGCAGCGCCACCTCTACCTCGTGCAGGGCCGATTTGGTGGTCTGGGTGAGATCGAATATGGGCGTAATGCTGACGTTCGCCGGCAGCGACGCAGCCAGCTGCGGCAGCCTGGCGCGGATCGCCGCCACCGTGGCCACCGCGTTCGCCTCCGGCCGTTTGGTGATCTGCAGGCCCACCGTGCGCGCGCTGCCGGTGCCTACGCTGGAGAACCACGCCGCCTGATACTCGTCCTGCTGGCCGCCGTAAACCCTGGCCACGTCGGACAGCCGCACCGGCGTACCGTTCTTCATCGCGATCAGCAGATGGGCGAACTCTTTCGGTTCGTGCAAGCCGTCGGTCGCGGTCACCGTCGTCTGCGTGCGACCGTCGCTCAGCGTGCCCTCCGGCGAGGTGACATTGGCTGCACGCAAGGCGTTGGCGACATCATTGGCGGTGAGCCCCTTGGCCGCCAGTGCGTTGCTGTCCAGCTCGATCCGCACCGCGTGCGGAGTGCCGCCGAACACCTGCACCTGGGCCACCCCGTCGATCTGCGCCACGGCGGGCTTGAGCAGTGTGTCGGCAAGGTCGAACAGCTTGTCCTGCGGCAGCCCGGTCGAGGTCAGCGTGATGAACAGGATCGGGATCTGCGAGGTATCGAACTTGAAATATTGCGGTGGCGACGGCATGCCCGTGGGCAGGTCGACGGCGGCCGCGTTGATCGCCGCCTGCACGTCGCGCGCGGCGCTGTCGGCGGTGCGGCTGAAATTGAAGCGCACCATCACCGAGGCGGCCCCCTCGCGGGCATTGCCGTACATCTCGTCGATACCCGGAATCTGTCCCAGATGGCGCTCCAGCGGCGCCAGCACGGTGTTGGCCATGGTCTGCGCGCTGGCGCCGGGCTGGTTCGCCACCACGTAGACGCCGGGAAAATCCAGCGACGGCAACGCGGCGACACCAAGCAACAGATAGGCACTGATGCCAGCAAGAATCAGGCCCAGCGCCAGCAGCGACGTACCGACCGGACGGCGGATCATCGGCGCAAAGATGTTCATGGCACCTTCGCGACCGGCAGGCAGGACGGGACGGCGCGGCCGCCATACAGGCGCACGGCAATCGGCGGGGACGCGGCAAGGGCATGGATCTGGATCATGCGGACTTTATGCCAGTTGTCGCGCTCCAGCGTATGTGCCTGAAGTCCACACCGTGTCGAAAGACAGGGGCGGCTTTGTGGGGCGGCTTTTGTGGGCGGCTTCAGCCGCTCCCACAGGTGCGCTACAAGTGAACAGCGGGGCGGTAGCGCAAAGTCAGATACCAGGTGCGGCCGAGCTGGTTGAAGAAGTATGCCGTTTCGTAATGGTGCGCGAAGGCGTTGGACAGCCGCGCCTGCACCTGCCAGTCCGGGGCAAATTGGTAACTGGCACGAAACGCCACGGTGCTGTAGCCGCCCAGGCGATGGCTGTTGGCGAGGTCATCGTAGCTGCGGCCGGCGGCATACAGCGTGCTGCCGATGCCGAACGCACCGAAACGGCGATCCAGATCGATCCGTGCGGTCCGCTCGGGGCGCCGCGGCAGCAGATGGCCATTGTCCGCGCCGCCACGGTTCAGTGGCTGCTGCAAAGTGAAGTAACCCTGCACACGCCAGCCATCGAGGTTCGTGCCCAGCTGACCTTCCACGCCGCGGATCCGTGCCCGATTGATGTTCATCGGGTAATAGTTGCTGTCCAGCGTGATCAGCTGATCGATCTTGGTCTGGTAAGCGTTCAAGGCCCAATTCCAGCCATCGAGCTGCTGCGCGAGGCCGAGCTCTCCGCTGCGCGACGTCTCCGGCTTCAAGTCCGGATTGGCCGAGGGAATCCCGAAGAACGGCGGATAGTAGAGATCGTTGAAGGTCGGCGCGTGGAATGCCGTGCCGTAGCTGGCGGTCAGCCGCAGGCCATGCCCGAAACGGTAACCCCAGGCCGCGGCGCCGGTAGCGTGGTCGCCGAACTGCTGGTTGTGGTCGCGCCGCAGCGACAGCTGCACTTCGTTGCGGCCGAAGCTGCCCTGGTACTGCGCGTAGCTACCGGTATCGTCGCGGTTGCTGGCCAGATAACCGGTGTTGCTGCGGACGTGTTCCTGCTGATAGTCCACGCCCACGGTCAGCAGCTGGTCTGGCGCCAGCGCAATGTCGTTCTGCCACGACGCCTGGTTGCGCCGCGAGTTGGTGAAACCGGTCGGCGTGCGCGGGTAGTAGGTGCCGTAGTAGGTGCCTTGGTAGGAGGTGGTGGAGAGATCCTTGCTCTGCCCGGCGTTTAGCGTGACTTGCCACGCCTGCAGCGGCGAGAAGCTCAACCGTGCACTGGCGACCCGCTGCTCGTTGATGGCCCGATTGCCGCCGTAGGGGCTGCCGGTATATTCGATGTCGTTCTTGCTGCGCAGCCAGTCCAGCGCCAATTCGGTGCCGTTGTCCCAGCGGTAGCCACCGTTCGCCGCGCCATTCCAGTTGCGAAACGCATCGGGCCGCGGATCGTCGACGAAGCAACCCGCGCCGGCCTCCGCCGCGCCCAGCCGGCAGGCCGGGATGCCGCTGGTGTACTGACCACCCAGGCTGAGGTTGTACCAGGCGTGCTTGTCGCCGCCGGAGAGGCCGGCCTCGCTGCCGAACAGGCCATGACTGCCGGCCGTCGTGCTCAGCGATGGCACCACGCCGCCACCGCGCTGGCCGTGGCGGGTGAAGATCTGGATCACTCCGCCGATGGCGTCCGCGCCGTACAGGCTCGAACGCGGGCCGCGCACGATTTCGATGCGCTCGATCTGCTCGACCGGAATCTGCTCCAGCGATGCCAGCCCGGCCGTCACCGAGCCGATCCGCATGCCGTCGATCAGCACCAGCGTGTGAGTAGAGTTGGTTCCGCGCAGGAACAGCGAGGTCTGCTCGCCGAGGCCGCCGGCCTGGGCGAAGGTGACGCCGGGCAGGCCGGTCAGCAAATCGGATACCGAAGCCGGTTGCAGCCGCTGGATGTCGGCGCGGGTGATCACCGTGACCGACGACAAGGCGTCATCGACGGTGATCGCGGTACGCGTGGCGGTGACGATCACCGGCGCCAGCGCATTGGCGCGGCCCGGATTGCCAGGATTGCCCGGATCGGGAATGCCCTGGTCGGCCGCCTGCGCGACCATCGTGCACCCGAGCAGCGCCGCTGCCAGCAGAGTCTTGTTCATGTTTTTCCCTCGGCCGCGCACCCGCGCACGGCTCATGTGACCAATGAGCTGGCAGCAGACGGAAGGAAGACGGAACGACGGGCAGGGGTGAACGCCACGGCACGTGGTTCAGCCTCGCCCACCGCGAGCCACCAGGAATCGTTCAGGCCGGTCTCCGGGCTTACGAGTGGCAATGCGGTGTGTCCGCATGCCTCGAACGGCGCCTTCCCGTGCCAAGCACAGTGGCGTTCGCCGTACGAAAAACTCGCTTACCGTTGCGGGGGCAGCGCCGGCTTTGCAGAGCGCACCGGCTTCCCGTTTCATCCCTTGGGCGACGAGCCTGTCGGGACACCTGAACCGCGCCAGTGTAACTTCGGACGGCTATCCGGGCAATGCGCCGGGTTGAAAGGCGGGGGTGCAGCGCGGGAGTCCACCCTGGGGGCAAAAGCTCTGCCAGCGCCCGCAAAGAGCATTCGCGCACAGGGTGCGCTCCGCAGTCGGGCCGCCGATCCAGCTCTGCCGGATGCGGAAGTCGTCATCTTTGCGACCAGATCCGCCCGATGGCCGGCGGCGATACAGCCGTGGCTGGCGAAATATCTGTGCGGGCATCCATGCCTATCCGTTCAGTCGGTCTGCAGTTCGGCGACAAAATCGTAGATGTCGCCGCGATACCAGGAACTGGTGAATTCGACTACCCGGCCATCATCCAGAAAACTGCGCCGCTCGATGCTCAGCCCCGCGCTGCCTGCAGCAACGTGCAGCAGCCGCGCCTGATGGGCATTCAGCGACACCGCACGCAAACGTTGCAACGCACGGCGCGGGCGACAGTTGAGTTTTTCCAGTGCCTCATACAGCGAGTCGTGCACCAACATGGGATCGGGCAGCAGGCTGGCCGGCACCACGCTGCGCTCGATCGCCAGCGGCTCGTCCTGGCCGTAGCGCACGCGATGCAGCCGCACCACCAGCGAGCCCGGCGACAGGTTCATTGCCATGGCTTCCTCCGGCGTCACTTCGCCGATGCCGCGCTCGAAGAATTCCGAACGTGGACGCAGGCCACGCTCGCGCAGATCCTCGGTGAAACTGGTCAGCCGCGACATCGGCTTGACGATGCGTTCGGCGATGAAGGTGCCAGCGCCATGGCGCTGGGTCAGCAAACCCTCCTCGACCAGCCCGGCAATTGCCTTGCGGACAGTCACTCGCGACAGCTTCAGGACCTGCGACAGGTCGCGTTCGCTGGGCAGCGCTTGCCCCGGCTCGATGTCGCGATGCTCGACCACATTGCGGATCGCCCGCCGCAGGCGCAGGTAGGCCAGCGGTTGATGGGTGGCCGGATCTTCGCAGATCCGGCGGTATTCGTTGAGCAAAGCAGTTTCCATTGTTACTAAACATACCAATACCAATCCACTTGCGCAATCACCACATGAATTGCCCTGCACGAAGATTCGACAGGCGGCACAAGTCAACTGCAACAAGGGATGCGGTGGAATCTGGTGCAATGCGTCGGATCCGAGTGTGGCCTTTGTGGTATTTCACTGGTACTCTTGCAACGATTCGGGCAGGCGCGCACTGGGCACTGCCTGCCATCCGGCATCGTGTCGAGGACAACGTGTGACTGCATCTTCCCAAGTGGTCGAACTGTTCGATCTGGTCATTTTTGGTGGCACCGGCGATCTGGCCGTGCGCAAGCTGCTGCCTGCCCTGTTTCACCGTTTCGCCGACGGACAGATCCCGGCTGGCAGCCGGATCATCGGCATCGCCCGCGAGGCACTGGACGACGACGCTTATCGCGCCCTGCTGCGCAAGGCGCTGGTCGCCTCGGACGGCAGTGTCGGAACCGCGCAGCTCGATACCTTCCTGAAGCGGGTCGCCTACCGGTCGCTGGATGCACGCAAGGCCGATGGCTGGGAAGACTTCGCCACGCTGATCGGCGAGCATCCCGACCACGTACGGGTGTTCTACCTGTCCACCTCGCCGGAATTGTTCGTCGACATCTGTGCACGGCTTGGCCAGTACGGGCTCAATCAAGGTGCGTCGCGGGTGGTGCTCGAAAAGCCGATCGGCCGCGATCTCGCCAGTGCGAACCAGATCAACGACGACGTCGGTCGCGTATTCGACGAGTCGCAGACGTTCCGCATCGACCATTACCTTGGCAAGGAAACGGTGCAGAACCTGCTCGCGCTGCGCTTCGGCAACGCGTTGTTCGAACCGTTGTGGAATGCCGGGCACATCGATCACGTGCAGATCACTGTGGCCGAAACGATCGGTGTAGGTCATCGTGCCGCCTACTACGACCGTGCCGGCGCATTGCGCGACATGCTGCAAAACCACATGCTGCAACTGCTGTGCATGGTGGCGATGGAGCCGCCGTCCTCACTGTCGCCCGACGCGGTGCGCGACGAGAAGCTGAAGGTGCTGCGTGCCCTGAAACCCATCGACGACAGCAATGCTGCCCAGCTCACCGTGCGCGGCCAGTACCGCGCTGGCGTGGCCGAAGGCGCCAGCGTGCCCGGTTATCCGGACGAACTGGGCAGCGCCAAGTCCAACACCGAGACCTTCGTGGCGCTGAAGGCGGAAATCGCCAACTGGCGCTGGGCCGGCGTGCCGTTCTACCTTCGCACCGGCAAACGCCTGCCCAACCGGGTGTCCGAGATCGTGGTCGTGTTCAAGGCGGTGCCGCATTCGATCTTCGATCCGTCCACGGGCTCGCTGGCGCAGAATCGGCTGGTGCTGCGCCTGCAGCCGGACGAAGGCGTCAAGCTGTGGCTGACCATCAAGCACCCCGGCCCCGGCGGCCTGCGCCTGCGCCATGTGCCGCTGGACATGAGTTTCGCCGAAGCGTTCGGCGTGCAGCAGCGCGATGCATACGAGCGGCTGTTGCTGGACGTGGTTCGCGGCAACCCCACCCTGTTCATGCGCCGCGATGAAGTGGAAGCGGCATGGCGCTGGGCCG
>DATKVA010000108.1:0-29459 GCA_035530315.1 Rhodanobacter sp. | reverse complement strand
CGCCGACCGCATTGGCTTCCTCGCCGATGTACAGATGCAGGAAGCCGCGGATCTTCTCCTGCGTGTACAGCTCCGCGCATTTTTCCTCGAAGCGCCGGATCAGGATCATCTGCCGCATCAGCTCGCGCGCATGCTCGCGCGAGACGTGCACCTTGAGATGTTTTGCCGTGTTCATGCGCCACCCTCCAGGGTCGACAGATCGCCCTCAGGCAAACCCAACTCGCGCGCCTTCAGCAACCTCCGCATGATCTTGCCGGAGCGGGTCTTGGGCAGGCTGTCGCAGAACGCGATCTCGCGTGGTGCCACCGCCGGCCCCAATCGCTTGCGGGCGTGTGCCATCAGTTCCTTCTGCAGCGCATCGCTTGGCGCATAGCCGGGACGCAGTGCGACAAAGGCCTTGACCACTTCCAGCGCAATCGGATCGGGCACGCCGATCACGCCGGCTTCGATGACCGCCGGATGTTCCATCAGCACGCTCTCCACCTCGAACGGCCCGATCAGGAGCCCGGCGGACTAGATCACGTCGTCGGCGCGGCCGACGAACCAGAAATAGCCGTCCATATCGCGCCGGGCCAGATCGCCGCTCAGGTACCAGCCGTCGACGAAGCACTTGGCGTAGCGCGCGTCCTCCTTCAGGTAGCCACGAAACATCGACGGCCAACCCGGGCGAAGCGCCAGCTCGCCCTCGTGACCAGCTTCTCCGACTACCTCGACGCACTGCCCCACATGACGCACGATCGCCGCCTCGATTCCCGGCAGCGGTCGCCCCATCGAGCCGGGCTTGATGTCCATCGACGCGTAGTTGGCGATCATGATCCCGCCGGTCTCGGTCTGCCACCAGTTGTCGTGGATCGCCAGGCCCAGCACGCGCTGGCCCCACACCACGGCCTCGGGGTTGAGCGGTTCGCCGACGCTGGCGATGAAACGCAGCGAGGCAAGGTCATGGCCCTTGACCAACTCGTCACCGGCCTTCATCAACATGCGGATCGCGGTCGGTGCGGTGTACCAGACGTCGACATGCTGCTCGGCCAGCGTGCGATACCAGCGTTCGGCGTCGAACTCCTCCTCGTCGGCGATCAGCGTGCAGCCGACCGCGAGCGGGCCAATGATGCCGTAGGACGTCCCGGTGACCCAGCCCGGATCGGCGGTGCACCAGTAGACATCGTCGGGGCGCAGGTCCAGCGCCAGCATCGCGGTGGCGCGGTGGGCAGCGACGCCCGCATGCACGTGCATCGCGGCCTTCGGCCGACCGGTGGTGCCACTGGTGAAATGCAGCGTCGCCAGATCTTCCGGATCGGTGGGCCCGATGGCGTATTCGGGGGAGGCCGAGTCCAGCAGTTCCTGGAAATCCAGGATGCGCTCGTCCGATGTCCCTTTCTCTTCCGGCTCGCTCCTCTGGGCCATCAGACCGTCGACCAGGATCACGTGCCGCAGATACGGCAGCTGTCCCAGGATCGGCACGACCTTGTGCCGGAATAGGCGCGCACTGGTGACCAATACCGCCGGCTCGGCGATCGCCATGCGTGCGGCAATCGGATCGGGGCCGAACGCGGAAAACAGCGGACACAGCACCGCGCGATGCTTCCAGGTACCGAACGCGGCGACATACAGCGCGGGGACGCGCCCAAGCAGCGTAAAAACGCGCTCGCCACGTTGTACGCCCAGATCGTTCAGCGCGCTGGCGAAACGATTGCTGAGTTCGGCCAGCTCGGCATAGCTGAAGTCGCCGATGCTGCCCTCCCTGGCCAGCCAGCGCAACGCGACCCGGTCGCCGCGACCCTCGCGCACGTGCCGGTCGAGCGCTTCATGGGCGATATTGATGCCACCCCCATCCGGCAGACCGGCAAGTTCGTTGCGGGCCTGATCCCAGGAAAATGCCGTTCGCGCCTGCTCGTAGTCGCCAAGATTCGACGCGGAGGCTCCGGGTTCGGGTGCTGCCTTGTGGATGATCGGCCAGTCCACGGCGGTGCTCCAGTCGGAAACAGCAGTCCTAAAGTAGCCCCGCTCCAGATCGTGGAACTTGACCATGATCAAGTCGGGCAGCGATTGGACTCAGCACCTTCGTGGTCGGCGGCCGGTACCAGGGCGACAAAGCGCCTTTCGTTGGCGACGTAGAGCGGATCGAGCCCGAGGATCTCGCAGGCTCCCCGCACCGGTTCCACCACGGCGATGGCTGCTTCGTCCAGTTGGATGCCCACATCCAGACGCTGTGATGTATCTGAAGCTTTCGGTGGCGGGGCATCTGACGATCTTCGTCACGCGCACGCGCGGGCCTTTCTGGTCCATGCGTCCGGCGCGGGTCCTTTGGCTGGCGGTACTGGGCACGCAGATCGTGGCGACCCTGATAGCCGTCTACGGGGTGTTCATGACGCCGCTCGTCTGGGCTGGGCACTGTTCGTCTGGTGCTATGCCCTGGCGTGGTTCCTCTGTGAACGACCGGGTGAAACTGTTTGCGTACCGGGTTTTGGATTCCACCACTGCGCCCTTGTGGGGCAAGGAGCACGACACGCGGCAACACTGATCGTCCGGCGAGGCGGTGGGCTCGCATGTGCCCGAGAACGGACGCTTGGGAGTGTGGCGTGAGGCTGGCTGGCTCCGTCCCTGAGTGGACTGCTCCACTGCTGGCTGGCGGTGACACCAAGGGCCGTGACCAGATGGGCCTTGCGACGACATCGAGCAGGATCAACCGCGACCAGGATCAGCCAGCATGGTGAGCCGATCAAGTTCGGCTTCCACAAATCCCGCCTCGCGCCGTGCCGGCAAATTGAACGGGCCGCGCAGGCTGGTGCCCATGTAGGCACGCAGCAGGTCGAAGAACGTGGCGACCGGCTCCAGCCCGTCACGTTCGCAGCAATGGCGGTACCAGCGGGTGCCGGCGGCGACGTGGGCGACTTCCTCGCGCAAGATCACTTCGAGGATTGCCACCGTGCAGGTATCGCCGAGCTGGCGCAGGCGCTCGATCATGCCGGGCGTGACGTCCAGGCCGCGGGCTTCCAGCACGCGCGGCACCAGCGCCATGCGCGCTGTGTCGTGGCCCGCGGTTCTCTCGGCCATCGCCCACAGGCCGTCGTGGGCGTCGAAGTCGCCGTAGGCATGGCCGAGTTCGGCCAGGCGTCCGGACAGCATGGCGAAATGACGCGCCTCGTCGTTCGCGCAGCTGGCCCAGTCGCGGTAATACGCATCCGGTTTGCCGCGGAAGCGGTAGACCGCGTCCCATGCCAGGTTGATCGCGTTGAATTCGATATGCGCTACCGCGTGCACCAGTGCGGCACGGCCCCGCTCGCTGCCGAGGCCGCGCTGCGGCACTTGCCGGGCATCGACCAGGCGCGGTTTTACCGGGCGGCCTGGCGCGGCGATCGGCTCGGGCGGCGGCGCTACCGGATCGGCCTTCAGTTCGCCAGCCAAAAAGGCCTGCCAGGTGGCGTGGGTCAGGCGCAGCTTGTCGGCCGGATCGATGGCTTCGAGGCAACGCTTGGCGGCGGCGTGGAGATCAGGCACGGGGTTTGGCGCGAACACTTCTCCCCGAAGGGAGCGGATGCGGACGCAAAAGGCATGCGCAGATCTCGATCTTCTGGCGGAACGAAATCACATGCTGCGCCGCGCGGCCTTGGCATCGTCGGAACGCAGCATCTGGATCTGTTCCAGATACTGCCGTTCGAGACCGGTCACGTATTCGCCAGAGAAACAGGAGGTGTCGAACTGCTGGAGATCCTCGTTGCCGTCCTGCACGGCCCGGATCAGATCCTTGAGGTCCTGATAGATCAGCCAGTCGGCACCGAGTACCTTCTCCACTTCCTGCTCGGTGCGGCCGGCGGCGACCAGTTCCGAGACCGACGGCATGTCGATGCCGTACACGTTCGGATAGCGCACCGGCGGTGCGGCGGAAGCGAAGTAGACGTTTTTCGCGCCGGCATCGCGGGCCATCTGGATGATTTGCCTGGAGGTGGTCCCGCGCACGATCGAGTCGTCCACCAGCAGCACGTTCTTCTTGCGAAACTCCAGATCGATCGCGTTGAGCTTGCGGCGCACCGATTTCTGCCGTTCGCCCTGCCCCGGCATGATGAAGGTGCGCCCGATGTATCGATTCTTCACGAAGCCCTCGCGGAATGGCACCCCGAGCACGCCGGCCAGCGCGCTGGCAGCGGTGCGTGCGGTGTCGGGGATCGGAATCACCGCATCGATGCCGTGGTCCGGGCGTTCGCGCAGGATCTTCTCGCCCAGCTTCTCTCCCATGCGCAGCCGGGCCTTGTACACCGAGACGTCCTCGATCATCGAATCCGGCCGTGCCAGATAGACGTATTCGAAGATGCACGGCGTGTGCAAGGCTCCTTCGGCACAGCGACGACTGTGGAGCTGGCCGTCGTCGGTGATGATTACCGCCTCGCCCGGCTGGATATCACGGATGCGTTTGAAGCCCAGCACGTCGAAGGCGACCGATTCGGAGGCCACCGCATACTCGCGACCTTCGGCGGTAAGGCGCTCGCCCAGCACCAGCGGGCGGATGCCGTGCGGGTCGCGGAACGCGATCAGGCCGTAGCCCAGTACCAGCGCCACGCAGGCATAACCGCCGCTGGCCCGCGCATGCACGCCGGCCACCGCCTTGAAGATGTGGTCCGGTGTCAACGCCATCCGGTCCTGGATCTGCAACTCGTGCGCCAGCACATTCAGCAGCACTTCGGAATCCGAATCGGTGTTGATGTGGCGGCGATCGTCCTCGAACATCTCCCGACGCAGCGAGTCCGTATTGACCAGATTGCCGTTGTGCGCGAACGCGATGCCGTAAGGCGAGTTCACGTAGAACGGTTGTGCTTCGGCCTGGCCCTCCGAGCCAGCGGTCGGGTAACGGCAATGGCCGATGCCGATGCGTCCGCGCAAGCCGCCCATCGCGACCTGGCCGAACACGTCGCGCACCAGTCCGTTGCCCTTGTGCAGGCGAAGTCGCGCGCCATCGACGGTGGCAATGCCGGCGGCATCCTGGCCACGATGCTGCAGCACCGTCAACCCGTCATAAAGCGCCGATGCCACATCCGTGGTACCGACAATGCCGATGATTCCGCACATGGTTTGTTGCCTGTCTCAGAAATTTGTGGAGTGGGTAACTGTGCTGCCGGCAACCGCTGGGGCAATCGTGCGACTCGTGCTCGCCGTGGCCGGCGTCGCAACCGATATGGGGGTGCCCAGGGAAGTGGGCAAGCTGCGTAGATGCCGGAGTACGACCGACGGATGGACATGCTTGCTCACACTGGCCGGCACCCGCTGTTCCAGCCATGTTGCCGCGTGCTGAAACTGCGGCAGCAACACCGATTGCTGCCACCACGGATCTCTGGGGAATGCAGTGAATCCACCCAGGAACACCAGCAGGGTCAGCAGCAACACGCCACGGGCGAAACCGAAAAACATGCCCAGCAGACGATCGGTACCGGACAGCCCGGTGCTCTCGACCAGCCGGTTGATCACGAAGCGCAACAACGCACCGAGAATCAACACGGCAACGAAACAGACGCCATAGCCGATGACGATCCGCGCCGAAGGCAGATCGATGATGTGGTCGAAATGCGTTGCCAACACGGGACCGAAGGTCCATGCCACCCAGAACGCGGCAACCCAGATCGCCAGTGCCAGCACTTCGGAAATCAGTCCGCGCCACAGCCCGATCATGACCGAGATGGCCAGAATGCCGATGATGATGTAATCGGTCCAGTTCATCCGGTCATCCGCCGATCCCGCGTCTGGGTGCTTGCATGATCAGGGAACCGAAACGACGTTGCCATCAATGCCCAGTTTTGTCTTGATCTGGTCGTGCAGGCGTTGGGCATCGGCACGCTGCGTCTGCGGGCCGGCGCGCACGCGCCACAGCCGCTTGCCACCAGCCTGCACCGAATCCACGAAACCGTCGAAGCCGTTGGCGCGCAACTTGTCGCGCAGTGCCAAAGCATCGGCCCGGGTACTCATGGCCGCCAACTGCACCGCCCAGCCACCAGCCTTGGCGGGCAGCGATGATGCGGCGGCGGCCTCACCGCTGTCGCGGTTGGCGTCTTGCTCCAGTCGTGCCGGTACGCCGGGAATCGACTGGACGATCTTCAAGCGGGCCGTTTCGGCCGCGGTGCGCGTCTCGAACGGCCCGGCAACGACCTGGATGCGTTGCTGGCCGGCCTGCATGATCGGGTGACCGCTCACCGGGAAACCCATGGCTCGCACGCGACGTTGCAGACGCGCTGCCCCCGCCGCGCTGGCATAAGCGCTGAGGTCGAGCGTGTAGCCGCCATGCCCGACAGGTCCCGCAGTCGCTGTCGGCACGGCAGCGGGCGCGTGCTTTGGCGGAGCGACCACCGGCTTGTGTGCGACCTGCCTGGCTTGCTGCGCAATCACCGGCTGTGACGGCGACTTGCCGGAACCGGTCGTTACCGTGGTCGGCGCGGGTTTCTTGCCGGCTTCGGGATCGGTTCCCACGTCACGCGGACGATTGGAGCCGATGTTCACCGTGGGCAGATGATCGCTCGATGCCGGTACCGCTGTCGGCTGGACCGGCGTGACAGCCGCACTCGATGTGCCGATGGCGGCATCCGGCTTCAGGCTCATGGTCCGCGTCTGCAGGTTGCTGTCCGGCGCCGGCGGAATCGCCAGGCTCACTGCCTGATCGCCGCCGGCAACCGGGGGCTTGCTGGAAAAGAACATCGGCACGAACAGGATCAGCAGTGCAAAGAGAACGGCGGCTCCCAGCAGGCGTATTTTCAAGGCTTCGCTCCAAACGCGGCACGCAACGGCGCGATTATACCCGCCTGTGCCGGCCCCCATGACCCATCCGGCGATCCAACCCGCCCCGTGCGTTCAGCTGGCACGTTCGGCGATCACCGCGCTGGCCACGAAAAACGAGCCGAATGCGAGAATGCACTCGCCCGGGCATGCCGCCGCCCGCGCTGCGGCCAGTGCTGTGGCGACATCGGCATGCGCATCGAACGATGCCCGCGGCAGGGTTTGCCGCAGCACCGTCGCCAAGGCCACGGCGCTCAGACCACGTGGCGTATCGCGTTCCAGTCCGGCCAGGTGCCAATGTCCGACCCGGCTGCCGAGCGCGTCCATCACCCCGGCCACGTCCTTGTCGGCCAGCGCGCCGTAAACCGCATGCAGCGGGCCGCGCGGCTCCTCATCCAGCCATTCGGCCAGCGCGCGCGCGGCCTGCGGGTTGTGACCCACATCCACGATCAAGGCTGGATCGCCACCGAGCGACTGCAGTCGTGCCGATACCCGCACCGCCCGCAGGCCGGAGCTGACGGCGGCGAGAAAATTCCTTGCAGCGATCGGTTCGCCATCGGCACACAACGCATGCAGCGCGGCTATCGCCGCCGCCGCGTTGGCGAATTGCACCGGCGCCGCCAGTGCCGGATCGGGCAACTCCATCACCTTGCCGTCGCGGTGCCGCCAACTCCAACCCGTGGGGTGGCGTTCGATGCTGAAATCGATCCCGGCCCGCTCGACGCGGGCGCCGCTCGCGGCCAGCGCATCGAGCAGCCCCAGCGGCGGGTCCGGCTCGCCGACGATGGCCGGTCGCCCTGCCCGCGCGATGCCGGCCTTTTCGCGGCCGATGCTGTCGCGATCCGGTCCCAGCCAATCCAGATGATCCAGATCCACCGTGGTGATGATCGCCACATCGGCATCGACGATGTTCACCGCGTCCAGCCGGCCGCCCAGCCCCACTTCCAGGATCGCCACGTCCAACTGCGCGCGGGCGAACAGATCCAGCGCAGCCAGCGTGCCGAACTCGAAATAGGTCAGCGGCAGATCGCCACGTGCTGTTTCGATCCGCTCGAACGCGGCCACCAGCGAAACGTCGTCGACATCGGCACCGTCGATGCGCACACGCTCGTTGTAATCGAGCAGGTGCGGCGAAGTGAAACTGCCGACGCGCAATCCGGCTGCCATCAGCATTGCTTCAATCAAGGCTACGGTGGAACCCTTGCCGTTGGTGCCGCCGACCGTGATCGCGCGATGCGCCGGTGCCGCCGCGCCCATGCGCTGCCACACCGCGCGCACGCGATCGAGCCCCAGTTCGATGCTGTGGACGTTGACGTGTTCCTGGTACGCGAGCCATTCGGCGAGAGTGCGGGTCATGCGAGAACTTCTGATGAATGGACAGGCCGGGCGAAAAGCAAACGCCAGCGCGTTACTTCGCGCCCAGGCAGTGTTGTAGCGCACCCTGTGCGCGAAAGCTCTTTGCGGATGTTCATCGACAAGAGCTTCGCGCACAGGGTGCGCTCCTACGGGTTACAGGCGAACCTTGCGCAGGCGCAATGCGTTGCTCACCACCGACACCGAGCTCAGGCTCATCGCCAGCGCGGCCACCATCGGCGACAGTGTGATGCCCAGCAGCGGATACAGCGCGCCGGCCGCCAGCGGCACGCCGACCGCGTTGTAGATGAAGGCGAAGAACAGGTTCTGGTGGATGTTGCGCACGGTGGCCCGCGACAGCGAGCGCGCCCGCGCGATGGCACCCAGATCGCCCTTGATCAGGGTCACCTGCGCGCTTTCCATCGCCACGTCGGTGCCGCCGCCCATCGCGATGCCCACGTCCGCAGCCGCCAGCGCGGGCGCATCGTTGATGCCGTCGCCGGCCATCGCCACGCGGCGGCCCTCGCTCTTCAGGTTCGTCACCACCGATGCCTTGTCGGTCGGCGTCACATCGGCATGCACCTCGTCAATGCCCAGCTGGCGCGCCACCGCGCCCGCCGTGGTCGCATTGTCGCCGGTCAGCATCACCAGGCGCAGGCCGTCGGCATGCAGCGCCGCGATCGCTTTCGCCGTGCCCGGCTTGATCCGGTCGGCGACCGCAATCAGCCCGGCCAGCGCACCGTCGACGGCGAGAAACATCACCGTGGCGCCGTCGCCGCGCAATGCCTCGGCCTGTTGAGTCGCCTTGTCGTCGGCGCCGATACCGAGTTCGTCCAGCAGTCGCGCATTGCCCAGCGCCACCATGCGGCCCTCGACACGGCCCTGCACACCGCGGCCGGTCAAGGTGCGGAAATCCTCCACCGACGGCGGCGTTTCGCCATCGAGGGCATTGACGATCGCCCGTGCCAGCGGGTGCTCGCTGGGCTGCTCCAGCGCGGCAGCCAGCAGCAGCAGACGTTCGCGCGGCAGGTCGCCAAGCGGCAGCAGATCGGTCAGAGCGGGCTTGCCTTCGGTCAGCGTACCGGTCTTGTCCAGTACCAGCGTGTCGATGTCGCGCAGTGCCTCGATCGCGCTGGCATCCTTGAACAGCACGCCGTTCTGCGCACCGCGGCCGCTGGCCACCATGATCGAGATCGGTGTGGCCAGCCCCAGCGCGCACGGACAGGCGATGATCAGTACCGACACCGCCGCGATCAGCGCATGCGCCAGCTTCGGATCGGGACCGAGCCAGGCCCAGCCCGCAAACGCCAGTACGGAACACGCGAACACCGCCGGCACGAACCATGCCGCGACGCGATCGGCCACCCGCTGCAGCGGTGCGCGGCTGCGCTGCGCCTTGGCCACCAGCGCCACGATCTGCGCCAGCATGGTCTCGCCGCCGACTTTTTTCGCGCGCATGGTCAGCGCGCCGTCCTGGTTCACCGTGCCGCCGGTCACCGGTTCGCCCGTGGTCTTGGTCACCGGCATCGGCTCGCCGGTGAGCATCGACTCGTCGACATGGCTCTCGCCCTCGAGCACCACGCCATCGACCGGCACTTTTTCGCCAGGACGAACGCGCAGGGTGTCGCCCGCGTGCACGCTCTCCAGCGGCACCTCGCTCTCGCTGCCGTCGTCGGCCAGCCGATGCGCGGTCTTCGGTGCCAGCCCCAGCAGCGCTTTCAGCGCGGCGCCGGTACGGCGGCGCGCACGCAACTCCAGAAAATCGCCCAGTGTAACCAGGGTGACGATCACCGCCGCGGTTTCGAAATACACACCGACCTGGCCATGCACGTCGCGAAAACTCACCGGAAAGATCCCCGGCAGCAGAAACGCCACCGCGCTGTAGAGCCAGGCCACCCCCGTACCCAGGCCGATCAGCGTGTACATGTTCGGCCGCCATGGCCTGAGCGAATTCCAGCCGCGCTTGAAAAACGGCGCCCCGCCCCACAGCACCACCGCCGAGCCCAGCAGCGCTTCGATCCAGTTGCTCACCCGATCCCAGGGCACCGGCAGCTGCCAGCCGAACAGATGCGGTCCCATCGCCAGCAGGAACACCGGCAGCGTGAGGGCCACCAGCAGCCAGAAGCGGCGCGTCATCGCGCGCACTTCGCCACCGTCGTCCGCATCCTCGCTGGGCAGCATCGGCTCCAGCGCCATGCCGCACTTGGGGCAATCGCCAGGCCCGACCTGCTGGATCTCCGGGTGCATCGGACAGGTGTAGATCGCGCCCGGTGCCGCGGCCGGCGGGGCTGCGCGGCCCTCAAGCCAGGCCAGTGGTTCGGCCATGAACTTGTCGCTGCAACGCTGCCCGCAAAAATAGTAGGTATGGCCCGCATGTTCGGCGTGTTGCTTGGCGGTGTGCGGATCCACTGTCATGCCGCAGACCGGGTCTTTCACCGTGTGGACGTGGTCTGCAGCGGCGTGATCGGGCGTGGTGGCCATCTTGCCGGCACAGCAGCTGCCGGTTGCGGCCCGCTCGACGGATGCGGCCAGATACGATGCCGGTGCCGCCTCGAACTTCGTCTTGCAACCGGCGCAGCAGAAATGAAACGTCTGCCCGTCGTGCGTGCTGACGTGCTTTGCGGTCGCTTGATTCACCTTCATCCCGCACACCGGATCGGTCGCCATCGCGTCCGACGGCTGACTGGCGCCGTGGCAACACGCTTTCGGCTCATTCATGACGACATCTCCTCGTTGGTCAGAGCCTGCAGGATCGGGCAATGGTCCGGCGCGCCATGGCCGGGACAGGACTCCACCAATTGCGCCAGCCCATCGCGCACGCGCTGCAACTCGGCGATGCGCGCATCCAGCGCCACCAACCGCAGCTGTGCGCGCTGCTTCACTGCTGCCACGCCTTTCCTGCGATCCTGCGAGAGTGCGAGCAGCTGGCGAATCTCCTCCAGCGTGAAGCCCAGGTTCTTGGCCCGGCGGATAAAGCGCAACTGTGCAATCGAAGCGTCGTCGTAACTGCGATAGCCCGATGCACGCCGTCGAGGTTCGGGCAGCAGGCCTTCGCGCTCGTAGTAACGGATTGTGTCGATCGCCACACCGACGCGCTTGGCGACGGCACCGATCGTGAGTGAGGCGGTTTGCACGTTCATCGAAAAAGTATAGACCATTGATCCAGGTCTAGAGTCAACAGCCGGTAATGAACGGGTTTGTGCCGGCAAAGGCCGCCGGCATTGCTGCAGTGGGCAATCACCTGCTTTCTTTCATGCCGTTGGGTTCATGCCGTTGGGCGGGTTTCCAATCGTCTGGGAATTTTTCCCGGTTTCCAAAACGTAACAAGTTCGTTAGGATTCAGAACATCGATGAGGGGGTTCACCATTTGTAAAGATGGTGAATCAAAGCTGCCGTGGGGACGGCAGCTTTGAGAAGACGGCAGGACGCCGTTTCGCCGCCAGCTGCCAAGCACCGTTCGTTGGTTACTGTGGTGCGAAACAGATAGCGGACAGCCGCGGGTGGACAGGAGTCCGCCACGCGGCTTTTTTGCCTGGGTCACCCGCCGGCAGGAGCCGGCAGCCAACGCGCCGGCACGCGGTCCGCATGCCGGCGAACCCACCATGCTTCAGTCTTTCCGGGCACGCTGCCGGGGGCGCACATACAAGACGAGGCTGTGATCCTCGATCACATAGCCGTGCCGCGCGGCGATCTCATGCTGCAGGCGTTCGATCTCTTCGCTGACGAACTCGATCACTTTTCCGCTGTCCACATCAATCATGTGATCGTGATGCTTGCCGCGATCGAGTTCGTAGACAGCCTGCCCGCCTTCGAAATTGTGCTTGACGATGATCCCTGCCGCCTCGAACTGGGTCAGCACGCGATACACCGTCGCCAAGCCGATATCTTCCTGGTGACCGAGCAGTTTCTTGTAGACGTCTTCGGCAGTGAGATGCTGCACGCCTTCCTCGTCGAAGATCTGCAGGATGCGCATCCGCGGATGGGTCACCTTGAGGCCGACTCTGCGCAGCTCTTTGGTTTCCTGGTCCATAGCCCACTCCACGCACACGGCGTTGCCAAGCCGTTAGTGTATCATCCGACACCTTCACGATCTGGACGCAACACGCATGCAAAAGCTGATCTCCCTGCTGGTTTTCGCCATGCTGGCACTTGCACTCGCCGGCTGTCACATCGTCTATACACCCGATGTTCAGCAAGGCAATCTACTTGACAAGGACATGGTGGCGCAGCTGAAACCAGGCATGACCAAGCGCCAGGTACTGCTGTTGATGGGCACGCCTTCGGTCAGCACCCCGTTCGACCATAACCGCTGGGATTACGTTTCCACCCAGGCACACCGCGGTGGTCCGATGAAAGTGCGCACGTTCACCCTGGCCTTCAACAACGACACCCTGGTACGTACCCAGGGTGATTTCTTCGCTCCGGATGCGCAACAACTGGTCAAGGACAGCAAGAAATACCGCACCAGCTATCCGGCCACCGAAACCAAGGGCGACAAGAGCCAGAGTCCGGACGACAAAAAGAACGATGGCGGACTTGGTGCCGGCAAAGGTGGCGACACCAACGGCCATTGACGGAGCGCGATCCCCTCCGCCTGATCAGCCCGCTTTGGCGCGCCGTCGTCGCGCCTCCATCGGGTCGAGCATGAGCGGACGGTAGATCTCGATCCGGTCGCCATCGCGCAGCAACTGGTCGGGAGCGACCCTGCGCCCATGAATGCCGAGTCGTTGCGGATCAATCGTTCCATGCGCCAGTGCGCGGCTGATTCCCGAAGCGTCGATCGCCTGGATCACCGTACTGCCCTGCGCCAGCTCGGTTCGGTACTGGATCTGCTGCGTGGCGCTGGCATAGACCACCGCAACCCTGATGGTGCGTTCAGCCATACGAGCGCTCGGCCTCACGGCAAAAATCATCCACCATGCGGCCCGCCAACCCCTGGAAGCCGAGTTTCAGGGCACTGCTTCCAAGACGGCCTGCATAATCGAAATCCAACGCGAAGGCGACCTTGCACCCCTGATTGCCCAGTGGAATGAAATCCCATACGCCCTCAAGACTGCGAAAGGGACCGTCAACCAGACTCATCTGCAGGCGCCTGTCTGGCTCGACCGTGTTTCGTGTGGTGAAGCTCTGGCGGAACCCGGCAAACTTGAGATCCAGCCGCACCACCAGCACATTCTCCTGACGATCGAGAACATCAGCGCCGACACACCAGGGGAAACGCTTTGGGTATGCTTCAACCTCGTTGACCAGGTCGAACATCTGCGCCGGCGAGTACTTCACCAGGGCACTGCGACGGATTTCGATCACGGCTGCCTCTTCAGATCACGCATGATTCGGCCCTGCACCAGACCGAATCGGCATCAGGGCCACAAGGTCCGAGTTTAACCGACATGGCCAAGGCGAAGGACAAGGACAACAAGGGCTCAGGCACCATCGCGCTCAACAAGCGCGCCCGTTTCGAGTACCACATCGACCAGCGCTATGAAGCCGGCATTGCGCTGCAGGGCTGGGAGCTGAAGGCGTTGCGTGCCGGCCGGATCAATTTCGGCGAGAGCTACGCGACCGTCAAGAACAGCGAAATCTTCCTGTTCGGCGCATCCATTCCGCCACTGATCAGTGCTTCCACTCACGTGGTCGCCGAAGATCGGCGCATCCGCAAGCTGCTGTTGCATCGCAAGGAAATCGATCAACTGATCGGAGCCGTCGAACGCAAGGGTTATACCCTGGTGCCCACGGCGATGTACTGGAAAGGCAACAAGGTCAAGGTTGAAATCGGTCTCGCCCGCGGCAAGCAGGAACACGACAAGCGCGACACCGAGAAACAGCGCGATTGGCAGATCGAAAAGCAGCGCACCATGCGCTCGCACAACCGCGCCACGTAAATGCGGGTCAGGGAGCACCGGCAGGCATCTCCGGCGCGGGGGCGCGGGACGAAAATCCCCGACGAACGTTTAGCGCTTCCTTGTACGGTAGTCACCTGAAGCTGCAGGCCAGACACGTGCATGCGCAGCACCATTGGCCCCTCCCGCAAGCACGAAACGCCGTCTGTGCGGCATACTGCTGCACGCTTTGCGATGACGGGCCTGCCTGCCGGCCTCGACAGCAATCTTGTGCACAGGGCTTCAGCATGGGATGGATCAACGAGATTTCCGACACCGACGCGAGCGGCGAACTGCGGCGCATCTACGACGACGTCAAGAAGCAACGCGGCAAGGTGGCCAATATCCTGAGCGTGCACAGTCTCGACCCGCCGTCGCTGCAGCACCATCTCGATCTGTACATGCACCTGATGTTCTCGTCCGGGCCGCTGACCCGGCGCGAACGCGAAGCGATCGCTGTCGCCGTCTCGGCCGCCAATGGCTGTCGCTACTGCGTCGCCCATCACATGGAAGCCCTGCAGCGCTATGAGAAGGACGCGGGCGTTCTTGCGGCGGTGCGCGATGCCCCGGAGCAACTGGACAATCCCCGCTTGCGGGCGATGCTGCTGTATGCACGCAAACTCACCATCGCGCCGCATACGATGGACGAAAAGCAGATCGCCGAACTGCGCGCCCAGCAGCTGACCGATCAGGACATCCTGCGCATCAATCTGGTGACCGCCTATTTCAACTTCGTCAACCGGATCGCGCTCGGGCTTGGCGTGGCAGCCCATGCCAGTGAGATTGCTGGCTACAACAACGAGTGACTCCACTCAGCCGGCGCAGCCCGGCCGTAGTTTCCATATCCAGGGAATGCATGCGTTGCTAGCGATGGCGCCACAGCGCATGGGAGTTCACCAGTCGCCCGGGCTCAGCATTCGCGCAGCGCCCGGATTATCGATACGCACCGCATCTCATCCATGTCGGAAGGAAAGCGCACCTGCAGGCCATTGGGCAGTTCAACCTCGATGTATTTGCTCGATGTCGCGATCTCGGAAACCACGATCGGCAACAGCGCTTTCGTCGGCGGTGGCGGCAACGGTAGCGACTCACGCAGCTTGCCGCGCCAGTAACCGAAGCACGGCAAGCTCAAGCCCTGCCGATGACAGTAGGCGGCTTGACTCAGACCACTGTTGCGCCAAGCGATCAGGTGCGACTGCCAGAATGCGGCCTTGGTACTCATGGGCTCGCTCCTTCGAAAACCGGCGCGTATCGCGGCAGATGCCTGCGGCTCAGAACCATCGACATGGCCGAACACTGCTTTATCGCCACGTGACTGCCCGGCCGCTGGTGTCCTGTGGCATGGTGCACAAGGGTCCAGGGGCCGATTCGAGGGTGTGCAATGTGAATGTGCTCATGGCTCCTTGCTCCTCGGGATAAACGGTCGTTCGATCCATGTCCCTGCTATTCAAACACTTTCTCAGCCGCGATGTGAAACAACCATGTTCATGGCGCGCGCATGTTTGTCCATGCGTCTCAATTTACAGCTATCGCAGGCGATATTCCTTGCGAATCGATCCGGCCGTTCCTGCGGATATATCCCTCAACCGGCGCAGCACGAGAGCTGCTTCACGTCTTTGGTAAAGGTCTGCGCCGCGAGCTTCAGCCCTTCGACCATCGTCAGATACGGGAACAGTTGGTCGGCGAGATCCTGCACCGTCATCCGTGCCCGAATGGCCAACGCCGCCGTCTGGATGAGTTCGCCCGCTTGTGCGGTGACTGCCTGCACGCCAAGCACGCGGCCGCTGCCGACCTCGGCCACCAGCTTGATGAGGCCGCGCGTATCGAAGTTGGCCAATGCCCGCGGGACGTTGTCCAGGATCAGCGTACGGCTGTCGGTTGCGATGCCCGCAAGGCGTGCCTGCGCTTCGCTCAAACCCACCGTGGCGACTTGGGGGTCGGTGAACACCACGGCCGGCATCGCGGTGAGATCGAGTACGGCGTCGCCGCCGGTCATGTTCACTGCCGCGCGCATGCCGGCAGCGGCGGCCACATAAACGTACTGCGGCTGATCGGCGCAGTCGCCAGCGGCATAGATATGCGGCACGCCGGTACGCATGCCGCGGTCGATGACGATGGCGCCCTCGCTGCCGACTGCCACCCCCGCCGCTTCCAGCGCCAGGTCGCGCGTATTCGGTGCTCGGCCGATGGCGACGAGCAACCGGTCGGCATGTAATTCGCCGTCCCCGACACTGAGCACGAATTCGCCGTCGGCATGCTGCACCCGGCTGGCCTGCGTGTTCTCCAGAAGCTCGATGCCTTCGGCGCGAAAGACGGCGGTGATCGCCTCGCCGATGGCCGGATCTTCGCGGCTGAACAAACGGTTGCGCGCCAGGATCGTCACCTTGCTGCCCAGCCGGGCGAATGCCTGCGCCAGCTCCACCGCGACCACCGACGAGCCGATGACCGCGAGCCGGGGCGGGATGGTGTCGCTCACCAGGGCCTCGGTGGAGGTCCAGTACGGCGTGTCCTGCAAACCGGGGATCGGGGGTATGGCCGCTGCGGCACCGGTGGCGATCAGGCAGCGGTCGAACGCCACTTCCCGCTGATCGCCGTCGTTGAGCCGCACGCCGAGGCGATGCGGGTCCATGAAGCGGGCTTCGCCGCGCAGCACCGTGATCGACGGCTGGCCGTCCAGGATGCTTTCGTACTTGGCATGCCGCAGTTCCTCGACGCGCGCCTGCTGCTGCGCGAGCAAGGCCTTGCGGTCAATGAGCGGCGCCGCTGCCGAGATGCCTCCATCGAACGGGCTGCCCTGCCGCAGGTGGGCGATATGCGCGGCACGGATGAAGATCTTGGACGGCACGCAACCGGTGTTCACACAGGTTCCGCCGATGGTGCCGCGCTCGATCAAGGTAACCAATGCGCCCTGCTCGACCGCCTTCAGTGCTGCCGCCATCGCCGCCCCGCCACTGCCGATGACGGCGATGTGCAGGCGACCGCCAATCGCGTTGCCGATGGCGCCCCCCGCAGAACCACGCTGCATGCAGACGTCGTCGATAGCTGCCCGGTAGCCGAGAGTCCCGATGGCGGCGAGCAGCCGGCCATGATCGATGCCTTCGATGGCCGACACGCTCGCCTTACGCGTGGAGTAGGAAACCGTCGCTTCGTTCACGCCGGGTACGTTTTCCAGCGCCTCCTTGACGTGGGTGGCGCAGGACGCGCAGGTCATGCCGTCCACGGCTATTTCGATCATTGCTTTTCTCCGTTGCCCGGCGCGGTACAGCATTGGAAACGGACATGCATGCTCGCTTTCCGGATCGATCGTCACGAGGCTAAGATATTCCCGTAGTCAAGTACGGAGTCAAGTACATGAAACCGCAGCAGGATCATCTGACCATCGGTACCTTTGCCAAGGCGGCTGGTGTCAATCTCGAGACGATCCGTTTCTACCAGCGCAAGGGTTTGCTCCCCGAACCGGATCGACCGCCGGGTGGCATCCGCCGCTATGGGCACGTGGACGTGGCACGGGTGAAGTTCGTCAAATCCGCGCAACGCCTGGGCTTCAGCCTCGGAGAGGTGTCGCATCTGCTGAAGCTGGAGGACGGTACCCATTGCAGCGAAGCTGCCGAATTGGCCGCGTTGCGCCTGGCGGATGTGCGCGCGCGCCTGGCCGACCTCAAGCGCATCGAGACGGCACTGTCCACGCTGGTGGATCAATGCCGCTCGTGCCAAGGCAGCATTTCCTGCCCGCTGATCGCATCACTGCATGCCTGCTGAGTCCGCATGTCCGCGGGCGGGTTGTCAGGATTCTCGCTCGGCAACTGGCATGCCGCTCTGGCGCATTTTTGCCTCGACACGGTCGCATTGCCGGAAGTCATTGCGGGATCCGCCCATGCATTGGGCGGGCACGTTGTGACAAGTCGAGGCTTTCCATATATCGAGCCAGACTCCGCGAAACCGCTGCGTATACAGGGTTCCCTGGCTCGGCCTCGACGGGTAGCTGACGATCAACCCCGCCGGGTGGGTATCAGTCCATTGCAGCAGCGCCTGGCAGTCATGCAACCGTTCGATGGGCTTTGTCAGCCGGCCCAGAAAATGGAAATCGTCACCATCGAGGTCGAGGCTCGCCACAGACCGTCCCTGCATCTGGGCCTGTCCGAGCAAAGCGGCGGGTGGCTCAAGGTTGAACGCGGGCCATACCGTCATCCCGAACAGCATGCTCGCAGCAGCCGTACCGGTCAGGCCGGCGAACGCAATGCGGTAGAGCTCTGCACGCCGGGGTACCGCCAGCAGCAATCCCAGCAAAAGATAAACCACGCCGAACGGAACAGCATGCGTGGCCAATGCCACATCCCACGAACCGTTGACCTTGTTGCTGGCAACCAGCCACGGCAGTGCCAGCAAGACGCCGCCCCACGCGACGCTGACCAGGGCCAACGGCCAGGGACCGAGCCATCGGCTGGTCGCCACGCGATCATTTCGGTCGAGCAGGCGCACGCAGGCAAATCCCAGCAGCAACGCGAAGCCGGCATATTCGGGCAACAGGTAATACGGCTGCTTGCCGCTGATCAGCGAAAAAACCACCAGTACCGGCGCAAGCCACGCATACAGGAACCGCAAGCCGGGCTCGGCGGGACGGGACAGCCTGGCCACGGCCACCCATGACCGTGGCCACAAGGTGAACGGAAATACCAACAACGGCAGCAACGGCAGGTACCACCAGAAGGGTTCGGCGTGAGCGAACGCATTCACGATCCGACCGGTCTGGCGGAACAGCAAGGCATGGCGATAAACCGCCCCTCCCGCCCAGATCGCCGGCAGCGCCCAGGCAGCCAGCAACGCAAAGCCAGCCAGCACGGCAAGCGCTCCATGCCGATACCAGCGGCGTCGATGCTGCCGCGCCCAATCGTTCCACAGCGGTCCCAGCAGCCACGGGAACACCACATGCAGCAACATCACCGGTCCCTTGGCAAGCATGCCGAACCCCACGGCGAATGCAAACCAGAGGAACTGTGGCTTGTCGCGACGCGGCCCCGGCACCAGTGCCAGGAATGCAGCCAGCACGAATATCGCCAACAGCACTTCGTACATGATCTGCATGTCGAACAGGAAGCCGTAACTGAATGCCATCAGCAGCCACGGCACGGCCCGTGCCGTTCGAGGGCGATCGGGAAACAGGCGTCGGGCCACGGCCGCGGCAAGCAGCAGCTGCGCAGCTCCCATCAATACGGCGAGACACCTCGGCCAGATGTCGCTGACCCCGCCCACGGTCCAGCCGAGCTGGATGAGCCAGAACAACAACGGGGATTTTTCGGTATACGGCACACCGTTCAGATAAGGCACCAGGAAGCTGTTCCGCTGCCACATCTCCCACGCCACCGACAGTGTGCGAGTGGAAAATATCGGCATCGGACCGTGCTGGAAGATCGACAGTGATGCCACCAGCAGCCATAACGGCAACCAGATCCACTCGGCCAGAGGAGCGCGTTTGAGATACGCGACACCATGTCTCATCGGTATCTCTCTCACGGTGACGGTGGTGATTGCACGCGCGCTTCGCGGGCGATCACGACATAGTCGCCGTCGCGTCCCAATTCGCTGAACGGCACTCCTGCCGCCTGCAGCCGGGCCAGTGTGCCGGACGGCATCACGGCAATCTCGTCATGACCTGTCCGCCACCTCTGCTCAAACTGCTCGACCTGCCCGATGTAGCCGGCTGGCCGCGAACTGACCCAGGGCATGATGTCGTCCGGCTGGTCCGCCACCACGGTCACCAGCCGCCGCAGATAGAACGGCAGGCCACGCAGCGACATGTTCACCGTAAATACTTCGGTATGCGGCCCGATCCGCGGCGCGATGAGACGTGCGACGGGAGCGGCCGATTCAACGGCCGTGAGCGGTTGCCAGGCCAGCAGCGGCACCTGCCAGCCCAGTAGTGTGGCCAACGCCAGCACATGGATCGCCGCCGTACGCGAGGAGCTTTTGCCGGCACGCCGCAACAGCAGTTGCCAACCGGCGAAGGCGGCCAGTGCGATCAGCAGGCAGGCCATCGACAGCCCGGTCATGTTGTGATGAAACGCTGCCGCGGAGACATCGGCGTGCCTGCCGACCGGCCACACCCGGGCGGCAATCGCACCGGACACGCCGAGCAGCGCGATCACCCCGAGTCGACGCCCCAACGCCGCCGCGGGCAGGATCGTCGCGGCGCGCGCAAGCAGCAGCACCAGTGCAGGGAACAGCGGCAGAATGTAGAACGGCAGCTTGGAATGGGACAGCGAGAAAAACAGCAGCACGACGGCGACCCAGACCCACAGGAATTTCTGTACCGGGTCATCGACGAAGACGGCGGACCAGCCGCTGCGGTTGAACGGAAGCAGCATGCTCCACGGGAAAATGCCGACGATCACGATGACCGGAAAAAACCAGATCGGCTTCTGGCGATTGTCGACCGAGGAGAGAAAGCGGGTGAAATGCTCACGGATGAAAAAGTAGTCGAAAAACCCCGGATGCGTGTAGCTCATCACGATGAACCACGGTGAACACAGCAGCGCCAGCACCAGGATGCCCTGCCACAGGGACAATCGCCCGAGCAGGCCCCAGTCGCGCCGCCACAGCATGAAAACCACCAGGACCATGCCCGGCAGCACCACCCCGATCAAACCCTTCGACATCACCGCCAATGCAAGCGCGATCCACATCAGCACGTTCAGGCGGCCACGGATCGGCGCCGCCGACGGATCGAACTGCGCTACCAGGAAACACGACATCCCCATCGCGATGAAGGCGGTGACGCCCATGTCCAGGGTGTTGATATGGGCTGCGGCGGCGAACAACAGCGTGCTGCCCAGCATGACGGCGGCGAAACCGCCGGCCTGACGCCCGAACAGCCGTTTCCCGGCCCAGCCGACGGCGATCATCGCCAGCAGCCCGGTGAGTGCGCACCACACTCGCGCTGTCCACTCGGTGATGCCGAACACCGAATAGGCCACGGCGGTTCCCCAGTAGTGCAGCGCCGGCTTGTCGAAGAAATTGAAGCCGTCCAGTCGCGGGGTGAGCCAGTCGCCGCTGGCCACCATTTCGCGCGCGACCTCGGCATAGCGCCCTTCGTCGGGTTCGCCCAGGGGGCGCAGATTCAGCCCGTAAAACCAGCTGATTACCCAGGTGGCTGCGAGCAGCAGACCAGCCCAGCCTTGGCGCAGAGTGGCTCTGCCGCTTGAGTCGGCGCGCTGCGGAGAATCGTTCATCAACCAGTTTCCCAATCGGCAAGTGGTGGCATGTCGTCGAATGCGAGGGGCGAAATGAGCCACCACCACACAGCCAGTGACGAGCCATGGGTGCATGACAGACTGTCAATGATACTTGCTTGCCGCGCCGTGTCTCGGGGTCGGCGCGCTCGGACCGGGAATGACGGCACAAAATGGCTCAAGACCGGAGCAGATCCGGACCAGATACGTGACGATTCGGGCGATTCGTGTCAGGTAGGTCGGTCTTCGCCGCCCTCTGCCCCGCATCGCGCATCGACGCGGGGCATGGCAGTCATGTTGATATCAGCTGACGACGATCTTGCGCGAGCTGCCGTTGTGCTTCTTGGGCAGTGTCAGATGCAGGATACCGTTGTCGTAGTGCGCATCCGCTTTCGTGCTTTCGAGTTCGGTCGGCAATCTGAAGGAGCGAAACACTTTTCCGTAGTAGCGCTCGGTATAGATGTCCATTTCGTTGTCCTTCTTCTTGCTTTCCCGCTTGACCTCGGCACTGATCGATACCTGGTTGCCCTCGACCGAGATCTCGATGTCGTTCTTGTCGATACCGGGTACTTCGGCATTAACCAGATATGCCTTGTCGTTTTCGGTGACGTCGATACGCATGTCCGGTGCCGTCGCTTCAAGCTCGCGCCACAGCGGGCGTGTGCTCAGGTCGCGGAACATGTCTTCGAAGGTGGCAAGCGGATCCATGCGGCTCACCGTCTTGAGTGGATTCCAACGTGTCAGGGATGTCATGGGATATGTCCTCCGCATAGAGCGACGCAGCCCTCCATGCATTGCAAGTTTGAAGCTGCGCCAAACCCGCACCCGGCCGCATCCGTCGTATCGTGTCCGGGAGCAAGACCACCCATAATTATGCGCCCGGGCGCCGATGACATGTTGACCCAGGTCAATGAAACGCTTCGCAATTCGACCTGAATCGCGGCACGGGGAGACCTCAGATGCGTGCCAGGTACAGCACCGACAACAGCGTGCCCAAGGCCGCCGCGAGATACACGGCCACGGCCACGAGCCGGTCCTGGCGCAGGCCGAAATCATGCAGCGCCACGCGCAACCGATGTGCGGCATGCCACAGAAACAATGCGATCACCGTCAGCAGGAACAGCTTGCCCAACGGATGCGCCGCAAATGCATGTAGCTGCGCATAGCTCAGCAGGCCCGGCGCGTGGCCCATCGCCGCCAGCAGGAACAACAGCACCAGCACCGGGGCCAGCAAGGCCGCCAGTGTGCCGCCAGCGGCGAACAGGCTCCAGACAATGGGTTTGTTGGATTTGGCCATGGGCTACAGGACTCCGGCGAAAAGAAGCACTGCCAGCGAGATCAGGATCCATGCCGCATAGTGGGCAGCCACGATGAACCTGCCCGGCAGGAATCCCTCGCCGATCTGCACCGGCAGTGCCTTGGGGGTAACGTTGAACCAGCTGATGGCGTTGTGGACGGCGAAGATCCATACGATCGACAGGCCCAGGGTGCTCCACGGGCCGGTGATGGCGACCAGAAACGACTCGTAGGCGGCCTGCCCTTCGGACAGACGCTCCACCGCGCACAGCAACAGCAGCGCGAAGGCACCGATGAAGACGCAGGTCACTTCACGCGACATGTAACGCATGTAGCGTGGATGCCTGAAATACCAGCGGGTCCTGGAGACCGGGCGAACGAACGGTCGGCGGCTCATTTCGCATTTCCCGGCAACAGGTGTTCCCTGAACCAGTCCAGGGTGCTGGCCACCTTGACTTGCTGCAACGCGCCCGCCGGATCCACGGCCTTGGGGCATACCTCGGAACAGGCGCCCACGAACGAGCACTCCCACACGCCTTCGTTGGTGGCAATCACTTGCTGGCGCTCCTCACGCCCGCCGTCGCGCGAGTCGAGGTTGTAGCGGTGCGCCAGCGTGATGGCGGCCGGCCCGAGGAACAGCGGCTGCAATGCATACTGCGGACAGGCGGCATAGCACAGCATGCAGTTGATGCACATGGAAAAGTGACGGTACTTCATCAACTGCGCAGGGGTCTGGGTGTACTCGCCCTCGGCAATCGGCTTGTTCTCTCCGGGGATCAGGTAGGGCTTGACCCGTTTGAGCTTGTCGATGAAGTCATCGGCCACCGTGACCAGATCGCGTTCGATCGGGAAGTTGGCCAGCGGCTCGACCCGGATCACTCCCTCGAAGTCGCGCAGGAAGGCATGGCAGGACAGTCTGGGCTCGCCGTTGATCATCATGCCGCAACTGCCGCACACCGCCATGTGGCAGGACCAGCGGTAGTTCAGGGTGGGGTCGATGCTTTCCTTGATTGCATTGAGCGCGTCCAGCACTACCCACTCCTCCTTGCAGGGGACTTCGTAACGCTGGAAATGCGGTTCGCCGTCGACCTGCGGGTCGTAGCGCAGCACTTCGAGATGAACCATGCGTTCGTTCACTGGTGGCCTCCCGAATAGTCACGCAGGCCAGGCGGCGACCTGGTGATCACCACGTTCTGGTAATCCACTCGCGGCGCGCCGGAACCCTGGTAATGCACCATGCTGTGGCAGAGGTAGTTGTCGTCGTCACGCTTGACGTAGTCCAGCCGCTGGTGCGCGCCGCGCGACTCCCTGCGCGCCAGCGCGCCTACCGTCAGCGCCTCGGCACAATCGAGCATGCAGCCCAGTTCCAGCACCTGGAACAAGTCGGTGTTGAACACGTTGCTGCGATCGTTGAGAACCACCTTGCGGTAACGCTGGCGCAGCTGCCCCAGCTTGTCCACGGCTTCCTGCAAACCGGCATGGTCACGATAGATGCCGACGTTCTTCTCCATCGTGTCCGTCATCTCCTTGCGCAAGCCGGACATGGACTCGGTGCCGTCCGTGCGCGAAAACAGCTCGCGGATGCGTGCCTGCGACCCCAGTGCGCGCGCCGTCAGCGCAGCCGTGTCGGCGGCAGGAAGATCCTTGATGTATTCGATGGCCGACAATGCCGCGCGCTTGCCGAACACCAGCAGTTCCACCAGGGAATTGGACCCCAGGCGATTGGCCCCGTTGAGGCTGACGCATGCGCATTCACCGGCGGCAAACAACCCGGGCAGCGGCGTTGCCGCCCGGGTGTCGGTGGAGATGCCGCCCATCATGTAGTGCACCACCGGACGAACCGGCACCGGGTCGGTCACGATGTCCACGCCCAGGTAGCTGATCGCCAGTTCGCGCACCAGCGGCAAGCGCTCGTTGATCTTCTTCTCGCCCAGGTGGCGCATGTCCATCAATACGCATTCGCCCCAACGGGTGGACACCGTGTTGCCCTTCTGCAGTTCGTGCCAGTAGGCCTGGCTCAATCGGTCGCGCGGCCCCAGTTCCATGGTCTTGAGTTGCGGTTTGCCCAGTTCGGTTTCCGGACCCATGCCATAGTCCTGCAGGTAGCGGCGGCCATCCTTGTTGAGCAGCACACCGCCTTCGCCACGGCACGCCTCGGTCAGCAGACTGCCGGTATTGGGCAGCCCGGTCGGGTGGTACTGCACGAATTCCATGTCCTTCAGCGGCACGCCGGCGCGGTAGGCCAGCGCCATGCCGTCGCCGGTCTTGATCGCGCCATTGGTGGTGAACGGGAACATGCGCCCGGCACCGCCGCCGGCGATGATGACCGCCTTGGCGTGGAATTGCCGGATCAGGCCACTGCGCATTTCCATCGCCGTCAGGCCCTGGCAACGGCCTTCGTCCAGCAACAGGTCGAGCGCGTAATACTCGTCGAAACGGAGAATCGACGGAAACTGCAGCGACGTCTGGAACAGGGTATGCAGGATGTGGAAGCCGGATTTGTCGGCGGCAAACCAGGTGCGCTGCTTCTTCATGCCGCCGAACGATCGCACCGCCACGGAGCCGTCTGCCTCACGGTTCCAGGGGCAACCCCAATGCTCCAGTTGCAGCAATTCCCGGGGCGCCTCCTTGACGAAATACTCCACGCAGTCCTGGTCGGACAACCAGTCGCCACCACCGACCGTATCGTCAAAATGCATGTCGAGGCTGTCGCCCGGCTTGATGACCCCAGCCGCGCCACCTTCGGCTGCGCAGGTGTGGCTGCGCATCGGATAGACCTTGGAGATCAGTGCGATGCGCAGCTTCGGATCGGTCTCGGCCAATGCAATGGCGGCGCGCAGCCCTGCCCCGCCCGCCCCCACGATGGCGACATCGGCATCGATTATTTCCATTTCCCTCTCCCGACTGCCTGATCGGCGCTGACCGGTTTCACCATGCGGAAACCTGTTCCCCGCACGAAAATTACTGTTTTGTTGCGATGATGATCTGGAAATTCCCGAAGAAATACGTTGTGCGTTCGCACGTCCATCCGCCCGTGCTTTCCAGGCAGTTGAGCGGGTCGTGGGTGTTCCAGAGGGCAAGGCCGAGGGGCTCGAATACCTTGAAATACATCCAGCTCATCGCGCGCAATACCCGCACGTCCGGTCGATGAAACTCGGCCAGCAGGAGCTTGCCGCCCGGTGCCAGCATGCGTCCGGCCTCGCTCAGGGCCTGCCCCTTGAGATGGTGCGGCAGTTCATGCAACAGGAAAAACATGACATTGACAGCGGCCACGCCATCGGGTTGCCGCATCGACGTGGCGTTGTCCTCGATGAACTCCACCCTGGCTGAAAGATCGTCGATCTTGCTGCGTGCGTGAACGAGTTCATTGTCGATGATGTCGGTGATCAGGATGCGCCCGGCGCCCACCTGGACGGCTGCCTGCACCACTCTTGGAATGACATTGCCGAAGGCGCATGACGTGATCAGCACGTTCCTGTTTTTCAGGTCGACCTGCCGCAGCTCGTGCACGATACGCGAGACAAGATGGTGGTACTGGAACAGCAGGATGGCCGAAATGATCGGCTGGAAATCGACCAGCTTGATCAGGCGCATATTCGAATAGATGGGGTACACATGCGATTTGTCGCAGGGCGAATCCGCCGACAGGCCACGCAGAACCAGCGCGCCTCTCGTCGCCGCAAAGAAGAACAGGCCCGTGGATACCAGCAGGAGAAAAACGACTGAAAACCCGCCCATCAGCCACATGTTCATGGTGCTTCCTTGTTCTGCCCTGATCAATGCCCGGTCATTGCCGAAACAACGAACGGCAATTTGCCCAGGCATGTCATGGCATGGCTCCTTTGCCCGTAACGCTCACCATGCACGTATACACCTGCCATGGCGCCGCACAACATGGCAAGTTGTCGCAGATGGATGCACCGGGCATCCGGCCAGGATCCAGGGGCGCCTATTCGCCTCGACGACCATGGCCTGTGCGTTGGTTGATTTGCGTCAACACGCCGGAGCGTTCGGGCGACGAGGATGGCCGAACCATAGCCGAATGCCGCATCGCGCCTGATCCGGACGCGTTCGGCTCGAGGTGGATCGTGACTGAGGAGGAGCGCCAGCCATGCAGGACATTCTTGTTCATACGGAAATTTTCGACCCCTGGACGCCGGGAGTGGAGTACGCGGCGCATCTCGCCGCGGCATTGGATGCCGCACTCACGGGAGTGTATGTCTGCCCGTCGCCGATGGCGGCAATGCCTGCCTACGACGCGCCGGGGCTACTGGCGAACTTGCTCGAAAGCACGCGCCAGTTGAATGATCTCGCCTTCGCCGCCGGGGATTCCTTCATCGCGCTGGCGCATCGGCTCGGCGCGCGCAGGGCCGCATGGCAGGTAGCCGAAGGGTACCTGCCGGCTGTGCTTGAGCACATCGGCAACTGGCATGACCTGCTCGTGCTCGAACGTGCAGCGAATGCGCCGTGGGGCTCGGCGCCGGCGCTCGGCAACGTGGTGCTGACCACAGGCCTGCCGTGCATCACCGTCCCGCCGGGGACGACGGCTGCCTTTGGCCTCGATTGCATCGCACTGGCCTGGAACGGTTCGTCCGAAGCGATCCGCGCGATCCATGCTGCGCGGCCGCTGATCATGCGCGCCCGGCGCGTGGTCCTGTTGCATGGCGAGCACCGCCACCCGTTCAGCGAGATCGGCTGGAGGCCGGAGTTCGACCTGCGCGATTACCTGCAGCGCCACGGGATTCATGTCGAGGAACAACCGCTCCCGACGAGCGGCGACGAGGCAGGCGAAGCCCTGCTCGATGCCGCTTCGAAGCTCGACGCCGACATGCTGGTGATGGGCGCCTACGGCCGCACGCGCTTCAGCGAGTGGGTTTTCGGCGGTGCCACGCGCCACGTCCTGGGCAATGCCTCCATGCCGGTGCTGATGCGGCATTGAGTATCAGCCCCCGTCGGCAGGCGTGATCCGCGCCGCGACAGCCGTGTCGCGTGTTGATCTCGGTCAATACCCCGTGGTGCACCGGGGCCAAACTGCCAACATCGCCGGGCTGGTCATGGGGCGGCGGGAGGTGTTGCATGTCGGAAATCAAGCTGTACGGACTGGGTGCCAGCCGGCCGCAGGCACAGGCGATCGCCACCGCGCTCGGCATCGCGCTGAGCGCGCATGAGGAACGCGAGTTCGACGATGGCGAGCACAAGGCGCGCCCGCTGGAGAGCGTGCGCGGTGCCGACATCTATGTCGTGCACTCGCTCTATGCCGACGCCGCGCAGAGCGTAAACGACAAGCTGTGCCGGCTGCTGTTCTTCCTGGCTGCCATGCGCGATGGCGGCGCGGCCAGGCTCACCGCGATCACGCCCTATCTCTGCTACGCGCGCAAGGATCGTCGAAGCAAACCCCATGATCCGGTCACGACGCGATACGTGGCGCAGCTGTTCGAAGCCGTCGGCGTGAACGGCGTGCTTGCGCTCGATGTGCACAATCCGGCGGCGTTCGAGAACGCCTTTCGCTGCGGCGCCGAACAGCTGGAGGCACAGCCGCTGTTCGCCTCGCGCCTGGCTGCGGTGCTGCGCGGCCGGGACGTGACCGTGCTGTCGCCGGACAACGGCGGGTTGAAGCGTGCCGACGCGTTTCGTCGCGCCCTGACGGACAAACTGGAGCGGCCTGCGACGCTGGGCCAGATGGAAAAATGGCGCAGTGCCGGAGTCGTGTCCGGCGAGGCGCTGTTCGCCGAGGTGGCCGGACGCAGCGTGGTGATCGTCGACGATCTGATCGGCACAGGCACGACGTTGCTGCGTGCGGCGCGTGCCGCACGCGAGGCCGGCGCGCAGGCGGTGTATGCCGTCGCCAGCCACGGGTTGTTCGTCGGCAGCGCTGCCCGGGAGCTGGCCGATCCGGTACTGGACCGCATCCTCGTCACCGACAGCGTGCCCGCGTTTCGCCTGGCGGGCAGTGCTGCCGCGGACCGGGTCGAGGTACTGGCAAGCGCACCGCTGTTCGCCCAGGCGATACGGCGCCACCATGCCGGTTCGATATCCGCCAGCACCACTTGACCGTGGCGCCTTGCGGCGTGCCGAGTGCACGCAGGGTGCAGGCGCAATGCGACGGGGGAATCCTCCGTGCTACCGCTGATGCGCGGCGCTCCGCGGCGATCGGGACATGCATCTGGCATGACGCCATGCATGGCGCAAAAAGTCGTTCGCGCAGGCGGTCCAGTGCCCAGGTGTGCCGGCATGCGGGTCATCGAGATGCCAGATCGCGATCTTAGCGCGCACGAACGCATTGTGTGCCGCATGAAACTCGACCAGCGCATGCGGGGGATCGTCCGCGCTCAGTTCGCGGTAGGCCTGGAACAACCATTCAGCCGGTTTCGGTCGGCCGAGGCGGCCGCACTCCATGGCGAGGAATGCAAGTTCGTCGACAGGATCACGCAATCGCAACTCCCGGTTGAACTCGATGCAATCCACGATCGTTGGCGCTTCGGTCAGGTAGATGTGCTCCGGACGCAGATCGCCATGCCCCTCCACGATGTGGCCGGCGCGCACCCGCGCATCCAGCATGTCGGCGTGCGCTTCGACGAAGCGGCGCAGGGTCGCCGCGAGCGCGGCGATCGGTTGCCGCGCCAGGCCGAATTCCGGGCGCATCAGTTCGGCGGCGGTGGCATCTATCGATGCCAGCAGGCGCCGCCGGTATGCGGCGGGCGTCCAGCCCGCACGGGGCGCATCGGCAAAGAACGGCACCAGGCGGGCCATGATGCGGCTAATGTCGGCGGCATCGACCGTTCCCATCCGCAGGCGATGCTCGAGGGTGAGTTCGGCCGGCATGCGCCGCATCTTCACCAGCCAGTCGATGCGCCGTCCGTCGCCGCCCAGCCCGAGGCGGCCCGCCGCATCGACGGTCAATGCCACCATGGCAAGGTAGACGTCCGGTGCCAGCCGGCGGTTCAGGCGCAGC
>DATKVA010000107.1:0-21163 GCA_035530315.1 Rhodanobacter sp. | reverse complement strand
CTGTCCTCGGTCGTTGGGGGTCGCGGTGGTTCGTTGAGCTCCCGTTACACACGGTGGATCGCATCGCCATCCACCCATGGCGGCTGCCAGCACGCCGGCATCGTAGGGGCGCGCCATCTCCCAGCCTGAGACGCCGAGCAGTTGCGCGATCTGGCGGAAGCGTCGTTCCAGCTCCGCTTCGCCGGATCGGGCCTGCGGGAACCGCGTGACCAGTTCGCCCAGGCCGGACAGGACGCGGCCACGAAAACTGACCATCTTTTCGCTGTACGCATCGCGGCAGGTCAGCGCGACCTGCTCGACCGACTGACGCACCGCGTCCCGGCCCGGTGGATCGCCGCCGTCCATGATCTGGTGGATGCGTACCATCGCGTCGAGGATGGACTCGTACAGGTTGTGCCAGGAAGGACGCGCGACCAGTTGCTCGTAGACCGCCTCCTTGTCCGGTCGGCGGGTGTTGCTCACCATGACCAGCAGCTGGCGCAACACGGCCAGGGCCTCGGCGTAGTCGGACAACTCCGCCGGCGACAGCTGGCTTTCGGCCACCTCGATCATCGCCAGCAGTTCGCGCCCCTTCACCACGGCCGGGTGGTCCTCGGGGAGATCGGCGAGCAGCCGGGCAAGGAAGGCACCGGCTGCCAGGTTCGGCACCAGCCGTCGGGAATCCTGCAGCAGCAGGGCCACGCCATCGACCGCCATCTGCGGGGCGATCCCGTCCAGGCCGGCAAGAAAGTCCTCCTGGGTCAGTCCCTCGCAGGCCCGGGCGAACCCTTCCCGGTCGGCCAGGAAATCCCGTGGCGACACCCAGCGCACGCGCAGGTCGGCGCCGCGCGCCAGGCGTTCGACGGTGATCAGGCCGGTCAGGCCCTGGTGCATCACGGTGGCCACGGCGGCGATCTCGCCGTCGGCCGTGGCGAGGAGCCCCGCCACCGGATCCAGCAGCGGCAGCGCACTCCCCTGGCCGAAGGGCGACAGCAGGCGCTTGTGGACCAGGTGCGCGTGCAGGCTATGGATGACGGCCGGCGGTGCGCTGCCGAGCGCCTGCTCAAGCACCAGGACCAGGCTCGGATGGGACGCGGCGGAGCCCAAAGCCCGACCCGGGTCCACGCTGGTCTCGCCCGGACGCGGCAGAGGTGAGATCGCGGTCTCGACGATGCAGCCATCCGTCGTGGCAAAACTGAACAGCGGGACGCCGAACGCGAGGGGGTGCGTACAGGGCGTCACCAGCCAGCACAGGGAGGGCGACAGGGCATGGGGCGTGTCAGCGCGTTCGCTGCCCATCACGCGGCCAGCACGCTGTCGAGGCGCGACGCCACTGGAACGTCCGCGGGGCGGGTGGGTGCACGGCGGTGGCGGTGCGGCTCGGCGGGGTTACCTGACGTAACCCACGCCGCTTCAAGTTTGCGCCGCAGCGCCACCTGCGCCGGCAGCAGTGGCCGATGGCCGCTGAGCATGATTTGGATCGCGTCAGCCTGACCGGCCGCCTGGAGCGTGGCGATCGGGGCGTGGAGGAACTGCTCGAGGGTGAAACCCAGCTTGGCGAGGTGCGCCTGGTCGAAGACTTCTTCCGAAGTAAAACCGTGGATGACTCTCATGATCGGTGGGCGGGCTCTGGCGAGTGATACCGACCGGGATAACACGGAGGGCGATTCGCGCAAGCCAAAGTGTGCCTACTTTTCCTCTGCTGAAAATCGCGACATTTTGGCAACGGGTCTGCGAAAAAGCAGGTCACTCCGCCGCCAATTATCTACTTAGATGGCGGCAGACTGACCCCATGGGGAACACTCCGCCACCTAGGCGTCCACGACTGACAATCACCGTGTGTTTCTTGCGTGCTTATAAGGTTTTCCAAACAAGTCGCGCCGCCCACTGACAAAACTGACGAAATGACTTTCGTCGGTTTTGTCAGTGGGTCTCCCAGATACACTTAGAATGTTCAGGTCGTACCATGTGGCGAGTGGCGCATGCGAACTCACACCGTCACCCTCCATGCATACACTACGGAGGGTCGCCCTACAGTCCGTTCGGTGGATTCGGCAAGGTGGTTGTACTCCACCAGCAATTCCAACCCTTTGGCAATCATGTCGCGGTCGCTCAGTCCGGCCCAGGCGTGTCGCTGGACATCTCGCGCGGTGAACTTTTCGCCCAGTTTGTTGCGCTTCTTCAGGATCAAGTGTGCCGCGGTCAGACCGTTGTCGATGGCTGGTGCATAGACTCGCCGCGCGTGGCCTTCCAGATATTTACACCACTGCAAAGCGGTGGCTAATGTGTCGATCAATACGGGCCCTTTGCCATCGTCAGCCAGATGGAGCACCAACGCCAGCCGTCCAGCCAACGACCGAAATTTTGACAGATGCGACTCCATCCACACCGGCTCCTCGCCCGAGCGCAACCGATGCATCAGGTCAGTCGTCCATTGAATCAGCAAGTTTTGTGCTTCGTCGCTAAACCGTAAGAATGGCACCTCGATACCATCAACCCGTTCAGCGCCAATGGTGTCCAGATCAAGCGCGCGTAGTCGCTGGAATGTTGCCCATGCACGCGCCTCCGATGCGGGATCGACCCCACGGTCGGTGTAGCTCCAATTTGCAGACAGGTCGGGATAGACGGCGAGCTGAAACCGCTGGATTAGACCGTCATCGCTGAAACCTCCGCGGATCGCACCGTGCACATACTCAGCCAGCTTGCCTGGTTGCATACCGCCCAGAATGCACATGGCGCAGGCCTCAATGCGTATGGTGCCACGCCCAATCCGATCCACTGTGAACGAGCCACTACCGTTCCAGCATTCCAACCAGAATTCACGCTCCCCCTCCCGCCCTTCCCGATCGATATTTACGAGCCAACCGGATAACTCGTCGCGCAATTGCACCAGACCGCGCGGGTTCTTGTTAAGCAACTCGCCAAGTTTTTCAACAGTCGTATCGTTGACCACCAGACGCGGCTCGGTTGGTAGTTCCTCGTCGAACCAGGCCGCGTCGGCGGCAGACTCAGCAGCACGTAGGTCACCCTTCGCCAGCGCCTTTTGAATCGTCCTTTTGGCGTTTGCGCGGGTCGCATCCGCAATCATGTTGCGCCCCTCGTGTTCGCGCATGGCTGCCTCGTGGGCTGTACGTTCCTGGCTGGCCAAACGCTCCAGCATTCGTCTTGCGGGCCCTAAAGCTGGGCTTTTGCCCGAACTCGGGCGACCGATGACACAGCCCCATAGAATCGGAAGCTCGTGCCAGTGGTCATGCCGCTTCATTGCTATGCCGACACTGCGGCCGATAGCGCCAGCCAACGCCACCATCGCGGGTACAGCGACGAAGTCGAGAGGGACCTGAAGTCCCTCGGCGCTATCGAGGCACCACTCCCGTACCGACGCCGGCAGCATCTTCGAGTCAAATGTCGGCACAGCGGGTAGCGGGGAGGGTAGTTCCTCCGGATCAGAGCCAAGCGCGATCTTTTCCTCACTCAAGATGGTCACAGGGGCCTCCTGAACTGAGGTGGTGCATGCGGAGCGACGGCGGATTCGTCCGGGCCCTGGACGATCTCGTACGACGCCGGCCAAATTGGTGTCGGGTTCTGTCTTGGCTTGCGTAACTGAGGAGGATCCGCCTTCTGCGTCGACGTACAGCTTTCCGGCGTGCCTTTGACCACGGACGTTGGCGAAGCCGGACGCGCACTGCAGACGTTGCCGGCATCTGCACGCAGCGCGCGCTCATGTTGATACAGCGACTGGAGGGCGCGCGTACCGGTGAGCGTGAGGGCGGCGACTTGCTTCCGCAGCGGCTCAAGCCTTGCCTCGGTGGTTACTACGAGATCAAACTCACACGGGTGCGCGTAACGTCTTAAATCCGCCGTGCGCCACCCAAACTTCCGATTTTTTGGAATTGTATTGCTGAAAATATTTACCTTACTAGCGGATCCATCCGCCGGTCGAATGCGCCAGCGACGTTTACCAGCCATGGTCGTTTTGGCGCGGACTACCCGGTGGCCGCGGGCTTTAATGCACTTCCAGTCCGCCGTTGGTGCTCCCAAAGTCCTGTCAGATCGGCTGCGGATGCACAGGAGAAGGTTGGAGGTCTGCGAGCGACCTTGCTGCCGCTTCACCGCAGCAAGAATTGCCCGACGCTCGGCCTGAAATTCATCTTGGAGGTGCCACATCACATCGGCGTAGTCTTCGAGACTTGATCGCACAGATGTGACGATAAGCTTGAGTTCGGAAATCTTCCGAGATCGTTCCGTAGGATCCATTATCGAATCCTCCTGAGGTACTCCTCAATCTCGTCCTCAAGCCAGCCCACGGCGCGGACAGAAATTTTCCTCCTCTGGGGGAACTCCTTGCTCTTCATACGCAGGTAAATTGTGCTTTTCTTCAGCCCCGTGCGGTCAATCACTTGGTGGAGACGGAGGATTTGCGTTGTCTTTTGCATTTCACGACCTCGGCTTGTCAGCAAATCTGACGGTGCAACCAGTTTGCAGCCTCCCCGGAAAAACTTTGGCCCGGCCAACCCCCTCTCAAGCAGGTTTTTCCGGCTAAAAACTCCAAATCAAGTCCATTACGGATAATCAGCGCCTCCGCCGACGAATTTGGTTCCCCGCCGCGTCAAGCAAAAATTCCATCTCTTGCGGCCCGATCGGCATCGCCCGCAGCGCGCATTCCCAGATGGTCGCTATCGATCGGCAGGTTCGGATCGGTGAGGAACACCTCATGGGATGCTCGCCGCATAGACCAGCGCCTTAGTGGACGGGTTGCTGGGCAACAGCAGTGGGCCATGGCGCTGGAACTGGCGATCGATCCAGGCGAAGAGGAACCCAGGGGCACGACATATAGATCAGCGCCGGCCGACCACCATTCCGTAAGTAGGCTGAAGATCAAGAATTGGCCCCACGCCTGGCCCCACGAGACCAGTAACCTTCTTGAAAAGACGCTTTAATACATGGTGTTAGGTAACCATGGGACCTTCTGCATCGGGAAATAGGCTCGATATTATGGCGGGCGGATGCCAGTGCCCGGAACATCAAAGCCGAATCCCTCTCTGGAACAGCACCATCCGCAACCCGTGACGTCTCAAGGAACGCCTTATGAACGCTGCCGCCCAAGCCCTTTCCCAGCGGCTCGCTGCTCTCGGTGCGAGCGGCGCTTTCGCGACGCGTTTTGCCGTCGAGGCCGATCCGCAACTGCACATCGAAGCGGTGGGTGAGGTGCCGCTGCCGGTGACGATCCATACGGCGCACCAGTTGTGCGCGGCGGCGCAACCGGCCATGCATGGTTACAAGGATCAGACGCGCCTCGATCCGCGCGTGCGCGATACCTGGGAGATCCCGGCCAGCCGTATTCGCTTCGATTCGCCGCACTGGCAGTCCGTGCTCGAGCGGGCGCTGGAGCGCGTCCGGCGCGACCTGGGTGTGCCGCCAGGCGCCCGCTTCAAGGCCGAACTGCACAACCTGCTGGTCTATGCACCGGGCCAGTTCTTCGCCGTGCACCAGGATTCGGAGAAGACCGACGGCATGCTGGGCACGCTGGTCGTTACCCTGCCGTCGCGCTTCACCGGCGGTGAGTTCGTCGTGTCGCACCAGGGCCAGACGCTGCGTTCGCGCAGTTCGGCCAGTCGGTTGGGCATGATCGCGTTCTATGCCGATTGCCATCATGAAGTCCGTCCGGTCAAGCAGGGCTATCGCGTCGTGCTGACCTACAACCTGATCATGCAGGGCGGGGCGCAGACCGACGAGGTACCGGCGCAGGACATCGCCAACCTCGCCGCTACCGTGACCGACTTCTGGCAGACGCCGGCGCCATCACGCTGGACGGGCGACAGTGCCGGCGAGCCGCCGGATCGCCTTGTCTATCTGCTCGATCACGAGTACACGCAAAGCGGCCTGTCCTGGGCGCGCCTCAAGGGCGTCGATGCGACACGTGCGGCGGCGCTGCGGCGTGCGGCCGAACGGCTGGATGCGGAGATCTTCCTGGTGCTGGCCGACGTGCATGAAACCTGGTCGGCCGAGGACGACTATCAGGACCGCGGTCATTGGGACTATGCGGAGGACGACGAAGAGCAAGCTGACGACGAGGCGGGCGATCTGGCCCTGGGGGAACTGATCGACAGCGATATCGAACTGCGACACTGGATCGCCCCGGATGGCAGTGAACTGGCCTCGGACGCCAACGGTGTTGCCCATGGCGAACTGTGCTTCACCCGTTCCTCGGCCGATTGCACACCGTTCCGCTCCGAGCATGAAGGCTACATGGGCAACTACGGCAACACGGTCGATCGTTGGTATCACCGCGCCGCCGTGGTGATGTGGCCGCGCGAACGTGCCTTCGTCATCCGCGCCCGGCAGTCGCCGCGCTGGGCCATCGCGCAGATCGCCGGCCGGTTCGAGGCTGGCGAACCGGCGCAAGCGCTGGAATGGGCGCGGCGCCTGCTGCCTTTCTGGAAGGGTGTCGCAATCGGTGCGGATGGCACCGCGTTGCTCGACGCCACCTTGCCCGTTGCCACGGCACTCGACGATGCGGATACCGCTACCGCGTTGCTTGAGCCGTTTTCCCTGCAACAACTGGCGGAGGAGATGGCTCCTTGGTTCGTGCAGTTGCTCGATCGCCGGGGACTGGCCTGGTGCGGCGAACGCCTGCGCCAGTGGGCCACGTCCTGGCAGACGTCGGACGGGCAACTGACTTGGCTGGCGCAGACCCTGCCAGCGCTGACCCGTGCCTGGAGTACAGCGACGGTTGCGGATGGCCAGGCACTGGCCGCCGCTCTGGTGGAAGAGCGTTGGCGCTGGCTGCAGTCGCATGTCGGCGAGCTGCAGGCGCGCACCGGCGGGGCAACGCGGATACAGGTGCTGGCGAGCACGGCCCCAGCTTGGCTGGCATTGATCCGTGGCTGCGGCGACGCCCGCCGAGCCGACCTGCAGCGCCGGATCATCGACGCCCTGTTGTCCGCCGAGCTTCCGTTGCAGCTACCGCTTGCTGTCCTGCACGCCGCTGGATCGGAGGCAACGGACGCGCCCAGCCTTGCGTCGGTATACGCGCATTGCGTGCGGGCGCTCACCACGCGATTGGCTCAGCCCGCCCGGGCTGACGACGACTGGTCGATCCCGCCGCCCGCAGGCTGCACCGGTGAGCTTGGCGAAACCCTGGCGCGGTTTCTGAGCGCCCCGGCGGAACGGCGGCTGGAGTGGCCGCTCGCCAAGGAGCGGCGTCAGGTTATCCATCAACTCATCGATCGCCACGAATTACCCGTGCGACACGAGACCCGGCGCACGGGCCGACCCTATACGCTCGTGTTGGAAAAGACCCGAGCACTGTTCACACGCGCGACCGCCGAGCGCCGCCAGTGGGCAAGCGAGCTGACATGGTTGGAACACGCGGCGGACGTGTTCTCCCGGCCAGACGCGATGCCGCCGTGAGTCGGCACGCCGATCGACAGCGAACTTGCGCCGACAAGTGGAGCAGACTGGTGCGTTCGCGTTTAAAGTGATCGCTGCTTCTGCGGCCCCGCAAGAATCGAGGCTCGCATCCCGGTCGCTCGAACGGCGCCAGGCACACACGCAGATCATCGAGCCCTGCTTCGCCAGGCTCGATGCAAAACCAGCCACAAGAACCACGAATCACCCCATGGCCCTCAAGAAATCCCAGCTCTACTCATCCCTCTGGCAAAGCTGCGACGAGGGCACCTCGATCACCGCGCCCCGCTTGTCGGTCGGATTCGACTATCGTTGGACGGAACCGCATGAACAATCGTTACCAGGCGGGTGAATCGCAAGGTGCTTTTCAGCCCGGTTCGCACGATCGGGTCCTGCGCAACAAGCTGGGCGTGACCACGCCGGAGGACATGGCCGAGCTTGAGCTGATGCTGCTGCAAAAGCTCTACGAAGCCGTGCTGGCCGACGTATCGCCCAGCGAGGCACTCACGCTGGCTCATTTGAAAACCTGGCACCGGCGTTGGTTGGGCAATGTGTACGAATGGGCCGGCCAAGAGCGGTCGGTCAACATGAACAAGGGCGGCTTCCACTTTGCCGTCGCTGCGCAGATACCACGCCTGCTGACGCTTTTCGAACGTGACTGCCTGGCGAGGTTCACGCCCTGTCACCGGCTAGAACGCGAGGACCTGATCGAAGCCATTGCCGTCCCCCATGTGGAATTCATCCTGATTCACCCCTTCCGCGAAGGCAACGGCCGCCTGTCGCGTTTGCTCGCCGACGTCATGGCCGTGCAAGCTGGACAAGGGCCGCTGGATTACAGTGCGTGGGATGCCGGCAAAATAGGCTACTTCACGGCGATCCAGGCTGGCGTTGCAGGCGACTACACGCCAATGCGGCATTACGTGGAGTTGGCGTTGTGGACTTGGACGAGCGGACTTCAGCGAGCCAGCGTGACGTGTCTGAACTTACTGTTGCCGGCGCGCAGCTTGCGCTCGATCCGGGCAATGCTTTGCCCCGTTTCTATGGCAGTGGAACTGGCCACTGCACGGATGATCGCCTGCTTGTCCAGCGTGTTGGACAGGCGCGCGGACGTGGCTGGGATGGTGGTCTTGGCCGACTTCATAAGCGTTATTCTACCGCAGCGGTGTCGGCAAAGCGCGCTGACCAGGCGTGTCGGGTCTCGCAGATTCAGACTGCAGGGGAAGCGTGAATGAGCACCGTCGGCCAGCGTGAAATCGCTACCCAGCAACGCCTGCTCGGGCTGTTCGAGCAGCTCGGGAGCTGGCCAAGAAGCCGGTGCAGTGCCTGGAATACGTTGTCGTGCACGAGCTGGTGCACTTGATGGAGCGTCACCACAACGAAAGATTCGCGGCACTCATGGACCAATACCTGCCCGACTGGTGCTTGCGTCGCGATCTGCTCAACAAGTCGCCGCTGGCGCATGAAGCATGGGAATACTGATTGAGTTTCAGCTATTCGGTTCGTTGTGTCAGAAGTGCCTGCACTCCGTCCAATTGCGGTATGCCTGCTTGCGCGTCGAGCTTGCCGACGGATAGTGCAGCGGTAATGTAAGCCTTGTGGACGGCTTGGACTGTTCGGCCTGACTCAGGGGGTGGCTTCACTTCCGGCCGAGTCGCTCTGGAAGCCCTTTACCAGCCGGTCGAACAGCAGGCCGTAGGCTACCGCCAGCGGGATCGTGACGATGGCCGCCGCCGCCATCAGCGACTGCCAGTAATAGATGTCGCCGCGGATCAGCTCGGTGGGCACGCCGGCGCTCACCGTGTGGCTGGCGGCCGAACTGACGAAAACCGTCGCGTAGATGTAGTCGCTCAGCGACAGGGCGAAGGCGAACACGATGCAGGTCGCGATGCCCGGCAGCGACAGCGGCAGCGCCACCCGCACGAAAGCCTGCCAGCGGCTGCAGCCGTCGATCAGTGCCGCTTCTTCCAGCTCGCGCGGCAGCGACTTGAAGAAGCCCAGCAGCAACCAGGTGCAGAACGGCACGGTAATCGTGGGGTACACCAGCACCAGGGCCCACACGGTATTGGCCGCTCTGAGAAAGGTGACGATCTGGTACAGCGGGATGAACAACAGCGTGGGCGGGATCAGGTACACCAGAAAGATCGCAATGCCGGAGCGCTCGCCCCAGTGGCCCACCAACCGCGACAGACTGTAGGCAGCCGGCACCGCCAGCAGCAGCGTGATGATGACCACGAGGATGCCGATGAACAGCGAGTTCCACAGGAACACCGGGTAGTTGGTGCCGGTGAACAGGAAGGTGACGTGCTTCAGTGTCGGCGGCAGGTTGTACAGGAAGGGATTGTTGGCGACATCGTACAGATCCGCATCCTGCTTGAAGGCCGTGATCACCATCCACACGATCGGAAAAACGGCGAACAGCGTGAACAGCAGTAGGCCCAGATAGAACCCCAGCCGCCGCAGTACCGGCATCATGGCCGGTCGCCTTGCGAGTCGGTGCGGTAGGCCATGCGCAGTGCCAGGATGGCGCCCACCAGCAGCACCGGAAACATGAACAGGGCCACGGCCGCGCCTTCGCTGAGCGCGCCGCCGTCGATGCCCTTCAGATAGGCCCAGTACGGCAGCACCTGGGTGGCGTAGCCCGGTCCGCCGCGGGTGGTGAGCGCCGTGACGGCCATGTCGCCGAACACCAGCAGCGCGGTGAACATGCTGGCCACCATCAGGATCGGCAACAGCGCCGGCAAGGTGATGGAAAACAGGGTGCGGAAAAATCCGGCGCCGTCGACCTGGGCTTGCTCGAAGATATCGCGCGGAATCGAGGTGCGGCCGGCGAGCACGATGATCGTGGCGAACGGCAGCAGCCGCCACACATTGATCATCACGATCGCACCGAGGCCGAGCCATTCCTTGCCGTAGTAGTAGAGATGGTTCGCCGGTCCCAGCGGCGAGCCGGGGCCGAGCAGATGCATATGCCGCAGCAGCCAGTCGACCGGGCTGAATTCCGAGTCCAGCAACCACAGCCAATCGATCGCCGCAAGCGATACCGGCATGGCCCAGGGCAGAATCAGCAGGATCTGCAGCAGCCGTTTGCCGCGGAAATCCCGTACCAGCAACTCCGATTCCGCCGTGGCCAGCACCAGCGTCAGGATCAGCGTGCCCAGCGTGACGATCACGCTGTTGCGCAGTGCGAGAGGGAACGCCGACTCGTGCAGCACCTGCACGAAGTTGCCCAGGCCGACGAAACCGTGGATGCTCGGATCGCCGACCGTGGCGGACGTCACACTGAGGGCGATGGCCAGGAAAAACGGCAGGCCCACCAGCGCGGCAATGTATATCAGCGAGGGGCCCAGCATGAGCCAGCCCAGCATGTGGTCGCGATCGCCCAGGCCGACGCGCGAACTTGCTTCAGCCTCGCTCATCGCGCACCCGCAGACCGGTGGTGGGATCGAAATAGCGCAGTCGTGAACGTGCCACCGTGAACTCGCGCTGCTCATCGACGCGCAGCGTGGCGGCTACCGCCGGCGGCACCTTGGCGAGCAACTTCTGTGGCGTGGCAGCGTTTTCGATTTCGCCGTACACCAGCCACTCGGCACCTAGAAATTCCAGTTGCGAGATATGCATGCGCAAGCTCAGTGCATCGTCCTGCGCGGCAGCCGGTGAAGTGCTGGGCAACAGGTATTCGGCGCGAAACCCCACGATGCGCCCGTCCCGCTCCAGCATGTTCATCGGCGGTGCGCCGAGAAACGCAGCCACGAAGGTGTCGGCCGGATCGTCGTACAGCTCCTGCGGCGTGCCGAGCTGGTGCACCCGGCCATGCTGCATGATGGCGATGCGGTCGCCCATGCCGAGCGCTTCGAGCTGATCGTGGGTGACATAGACGGTGGTGACGCCGGTGCGATCGTGCAACTGGCGCAGCTCGCCGCGCGCCATGGTACGCACCTGCGCATCCAGCGAACTCAGTGGTTCGTCGAAGATGAAAAGCGCCGGATTGCGAACCAGCGCACGCGCCAGCGCCACTTTCTGCTTCTCGCCGCCGGACAGCCGCGCTGGCCGGCGATGCAGCAGATGCCCGATGCCCATGATGCCGACGGCCCATGCGACCTTGGCATCGCGCTCGGCCTGCGGCATGCCGCGGGTCTTGAGCGGAAAGGCGATGTTTTTGGCCACCGTCATGTTCGGATACAGCGCGTAACTCTGGAACACCATCGATACGTTGCGGGCGCGCGGCGGCAGGTGCGTGACCGGCTTGCCGCCGATCAGGATCTCGCCTTCGCTGGGCATTTCCAGGCCGGCAATCATGCGCATGAGCGTGGTCTTCCCGCAGCCGGAAGGGCCCAGGATCGCCAGAAACTCACCTTCCGCCACCACAACGTCGACGCCGTTCACTGCGTGGATGCTGCCGTAATGCTTTTTTATTCCCCGCAGTTCAAGCGTCGCCATGAGTCATATCCTCAGCCCCCGCTGGTTCACTTGGCCGGACAACCGATGTAGCCCTTTGCCTTCCACTTGGCGACGATGCTGGCGACCTGCGCCGCCGTGTCCTTGACCGCCTGCGCCGGCGTTTTCTTGCCGAGCGCCGCTTGCGCCATCATGGTGGACAGCAGGTGCGTGTTATAGACCTCGCTCGCCGCCGGGTTGGCGAAACCGGGGTAGCCGGGCCACGCGGTCCATTCGGCCGCATTGCGCAGCACCTCGAGCTTGTCGGTCGGGATCGAACTCGCGTCATGCTCCAGCCAGCCGTTGTGCGCCCACAGTTGCGGCACGGTCTTGGGGAAGGCAGGGAAGTTGTACAGCTCGCTCTCGCGGGTGGCCCAGCTGTAGTTGGCGGTGAGATCCAGCAGGAACTTCTTGGCCGCCAGCGTCTGCTCGTGATCGGTCACGTACTTCGGCAACACGTAGATGAGCCATACGTGCGAGGTCTGGTGCACCTCGCCGCCCGGCCCCTTGAGACCGGGGCTGAAGCCGGTATCCGCAGCATTTTTTGCATTGGATTGCTGGGCAGTACGGTAGAACGAGATGGAATTCTGGATATAGGACGCCTGACCCGAGACGAAGGCCTGGTTGTTCGAGGCGGGATTCCAGCTGAATACCTCGGGGGTTTCGGCGTTCTTGAACAGCTTCGTCTGGAATTCGACGGCCTTGATCACCTGCGGCGAGTCCAGTGCCACGTTGCCGCACTTGTCGAACACCGAACCGCCATACGACCAGATCAGCGAACGGGCATAGAATTCGGAATCCAGTTCCGGCGACATGCCGACACCTACCGGAATACCGGTCTTCTGGAAGATCTTCACGCCGCCGGCATACAGGTCGGCATAGCTCCTGGGGCCATTCGGGTAGCCCGCTTCCTTCCACAGCGATATCCGGTAATCCCCCGGATCCGGTACCCAGCCGTGGCAATAGCCGTACCAGAGGTTCTTGATCGGCAGATAGCTCTGGCTGGTGCACACGGCTTCCTGCTTGCCGAAGGCCTGCTGCGCCGCGTGGTTGACGTCGGCCAGATCCTGCAAGCCTTCGATGAACGAAGCGGGCGTTGAAATGGTCTCGATCAGCGTGGAGCCCTTGCCGGCGGCGATCGATGCCGCCAGGGTCGGCACCAGATCCCCCAGGTTGATGTGCTGCACCGTCACCTTGACGTTGTTGTGCTTGCCCCAGTCCTGCGCATACTGGTCGAACCACTTGTCGTAACGCGGCACGAAATGGCTCCACTGGGTGATGGTGAGCGTGGTGCCGGCCGGAAAACTGGCCGGAAAGCTCATCGAGCCGTATTGGGTCGAGAAATGCACCGGAGCGGGTTGCAGCTCCGCCGCCGCCACCGCTGTTGCCAGCAACATGGCGAGCACGCAGACGCCGCCGCGAAACAGGTACCCCTTCATGGCTGATTTCATCTTGGCTGACCTCATCGAGTCGGACGTGTCATCACACGTCTCGTCAACCCTGCGGCGAGCCACCTTCAAATGGCCGGTCGCAGGCATTCATCCGGGCGCCCGGGCAGTGACCGGGTGGAGGGAAGCGGCAAAGGGTGCTGAATGAGAGCGGGTTGCGGCGGCGCGCGGCGGATACCCCGGTGATGGGCGAACGATCCGGGCGGCACGAGGGGTTTTCGGGGATGAACTATCTTCAACATCGCCGGCAGTGCCGCTCATCGACATGAGCGGCACTGCCGATGCAGCGGCAACGAAAACCGGCGACTCGCTGTGGCGGACAGGGTGCCACGATGTCATGGATTTCTCCCCTTTACGCGCGGAAGCTATACACCTCACTGTTTCCGGCTGTCAAGCGATGCAGGATCATGCGCCGGGCCTGACGCTTGCCCGCCGGAATGTCCCAGGCGGAGTCGCGTCGAATGGACGTCCGGCCGCCCGGCCGGCCCACCCGCGTCCTGGCTTGTGCTCCCTGGCCGGGGTTCTCGGGTATGGCGACCGGGAAGCGTTGTCCACCGCGTTCGGTGAAAGAGCAGCGGACAAACTTGCGGCACGCAAACTCAATCGATGGCGTGCGCCAGCAACGCGTCGAGCTCTCTGCGGTCCGGCATGCCGGTCTGTGCGCCGAGCTTGCCGACCGACAGCGCGCCGGCGGCGCAGGCCTTGCGGACGGCTTGCGGCAGGCCTTCGTGCAGGAAGACGGCGAGGGCGGCATTGAAGGTGTCGCCGGCGCCGGTGCTGTCGACGGCTGCAACCTTGAATCCTGGCTGGTGGATCGGCTCGGCCTGTTCGCGATACCACGCGCCTTCGCTGCCGCGGGTGAGCACGACCGGGCACGGTGCGCGTTGCATCAGGTCGCGGAAATCCTCGTGCGGATCGGCGCCCAGCAGCGCCGCCAGCTCGTGCTGGTTGGGGGTGACGTAGCGCACCAGCTGCAGCCACGCGGCGGGCAGCGGCTGGGGCGGCGCCGGGTTGAGGATCACCGGCACGCCAAGCCGATGGCACAGCCGCACCGTGGCCTCCACCGTTTCCAGCGGGATCTCCAGCTGCACCAGCACGGCATCGGTACGGGCGATCAGCGCCTGTGCGCGTTCCACTTGGGCCGGGCTGACCCTCGCGTTTGCCGCGGGGACCACGATGATCTGGTTCTCGCCCTGCGCCACGGTAATCGAGGCGGTGCCGCTGGCGACATCGCGCAGCGTCTGCAGATGGTCCAGGGCGATGCCTTCGTCGACCAGCCCGCGCTGCAGCCGCTGGCCGAAGCCGTCGTCGCCAATGGCGCCGATCAGCGCCACCTCGGCGCCCAGCCTTGCCGCGGCCACTGCCTGATTGGCGCCCTTGCCGCCGGGCATGGTGAAAAAGCGCTCGCCGAGCAGGGTTTCGCCGGGGCCGGGGAAGCGCGGCGCCTGCGTGACCAGATCCATGTTGATGCTGCCGACGACGACGATGCGTGTCATGGGCACTCCCCGGTTGCGGACTTTCAGCGTGAATCCGGAGAGCTTACATGTTGGCGCAGCGCTTGTAGGAGCCCGCTCGCGGGCGATGCTGTTGCTTTGATGTCTGGGTAGGGAAAATCAAAACAACAACATCGCCCGCGAGCGGTATCCATATGTCGGGGCTTGGGAGATGAGCGGCGCCGGGACGACGGGCCGGAAGCGGGGTTTCGGGATTTTCTTGCGGGCTATCGCGGTTGAAGCCACTCCCACAGGGGGATGTCAGGGAGACGGCGCGCGACCGATGCCGGAGTCGCCCGGTTCCAGTGCCGGCGCGGCGCCGGCCACGGCCAGCAGGGACAGCGCATAGCCGTCCTCCATGCTGACGGTGGATACCTCGTCCCAGGTGAAGAACGAGGCTTCAAGCATCCACTCCGCATCGGGACTGAGTTCCTGCAGGTAGAACCCGTCCTCGTCGACGCTGGACAGCCGGCCGATGTAGCAGACCTCGGAGTCGTCCTCGCTGTTCACGTGCACGCCGATCACCGCCGACTGCGCACCGGCGGCCTGGATCACTTCACGGATAGTGTCCAGCGGGAAGCCGCGCGGCGGGCGCGGCAGGATCTGTTTCAGCGCCAGCGCCTTCTCGAAGAAAGCGTGGTGCTTGTCCGGCGCCTCCAGCTCGGAGACGTCGCGGTGGCGCATCACGTACATGCCGTCGTAGGTGATGCCGTCGCCGACCACCCACAGCAGGAAGAATTCACGCCCGACACCGCCCACGTAACCGCAGAAGCTGCCGTGTTCAAGCTCTTCGCGCCACAGCCGCACCAGGGTCTGCTTCTGCTGCGCTTCCCGCAGCTGGGCACGCTGGCCGGTGGTTTTCAATTCAATGATGTTGCTCACGGCGGAGATTTTAGCAGATCGGGCGGTCCGGCTTGTTTACAGAATGTAGCGGCTGAGGTCTTCGTTGGCGACCAGGCTGCCAAGGCTGTTATCGACATGTTCGGCGTCGATCATGTATTTTTCGCCGGATTTGTCTGCAGCTTCGTAGGAAATCTTCTCCAGCAGGCGCTCCATCACCGTATGCAGCCGGCGCGCGCCGATGTTCTCGGTGCGTTCGTTCACCTGGAACGCCACCTCGGCCAGCCGGTCGATGCCGCTGTCGGCGAATTCAAGGCCGACGCCCTCGGTGGCGAGCAGGGCCGTGTATTGCTTGGTCAGTGCGTTGTGCGGCTCGCGCAGGATGCGCTTGAAGTCGTCCACGCTCAGCGCCGACAGCTCGACCCGGATCGGCAATCGGCCCTGCAGTTCCGGGATCAGGTCGGACGGCTTGGCCAGCGAGAACGCGCCGGAGGCGATGAACAGCATGTGGTCGGTCTTGATCGGACCGTATTTGGTGGACACCGTGGAGCCCTCGACCAGCGGCAGCAGATCGCGCTGCACGCCCTCGCGGCTGACCCCGGCGTGGCCATGGTCGCCGCGCTGCGCGACCTTGTCGATCTCGTCGATGAACACGATGCCGTTCTGCTCGGCTGCCTCCATCGCCTGCGCGCGCAGCTCCTCGTCGTTGAGCAGCTTGCCGGCCTCCTCGTCGATCAGCAGCGGCCGCGCCAGCTTGATCGCCAGTTTCCGCTGTTGGCTCTTGGCGCCGCCAAGGTTCTGGAACATCTGCCGCAGCTGCTGGCCCATCTCCTCCATGCCGGGCGGCGACATGATCTCCACGCCCACGTTCATGGCGAAATCCAGCTCGATCTCGCGCTCGTCCAGGCTGCCTTCGCGCAGTTGCTTGCGCAGTTTCTGGCGGGTGTCGCTGTCGATCGCCGGGGCCGGCGCATCGTGGCTCCAGTCGGTCGGCACCTGCCGGCGCGGCAGCAGCGCGTCGAGGATGCGATCCTCGGCGCGGTCCTCGGCCTGCGTGCGCACGCGCTTGATCGCCTGCTCGCGGGTGAGCTTGTACGCCACGTCGGCGAGGTCGCGGATGATCGATTCGACGTCCTTGCCGACGTAGCCGACCTCGGTGAACTTGGTCGCCTCGACCTTCACGAACGGCGCGTTGGCCAGCGTGGCCAGACGGCGCGCGATCTCGGTCTTGCCCACGCCGGTGGGGCCGATCATCAGGATGTTCTTCGGCGTCACTTCCTCGCGCATGCCCGGCTCCAGCTGCATGCGTCGCCAGCGGCTGCGCAGCGCCACCGCCACGGCACGCTTGGCGTCGTGCTGGCCGATGATGTAGCGGTCGAGTTCGGTGACGATTTCGCGGGGGGTGAGTTCGGACATTTTTTTGGGACCGGGGACAGGGGACCGGCAGGAGCCGGGCGGTTGCTGGCGAATGGTAAACGGCGACGCGGAGGCGGATCAGGCGAGCGAGGGATTCAAGACGTGCCGGTCCCCGGTCGCTGGTCCCCGATTCACAGCTCTTCGATCGACACGTTGTGATTGGTGTAGATGCAGATGTCGGCGGCGATCTTCAGCGCCTTTTCGACAATCGTGCGCGCATCCAGTTCGGTGTTTTCCATCAGCGCCAGCGCGGCCGACTGCGCAAACGGGCCGCCGGAACCGATCGCGAGCAGGCCGTGCTCGGGTTCCAGCACGTCGCCATTGCCCGAGATCAGCAGTGACGCGTCCTTGTCGGCCACCGCCAGCATCGCCTCGAGCTTGCCGAGGCGGCGATCGGTACGCCATTCCTTGGCCATCTCGACCGCGGCGCGGGTAAGGTTGGCGCTGTACTTGGACAGCTTTTCCTCGAACAGCTCGAACAGCGTGAACGCGTCGGCGGTAGCGCCGGCAAACCCGCCGATCACGTCGCCCTTGCCGAGCCGGCGCACCTTGCACGCATTGGCCTTCATCACCGTGTTGCCCAGCGTGACCTGGCCATCGCTGCCGATCACCACGCGGCCTTCGCGGCGCACGCAGACGATGGTGGTGGCGTGAAATGCTTCCATGGAAAACTCCGCGTGCGATGGACCCGCCATAGGTGGGGCCGCGCCGGTGCGAATCCAAGCCTCAGCGGCGGTTCCACAGCAGCACGGCGGCGGCGGCGACCACGCACCACACCAGCAGCGCGCCGGCCAGCGCCGGCACCAGACGCAGCCGGTCGACCAGCCAGTACAGCGCCAGCAGGTAGGCCAGATACGGCACCACCGCCCACATGCCGAACACGATGGTGGCCTTGAGCTCAGCCGTGCCACGTTCACTGCCGACGATGTAATGGGCCATCAGCGCGAAGGTGGGAAACAGCGGCAGCAGGCCGGCGATGTAGTAGTTGCGGGTGCGTGCCAGCAGCCCGATCAGCAGGACCATCAGCGCGCCGACCAGCGATTTGGCGATCAGGTTCATGCAGTCGCCTGCCGGGTAGTGGTCATTTGCGCCGCGCCCGCGGATGCGCGGCATCGTAGACCTTGGCCAGGTGCTGGAAATCCAGGTGGGTGTAGATCTGCGTGGTGGCGATGTCGGCATGACCGAGCAGTTCCTGCACCGCGCGCAGGTCGCCGGAGGATTCCAGCATGTGGCTGGCGAACGTGTGGCGTAGCAGATGCGGATGGATGTGCTTGGGGATGCCCTGCTGCAGCGCCAGCGTCTTCAGGCGCAACTGCACCGTGCGCGGATTGATCGGCGCGCCGCCGCGGCCGCGGAAGATCGGCCTGTCCGCCTGCATGCCGGTTTCCGCACCCAGTGCGCGCAGTGCGGCGATCGCGTGGCGGCCGACCGGCACGATGCGGGTCTTGCTGCCCTTGCCCAGCACGCGCACTTCGCCGCCGTCCAGATCCAGGTCGAGCCAGCGCAGGCCGACCAGTTCGGACAGGCGCAGGCCGCTGGAATAGAACAGCTCCAGCATCGCGCGATCGCGCACGGCCAGCTTGCCGCCGCTGTCGGTCTCGACCAGGGCGCCGGCTTCGTCCACATCCAGCACCTGCGGCAGTTTGCGGCGCACTTTCGGGCCGCGTACCCCAAGCAGCGGATCGTGTGCCAGCAGGCCTTCGCGGCTGAGTTGGCGGAACAGGCTGCGGCAGGAGGACAGCAGGCGCTGCAGGCTTTTCGGCGCCAGGCCGGCGCGATGTTCGGCGGCGATGAACGTACGCATCAGGTTGGCGTCGAGCGCGTCGAACGACGCCAGCTGCTGCGCCCGCATGAATTGCAGCAGCTTGGCCAGATCGCGGCGGTAGGCGGCGACCGTGTGCGGTGATGCATGCCGCTCGCCGGCAAGGCGGGCGAGCCAGTCGTCGATCCGGGACGCGGGCGTCATGGCTGGCTCAGGACATGTCCCGTGAGCGAGCCAGTGCGGCGGTGATCGTCGCGGCGATCATCTTCAGGAACAGCGTGCCCATGCCGGGCTGGAAGCGGTCCGGATCGCCGCTGCCGATGGCCAGCATGCCGGCGTCGCCCAGACGCATCAATGCGACCGAGCGGATCGTCACGGCTTTCGCGCCGAACAGGCGGTCGAGCTTGTCGGCGGACAGCCGTCCGGAAACCGGTTCGTTCTGATGCAGGAAGTCGGCGAATTCGGGCAGCGCGCCGGCGCCGCCGGCGATCTGCTGCAGCCAGTCGGTGCGCGGCAATTGCGGCTGATCGCCGAACAGCACCAGCCGAACTTCCTCGGTATGGAAATCGGCGCTGAGCTTGGCGATCACGCTGCGCGCGGTCACCTCCATGGTGTTGGCGCGCAGCAGCGCCACGGTGAGCGAATGCACCCGCTCCATCAGGCGCTCGTTCTCGGCGGCGATCGCGATCAGCTCGGCCAGACGACGCTCCAGTTCGGCGTTCCGCTCGCGCAGGCTGTGCAGTTGATAGGCCGCCAGCGAAGCCACCGGGCCTTGCTCGCGCGGTATCGTCAATTGTGCGGCCAGCTCCGGATATTCGGTAAGGAACTGCGGGTGGTGCTTCAGGTAGGCAGCGACCACGCGGGCCTGGGTGGCGTCATCGAGTAGAGTGGCGGTCATGCGCGGATGTCCCCGAAACGATGGGCGGCGTGCGGAAAGGGCGCGCCTTGCCGCTGGAGTGTGCGATGGACGTGCGCGCGCTTCAACCCGAATTTCCGTTCGGGAGGGCAGGAACCGCCCATTCGCCCTCGAAAACGAACGCGGCCGGCCCGGTCATCCACAAGGATCGGCCGGGGCCGGCCCAGTCGATCTGCAGCGTGCCGCCGGGCAAGTCCACCTGTACGCGGTCGTCGACTTCACCGCGCTGGTGCAGCACCGCCATCGCGGCGCAGGCCCCGGTGCCGCAGGCCTGCGTCCAGCCGGCGCCGCGCTCGTGCACGCGCAGCCGCAGATGGTTGCGATCGAGCAACTGCACGAAGCCGGCATTGGCGCCCTGCGGGAAACGTTCGTGGCCGGACAGCTGCGGGCCCAGACGCTGCAGTTCGGCGGCCGTCAGATCGGGGATTGCCAAATCGGAAATGGGTACCACCGCATGCGGATTGCCCATCGAGACGGCGCCGATTTCCAGCGCGTCGCCGCCCACGTCGATGCGGTAGCGGTCCGCCACCTGTCCGGCGGAAAAGGGAATCCGTGCCGGCTCGAAGAGCGGTTCACCCATGTCCACCGCGACCTCGTTCGCGCCCAGCAGGCGCACGGTCACCGGGCCGGACGGGCTCTCGATCTGCACGCTGTCGCCGAGTGCCAGCGCCCCGGCACGATGCAACCATGCCGCCACGCAACGCACGCCATTGCCGCACTGCCCCGACGGCGTGCCATCGGCATTCCAGATGCCGTAGTAGAACGCGCAGGCCGGGTCGCGCGCGGACTCCACGCTCAGCAACTGGTCGAAGCCCACCCCGGTGTGGCGGTCGGCCAGCGCGCGGATCTGCGCGGGGTTCAGGGGAAAGTCGCCATGCCGGCAGTCCAGCACGACGAAGTCGTTGCCGATGCCGTGCATTTTCGAGAAGCGCAAGGACATGCTCGGCGCAGCCGGTCAGGGCTGGCTGCCATACGGCACAGCGCTGCTGGCGGCGCTCGCCGGGGCGGCCGGCGTGGTCGCCGTGGTGGTCGGTGCGGGTCGGGTCGGCAGCACCAGCGGGCCCTTCTGGCCACAGCCGGCCAGTACGGTGGCCATCAGGCAAAACGGCAGCAACAGGAGCGATCGGCGCATGGCAGGATTCCATTGGGACAGCAGCAGTATAGCGATGCCGGCGCGTCCGCCACCGTTATGATGCACCGACAGATCGCGCACCGGCGCGGCGAGGAGACAGGCAATGGACTGGGCTACATGGCTGCGCATGCCAATGACTGTGCTGCTGGTGCTGGCGGCGGTGTTGCTGCTGGTCGCACTGGTACAGCTGGTCGTGCTGCGGCAGCATCTGCTGGGCGGTCGCCGACTCGCCGCCAGCTGGCGCGCGCTGCTGTGCCTGCTCGCCCTGGCGCTGGCCCTGCTGCTGGGCGGCACCGGCTATGCACTGCGCGGTTACCGGCTGCTCGGGGAGGAAAC